>JAFWAC010000008.1 GCA_017507805.1 Clostridia bacterium
CTACGACTTCTCCTACCGTGCGTTGTAGTGTATCTTCCGCCTCAAAACAATTATACAACAAAAATCGCCGCTGTTCAGCAATCTTTAATTTCTATTTGTGCTGACGCTTTAGCGGCAGAATGGAGATTATAATGAAAATTTCACTTAATCAATTAAAAGAATATGTTGAGATAAATGTACCTGTCGAGGAGCTTTGCGACCGTATGGTAATGGCAGGCTTTGAGGTTGAAAGCATTGAAAAGCAGGGTGAAAACCTTGTTAATGTTGTAGCCGCGCGCATAATGAAAATAACTCCCCATGAAAACAGCGACCATTTACAGATTTGCCAGATGGACACAGGCAACGGTGAGCTTGTGCAGATTGTTACCGGCGCGCAAAACATAAGCGAGGGTGACCTTGTTCCTGCGGCGCTTAATGACAGCTACCTCCCCTGCGGCGCGCACATTGTAAGCGGCAAGCTTCGCGGTGTTGACTCCCACGGTATGCTCTGCTCAGGCGAGGAGCTTTGCCTTACAGAGGCGGACTACGAGGGAGCATCGGTTCACGGTATTCTTATTTTGCGCGATGAACACGCGCCGGGTACCGATATGCGCGAGGTTTTGGGGCTTGATGACTATATCATAGATTTCAAAATCACCGCCAACCGTCCCGATTGCAACTGCTTCTTAGGTGTTGCCAAGGAAATCGGTGTTGTTTTAGGCACAAAATTCACAGCACCCGTACCGCAGTATAAAACTGTCGGCGGAGACATTAACGACTATATCAGCGTTGAGGTTAAAAATTACGAGCTTTGCCCAAGATATATAGGCAGAGTAGTTAAAAATTTGCGAATAAAACCGTCTCCCGATTGGATGCAAAAGGCAATTTCTGCTTCGGGTATGAGACCTATCAACAACATTGTTGATATTACAAACTTTGTTATGCTTGAAACAGGTCAGCCCATGCACGCCTTTAATTACAACGATTTGGCAAACAAACAGATAATTGTCAGAAACGCCCGCGCTGATGAAAGTATTACCACGCTTGACGGTAAGGAATATCAGCTTAACGAGAATATGCTTGTAATTGCTGACGGTGAAAAGCCCTCCTGCCTTGCCGGTATTATGGGCGGCAGAGAGAGCGAAATTGAGGATGACACAAAGGATTTATTCTTGGAGTCTGCCAAATTCCGCCGCGATAACATTCGCCACACAGGACGCGCCTTGGGTATCCGCACAGAGGCAAGCGGCAGATACGAGCGCGGTGTGGACATTGTTAATGTGGAATATGCCGCCGAGCGTGCCTTACAGCTCATTTACGAGCTTGATGCAGGCGATATTATTGACGGTGTTATAGACTGCAACCAAGGCTTACCCGAGGACCGCATCATAACCGTTACCACCGACCGCATTATGGAGCTTATCGGTGTGGATGTGCCTGATGAAAAAATTGTTGCTATTTTAAACAGCTTAGGTCTTGAAACCACAATAGACGGTAAAACTATAACCTGCCGCGTTCCCTCTATCAGAGATGATATTGAAGGCCGCGCAGACCTCGCAGAGGAAATAATGCGAATTTACGGTTATGACCATATCGTAGGCACACCTATGAAGGGTACCGTTGTACGAGGAAAGCTTTTACCCGAAAGAATTAAAACAAATAAAATCAAATCTGTTCTTTGCGGTGCCGGTGCTTATGAGATAGCAACCTATTCCTTCATTGCTTCAAAGGCTATTGACACACTCTTATTAGCTGAGGACGATGAGCGCAGACAGCAAATTAAGATAATCAATCCATTGGGTGATGAGTATTCTACAATGCGCACACAGCTTACAACAAGTATGCTTACAGTTTTGGCTACCAATATCAACAAAAAGATTACAAACGGCAGATTTTTTGAAATAAGCAAGCGCTTTATTCCCAAACAACTACCCATTACTGAGCAACCGCTTGAATTACCGACAATGTCTATCGGTATTTATGGCGATGATGAGGATTTCTTTACATTAAAGGGTCTTGTAGAGGCTGTTTGCAAGGTATTCGGCGCACACACTCAGTATGAGCGCAGTGCTGAACCCTATCTCCACCCCGGCAGACAGGCGGCTGTTAAGGCTAACAACAAGGACATCGGTGTTTTGGGTGAGGTTCATCCTACCGTTGCCGCAGAATACGGCATTGAAAACCGAGTATACATTGCAGAAATCAAGCTTGATGTGCTTCTCGGTATTGAAAAACGCAAAACCACCTACAAGCCGTTGCCCAAATTCCCCGCTGTTGAGCGCGACTTTGCAATGCTTGTAGACATAGATGTACCGGTAGGTACACTTGAAAAGGCAATCTCAAGCGGCGCAGGCAGGTTGCTTGAAAAGGCAGAGCTTTTCGATGTTTATACCGGCTCACAAATACCCGAGGGCAAAAAAAGTGTTGCTTACAGCGTGTGGCTGCGTTCGGCTGACGCAACCCTTACAGATACTCAGATTGAGGATGTAAGTGCAAAAATCATTAAAAAGCTTGAAGCAGTTGGCGCAGTTTTAAGAAAATAATACTTGAACTTTTTTGCAATAAGGTATACAATAAGAAACAAAGAGGTGTTATTAATGAACAATAATACAATTACCTTTTCCATCGGAGACCAAACCGAGCAGGAAATCCGCAATATCCTTGTCAGCGTTTATGACGCGCTCAAAGAAAAGGGCTACAACCCAATAAATCAGATTGTAGGTTATATACTGTCGGAGGACCCAACATATATAACTACTCATAATAATGCCCGCAATCTTATCAGGCGCATTGACAGAGATACACTGTTGCAATCCTTAGTAAAGTATTACCTGAGTGCATAAATAAAAATCTAATAAATTTATATAAGCCTGTTTGTGTTTTGCAAATAGGCTTATTTGTAACCATATCACACTTTCTATTATTCACAAGTTCAATATTTCATATTATGAAAAAACAAACTTACTTTTTATCATGAAATATAGACAAATAAAAAATATTTATGGAGGATAAAAATGCATTCAAAAGTTCAGAATGACATCCAACAAGAGTATTATCAAAGCAATTATGCAAATGACGGACAGAGATTTGTAGCCTGGTATTTAAGGAATATACACGGTTTAGATATTATTGAGGCAAAAGACTGTTTAACAGATGGAGCGAATGATAAACAAATAGATGCAGTTTATATCAACAATCAAGATTCTACAATATATATTATTCAAGGCAAGTTTTTATCGGGTGATTTAGTAAACGCAGAGCCGGTTAGAGAGGTATTAGCGTCTTGGGTCATGGTACAAGATTTAGATGCTTTACAAGAATCTGCAAATAGTAAATTAAAAGTAAAGATAAATGAAATTTCAAGGGCATTAGAAGATGATTATGAAATTTGCTTCGAATTGATTACTACATCAATGTTGACACAACAAGCATTATCTGATGTTGAAATTTTCACAAAGAAAATAGCTGAAAACGAAGAATTAAATGCTAACATTATAATAGTAGACAACGAAACTTTAAAAGTCAAATATGACGAAGCTTTGAATAAAACAAACAGTTATATAAATCATGTGTTTAACATTGAAAACGGAAAATATTTTGAGTTAGAAATCAATGGAACAAGAGCGATTTTAGCAGCTGTTACATTGAAAGATTGTGTTAATATTCCTGGTATCAAAGATGGTAGGCTGTTTAGAAAGAATGTCAGGCAATCACTTGGTAACAGTAATAAAGTAAACAAGTCCATAGCAAGAACAATAAAGAAAGAAGCAAACGATTTTTTCTTCTATCATAATGGAATTACTGCTATCTGTTCCAAAATAGAAATAAAAAACGGAACAATAAAAGTAAAAGATTTGAATGTTGTAAATGGATGTCAAAGCCTTAGTACAATTTTTAACTGCGGCGAAGCTGCAAAGAAATCATGTGGTTACATACTGTTTAAATTCTATGAAATGACAAACGGTGAGAAAGAGGACAAAATAACAAACTCTACAAACTCTCAAAGCGCAGTTAAGGCAAGAGATTTGAGAAGTAATGACAAAGTCGTATTAAGTATCAAAAAGAATTATGAGCAGAGATATCCAAATGGCTACCTAATCACAAAGCGTGGCGAAGATGTAAGCAAAGCATCTTATGACCAAAATCATATAATTCAATTGACAGACTTAGGTAAAGAATTAATAGCTTGGCATTCGCAGAGACCAACGCTTTCTTATAGCGAAACAAAGGTATTCGATGTATATTTTAATCAGTTGTTTAAAAAGGATTATCCAGCTGAAGATGTACAAGCACTTCATGAATTACATAATGCGATAATGAGCAAATGGATCCCAGATAATCCAATGGGAATAAACGAAAGCTTATTAGCAATGAAAGCTTATGCACCTTTCCATCATTTGTTTGCAATATCGATTATGTTTTCTGAATTTAGTAATATGAGCGATATGGTACCAAAGCCAAGTATCGTGTTGCATAGATTAAAAGAACATAATATGTTAGATAAAGTTATTAACTTAACCGGTAAAACAATGAATCGTGCATTTAAAAATGCAAATAGCAAGCATATTTCCGAAAACAAAGTGTTTAGTCCTCAAAATTGGATAAAATCAAAGGCATCATTAAACGCACTTATTGAAGCATTGAGAGTGAGAATAGACGCGCTTGATGATGATGAATCTAATTTAGGGTCAGATTTGCAGAAGTGTTGCAAGTTAGATAAAACGGATTTTGAGTTCAGATGGACTGCTGATTAATTGCAAAAAAAAGTAGTAGAAGTTTCAATTTTTTACTTCTACTACATTTTTTATTTTCTTTTGCCAGTTTTTAGAGGTTTTTGCATATTATGTTTTTTACATCCACTTTTTTAATCTAAGTTCTTTAATACATCGGCAGAAACCATTGCTATTTCCCGTTTACCGTTATGGGTAGTATCAAAGCTTATGTATTCCCCATCAAACACAAATCTTGCATGCAAATCGCAACGGATATCTATAATGGACGGTACATCTGTAAGAACAGACAACAAGGTTGCAGAGTTGCCACTTTGCAAATTGTACGCTAACAGTGAACGGTAACCGTTATGAGGGTAGCCGTCACCTATAATAAACTGCTTATCGGGTGAATAATTGCAATGTATATCGGGGTTGCCCGGCAGATGGAAGTAAGGCATATCATATTCTGTCCACTCCCCTGTTGGCACATTAATTTTAAACATTCCCTTTTCTTTTCCAACTGTGCAGTGAGCGAGTATTTCCTCACCGTTAAGCCAATCGTAATGGGAAACATAGGTATTACTCAAAACTGCCTTCACATTCCCTTTTAAATCCCCGACAAGCATAGAGGTAGACCACTCACCCTCCTCTAAAGGGAAATTACGCACCAGCATAATATAACGGTTACTCGTTTTATTGAAGGTTATGTGATTAACAAGAATTTTATCCTCCGAATTAAAGCCGGACGGTTGCAAAATCTCTTTATAACTGATAAGCAGTTTTGATTTTCCCGTTTCCATATCTGTAAGGAATACACCGTCATCCAAAGGTGCATTTTGGTTTGCATTATCATCACAAAAACCGGCATAGCCGTAGCCCGGACGGAAATCGAAAATTCTGCCAAAATTAACCGCAAGTCCCCAATTTCCGTCAGGAGAAACACAGGCAGTGGCACGGTCGGTATATTTTATTTCACCGGTTTTATAGTTATGTGTAGCGGTGCAATAACAACCGTTCTTTACAGTGTTATAATAAACCGTATCCTTCTTTGTCGGATGATATTGAAGCATTGCCCCTTGTTGAAAATTCCATGCAACCGTCTTGGCAAAGGGAAAAAACTTGCCGTTTTCAAGAAAGCCCAATTCTGCTTCGTCTTTTTCTGTAGGCAATCTATCCATAAAATCCACTCTGTGGCAAAGATGCCTGTTTCCCTGTGAAGCACGCATATCATAATAACCGAAAAAGTAATGCCCACCATCATCGTGGGTTATTATTTGCGGCTCCTTATAAAATTCGCTTATAAACGGTTTTAAAAAGCAATTTGAAATTTCTTTCCAAGTGGCTTCGGCAAAAAATCTGTGCCCACCGTCTCCCGTTACAAGGCGGCATTTTTCCTCTGCTTCTGCATTTTTATAGCCCTCTTTAATAAGTGCGAAGCATTTTCTCACTTCGCTGTCCGGAAAGATTTCATCCTCATTGCCGTTTACCACAATAAGAGTGCGCGGTGCCACAAGTGCGCCCAAGTCACCCATATCAAAATACTTGGCAATACCGGGTATATAGTTACAGGCACAGTGATGAATTTCACCGATGGACCCCTTAAAGGTACAGACCGAACAGGACGGTACGGCACATTTAATTCTATCATCGATACAAGCCGCGTAAAATGTTGCAGTGCCACCGCCCGAATTACCAACACAGATAAGATTATCAAGATTAAGCTCGGGAAAACGGTTTTGAATAACATCGATAAGGCGCATAACATCCCATACGCGTTCTCCGATAGCGCAACGACCGAGAAGTAAAGCCGGTAATGAGGCGCCTTTTACAGAGCAGTGTGGATACCCCTGTTCGGAGCTGCCGCACACACCCATATAGCGCTGTTCAATACAGACAGCAGTGTAACCGTTCTTTACCGCCTGCAAAGCATAATCCGAATCACGCTCAATACAGTTTTCGTCATACGCGTGTCTTACTTGGGCAATCGAAACATGTTTGCCCGTGCTATGTCCCTGTATGCAAATTACGGTATTGCCGTTATTGTTTTTGGTGGGAGTATAAACCGAACACGGCACATAGTAACCCTGTTCACTTTGAAAAGAGAAATCAACCGCCGTATATTCGGGAAGCTTTTCGGTCTTTTCGATGACAAAATCATCATCATTACAGCGAAGCATTTCATCAAGGCCTAACAAATCCCAAAGCTTTTCCTTGGCATTTTTCTGCCAGACAATGAAATCCTCGCCTTTTTTAAAACGCATTTTCGGTTCTCTTTCCAAAAGTGATACCGAATATTCACGGGAAAATTTAACCCTACCCATAGTTAGTCTCCTCATTAACAAAACTTATCAAAAGGAAAAAACTGCCGTTTTCAAGAAAGCCCAACTCTGCTTTATTACCTTCGGTAGGCAATCTTTCCATAAAATCCACCCTGTGGCGGTTTTAACATTCTTTTTCTTCCCTTTCAAGTGCCTTATATGCCTTTTGCACCGCAAAATATGCCGCCTTTGGTTTGCGGTATTCATTAACTATTCCTTTATTATTAAAGCCTCTTGCGCGGTCAAGACCTGCTCTGCGGCAGGTACGCATATCGCAATACTGCCACACATAAAATCCCACAACCATAGGGTCCTGATGGAATATATTAATACTGTTCTGCAAAAGTTCTGCCTGATACTCCTCTGTCCAGGAAATATTATCAAAGGTGTGGTTGCCGTACAGCGCGGCACAACCAAACTCTCCCATTATAACCGGCTTATCCGAAAGCCCCAGCTCCTCACGGCGTTTTCTGACATCATTCAAATAATCCTGCCACGAAACATTGGAATACCAACCGCTGTACTGATTAATAGAAATAACATCACAAAGCTCAAGGCAGATATCGGTGCTTACCCTGCAGGTAGCATAGGTGATTATTCGGTTACCGCCGTTTTCCTTAAGAAATTCATAAAAGGTCTTTGTCATATTATATCCGGGCTTCGTGTCGCTTAAAATCTCGTTATGCATTCCCCAAATTATAATGCACGGATGATTAAAATATTGTTCTATCATCTCGCGGTGCATATTAAGTCCGCGCTCCACCACAATCGGGTCGGCAAGTACCTCCTCGGAAAATCCAAAGCCCCATATAGGAATTTCACTCCAAAACAAAATTCCTCTTTCATCCATCATATCAACAAATTCCTTTGAATTTGGATAATGTGAGCCTCTGATTGAATTGCAGTTTAGCTTCTCGATAATATCTAGGTCTTTGCCCATTAGATTTTTAGGAAAAGCAAAACCGAAATCGGGGTATTCCTCGTGACGGTTTACGCCGCGAAGCTCAACGGTTTTTCCGTTAAGATAAATGCCTTCGTTTTTAACCTCAACCTTTCTGAAGCCTGTACGGTCAAGCAAATCATCGGTATCGGTTAAAAACTCAATATTATAAAGCTCGGGACTACCGATATCCCAAAGGCGGATATTTTGAATTTCAAATTCATCGGTTTTAAAATTAAGTCTCTGCCCTGCCTCCAGACTGATATTTTGTTCAAAAACAGCAATACCGTCAAGCTTAGCGGTAAGGGTTGTTTTTAAAGATTTGTTATCGGCATTGTAAAGCTCAAGTGTAAAAGCACCCTTTGCGGCTGTAAGCTCACTGTTTAACTCATAATCCAAGCGGTTATTAAGGATAGAAATTCCTTTCAATTCCTCAACATAAACGCTTCGTACAATACCTCCGTAATGATACCAATCCACCCACGCCTGAGGAATGGATTTGGAATTAAAGCTATTATCAACGCACAAAACGAGCTTATGAACTCCGCTTGCAACTTCCCCGACAATGAAATTAAAGCTTGAAAATCCACCGTAATGCGTGCCCAAAAGCTTGCCGTCCAACCAAACGGTGGCTTCGGTCATAACACCCTCAAAAACAAGTCTTATGCATTTTTCGGCAGTGAAAAACTGTTTTTCATACCAAACCTTTCCTTCGTATGAAAGCATATCGTTTTCTGTGTTCCACACTGACGGTACCATAACAGTTTTACCTTTTGGCAAACCGCAGCACCAATTTTCCGCCAAACCTACATTTTTGTTATCCACGGCGTTTTTCCACGCACCGTCCAAGCAAGAAACCCGCCTTTTAAAATGCTCTGAAAACAATCTCCCCATATTTGCCACCTCGTATAATTTTTTCTTAAATTATACATCACTAATCTTGAATTTCAATACAAAATATGCTAAAATCCTTATAGATTACATATATATTTAAAATTCAGGTGAAAATATGGCATTTATAGAAATCGACAAGGCTGAAAAACTTAACGCTTGGAATATGAATGACCTTCATTCACATCCACACTTTGAAATTTACTACCTTGCCAAGGGTGAAAGAATGTTTTTTCTTGATAACTCTCTCTACCGAATAAAAGCTCCCACGCTGGTTGTTATCCCACCATATGCAATGCACAAAACAGAGGGCGGACCGTTTACAAAATATAATGTTAATGTAGCCGAAAATTATCTTAACGCTTTTGAAAAAGAGATTTTAGGGAAAATGTCCCTCAATATAACCTCTCCGACAGCTAAGCAGGATGAGGAAATGCAAGCCCTTCTTGAGCTTATGGCTACCCCCTACAAAGAACCAAAGTATCGCGGCACCGTTATTCAAACGCTGTTCTCATATTACATACTAAAATTAAGTGAACTGAAAAAGGCATCGTTTGAGAATGTGTCACTTGAAAACGACCGTGTTCCTACCGTTGTTTTAAAGATAATTGATTACCTGAATAAAAACTATAACCAAAAAATAACCCTTGATTTGCTTTCAAAGCTCTTTTTCACCTCCAAGCCGGCAATCCTCTACAATTTTAAGAAATACACCAACCGTTCTCCCATAGATTTCTTGCTCGACATCAGGGTTAATCGTGCAAAAGAGTTGATTGGAAGTAATTTGGAGATAAATCAAATCGCCGACCGCTGCGGTTTTTCCTCAGCAAATTATTTTGGTCTTATATTTAAAAAAAGAGTGGGTGTCTCCCCCGCCAATTACCGAAAGCACAAAAGAGAGTAAAAAAACACCGCTTTTGTGCGGTGTTTAAAATGCTAAGGTGTTGAAAATTTATCGCGATAGCGCAGAGGCGATATATTCATAATCTGCGAAAAAGCGCGGTTAAAGGAACGAATCGAGCCAAAACCGACCTCCTCGGAAATATCGGCAATTTTTTTATCGGTATCCTCTAAAAGGTCGCACGCAGCATTAATTCTTACAGTATTCAAATAATAATTAAAGCCTATACCCAACTTATTGTTAAGCAGATGAGAAATATGATATTTACTGATATGTAACGCATCGGCAACCGTGTCAAGTGTAAGCTCTGACGAAAAATTCTGTGAACAGTAATTCAGTACGCTTTGCAGGGTTGAATTGTCGGTTTTAATACGGGATTTTATATCAATCTGCTGTAGCAAAAGCGCAACCATCTCATTCAATATTCCTACCACCGCTGTCCGGCTGTAGTCTCCCTCTGTTTTCCATGCCTTAAGCAACAATTCAGTTGCATCGCTATATAACATATTGTGGAGAAAATTTTTATCGGGCAAATTATTATACATAAGAGATTTTATTTCAAAAAGAACATCCGGAGAAAAAATCAAAACCAGATATTCACCGGTAACAGACGCTTCGTAGTAATGAATTTGATTTGGAAATGCTATAAACAAATCGCCTGTCCCTATAACCTCACTCTTGCGGTCGGCAAAAGCATAGGAGCACCCGTCCATTACATATACGATTTCAATTTCTTTATGTAAATGCGGTAAAGGAGATAAATACTTTTGCATTTCAAATTTAAAAAGTTCCGATTTATTTTCATAAGTAATATTTTTCATTAGAGCACCGCCTTGACTGGTTATTTTCTATTATACAGCCTGTTATTTCTAAAATCAAGAAAAAACCGCAATATTTGGCTAAAAATTTGCCGAGTAATGACTTGCCGATTTGCTAAAAAAAATGTAAAATACGGATAGAAATATTATGCAAAATATAAAATGATTATTTTGTATTCATTTAAGAGGGGTTTTCTATGATTAATGTGACCGTTTTTAACGAGTTCAAGCATGAAAAAGAGGTTGATGCTGTAAAAGCAATCTATCCTGACGGTATCCACAATGCGCTCAAAAGAGGGCTTGAGGACGAAGCCGTTTCGGTTAAAACAGTAACACTTGATGACGAAAATTGCGGCATCACTGATGAGCTTTTGGAAAATACCGATGTTTTCATCTGGTGGGGACACATGGCACATCATTTGGTACCTGACGAAATTGCCGAAAAGGTTAAAAATGCAGTTTTAAAGGGTATGGGCATAATTTTCCTGCACTCAAGTCATCATTCAAAACCTTTCAAGCTTTTAATGGGCACCTCCTGCAACCTTACCTGGCGTGAGGATGGCGACCGTGAGCTCGTTTGGGTATGTAATCCCTCTCACCCGATAGCTCAGGGTATTGGCAGATTTATTCATCTTGAGCATGAGGAAACCTACGGTGAGCCCTTTGGTATCCCCGAGCCTGACGAGCTTGTTTTCATCGGCAATTTCGAAGGCGGTGAGGTTTTTCGCGCAGGCTGTTGTTGGAGGAAGGAGTACGGAAAGGTATTCTATTTCCAGCCGGGGCATGAAACCTTCCCGATTTTCCATAACAGGCAAATTCTTAAAGTGATTAAAAATGCCATTCATTGGGCAAAGCCCGGTTACAGGGTTTCCGAGCTTGAATGTCCTCATGTTAAAAAGCCTTTGGAGGATTAATTATGAAAAAAGTTGCTGTTATAGGATACGGCGGTCAGGGCGCTTGGCACTGCGCGCAGATATTGAAAAGTGATGTTGCGGTGCTCGCCGGTACATACGATATTAAAGAAAACCGCAGAGAAGCCGCAAAGGAAAACGGTATTTTTGTCTATGAATCCAACGAAGCGATTTTTGCTGACAGCAGTGTTGACATCATCGTTGTTGCTACCCCTAATGATGTGCATGAGGATTTAGTAGTAAACGGTCTGAAAAGCGGTCATAATGTTATTTGTGAAAAGCCCGTGGCGCTTTCGGTTGATGAATTTGACCGTATGGTTGATGCCGCCAATATAAGCGGCAAAAAGCTTTCGGTGCATCAGAACAGACGCTGGGATATTGATTTCTTAGGCGTTAAGGGTGTTATTAGAAGTGAGGAAATCGGTAAGGTTATCCGTATCGAGTCGAGAATACACGGCTCACGCGGTATACCCAGCGATTGGCGCTGTGAAAAAGCACCCGGCGGCGGTATGATTCTTGATTGGGGCGTTCATCTTATTGACCAGATGCTGCAGCTCATTACCGAAAAGGTTGTCTCGGTCAACTGTGTCAACACACATATAACTAACCAAGAGGTTGATGACGGCTTCCGCTTGGAGCTTATATTTGAAAGCGGAAAAACCGCGCATGTTGAGGTTGGTACATATAACTTTATTGCTATGCCCCGTTTCTATATGCAGTGCGAAAACGGCTCCCTCTACCTTACCGATTGGCAGCAAAAGGCACACATCGCCAAGCTTACCCGTTGGATTGAAAAGGATGTTACACCTGTGCAAAATGCGGCAGGTATAACGAAAACTATGGCACCGAGAGACCACTTAACCCTTGATGAATACGATATTGAAAAGCCCTCAAGCGATGTTCATAATTTTTACCGCAATTTCTGTGATGCAATAGACGGTAAAACAGAGCAATTCATCAAAAATTCTGAAGTGCGCAGAGTGTTGCTTGTTATGGAAGCCTGCTTTAAATCAGACGAGCTTAAACAGACACTTTCGGTAGAGATATGATAAGACTTGCTACAATAGGCACAAGCGCTATTTGTGACGGATTTTTATCCGGAATGAAGCTTACCCATGAGTATGAGCTTTCGGCAGTTTACTCAAGGAATGCAGACACCGGAAAGGCATTTGCAGACAAACACGGATGTGGCAGAGTTTTTACCGACCTTGCAGAAATGGCGAGAGCTTCGGGTATTGATGCAGTATATATTGCATCTCCAAATGTGTTCCATGCAGAGCAAACCCGTATTTTCCTTGAAAACGGCAAGCATGTGCTTTGCGAAAAGCCGATAGTTACAAGCCTTGCGGATTACATTGAGCTAAAGAAGCTTGCCGATAAAAAAGGTCTTGTATATATGGAGGCGATTATTCCGCGCCATTCCAAGGGATACTGTGCCGTCAAAGCCGCACTTAAAGAAATTGGAAGCATTGCTATGGCGAGAATAGATTTCTGTCAACGCTCCAGCCGTTTAGATGCTTTTTTAAGGGGCGAGCAGGTTAATATATTCGATATGTCACTCCATGCCGGAACACTTATGGATTTAGGTGTTTACTGTGTTTACGGTGCTGTGGATTTATTGGGTATGCCAAAGGAAATATCTGCCGAATGCTCGTTAATGTCTAACGGTGCAGACGGAGCAGGCAGTGCGGTTTTTAAATATGACGGTTTCTCTGCCCTGCTTACATACAGTAAAACCGGTCAAAGTATGCTCGGAAGTGAAATAATCGGAGAAAAAGGAACCTTGAAAATCCCCTTTATTTCACAATATTGCGGCGTTACCTTAGTAAAAGACGGTTTGGAAACTCAAATTACAGGTCTGCTTACTAAAGCAGAGCAAATGCAGGGTGAGGCTCAACGATTTGCCGACTATATACTCAGGTTCAATCAAAACAAAACCGATTATGTGTCAGCAAATGAGCTTTGCCTAAATGTTCATAAATGTATGGACCAAATTAAAAACAAAGCCGGAATTTTTTATCCGGAAAAATAAAAAGGAGTGTTTTTTTTGAAGCTTGGTGTTGTAAGTGCAATTTATGACGGATTTACATTCGAACAAATGATTGACGATGTTGCCGCCAACGGCTGCAGCTGTGTTGAGGTTGCATGCTGGCCACAGGGAAAGGCTGAGCGCCGTTACGCAGGTGTAAGCCACATTGATGTTGAAAACACATCTGCCGATTACATTGCCTATGTTAAGGATTACTGTGCAAAAAGAAATGTTGAGATTTCCTCTCTTGCATTTTATCCCAACACAATGGACGGTAATTTGGAAAAGAGACAGGCAAGCATCGACCATCTTAAAAAGGTTATCAATATGAGTGCGCTTTTAGGCGTGAATATGGTTACCACCTTTATCGGTCGCGACCAAACAAAAACCGTTGAGGAAAATCTTGAAATATTCAAGGAGGTTTGGCCCCCCATTATTAAATTAGCAGAGGAAAAGGGTGTTAAGGTTGCCATCGAAAACTGCCCAATGCTGTTTGGTGCAGACCAATGGCCCGGAGGACAGAATTTGTTTACTACTCCCAAGCTTTGGAGAAAAATGTTCGAGCTTATCCCCTCTGATAATTTTGGCATCAACTACGATCCCAGCCATTTTATCTGGCAGCAGATTGACTATATAAAGCCTATATACGAGTTTAAGGATAAGATTTTCCATGTTCACTGCAAGGATATTAAGCTTTATCCTGACAGACTTAATGATGTTGGTGTTATGGCTTATCCCCTTGAATATATGAGTCCCAAGCTTCCCGGTCTTGGCGATGTCGATTGGGGTAAATACATCTCTGCTTTAACCGATGTAGGCTATGACAGCTTTGTTTGCATTGAGGTTGAGGATAAGGCTTTTGAAAGCTGTAAGGAAAAGGTATTAGATTCAGTGAAATTGAGCTGCCGCTATTTGCGCCAGTTCGTAATATAAAATAAATTTTTTTAGGAGGAAACTCAAAATGGCAAAAGCAGCAGGTTTAGACGCATTTAAAGAAAATCATGAGGTTGAAGCAATCGATACCTCTAAAAAGGTGAAAATCGGTATTATCGGTACCGGCTGGATTGCAGGCTCTCACGCAGAGGCTCTTAACGAGATGCCCGATGTGGAGGTTGTTGCATTGGCAGATATCGTGCCCGGAAAGGCAGCAGACTTTGCAAAGGAATTCGGCTTTGAGAGTGCCCGTCTTTATGACAGTGACGAAGCTCTTTTAGAAGCAGAAAAAGATCTTGACGGTGTATGCATCTGTACATACAACACTCAGCACGCTCCCTGTGCTATCAACGCACTTAACCACGGTGTTAATGTAATGCTTGAGAAGCCCTTTACCGTAACACTTGACGAGGCTATCGAGGTTATGAAGGCTGAAAAGGCAAGCGGCAAAATTCTTACCATCGGCTTCCAGCCCAGAATGAGCGCTAATATGCAGATGATTAAGAAAATCGTTGAATCCGGTGAGCTTGGCGATGTTTACTATATTCAGGCAGGCGGCGGTCGCAGACGCGGTATTCCTACCCCCTTCGGCACCACCTTCATTGAGAAAGAGACCGGCGGTATCGGCGCACTTGGCGATATCGGTTGCTACTCACTCGATATGCTTTTAGGTGCTGTTGGCTATCCTAAGCCCCTCACAGCAACAGGTTATATTTCCGATTTCTTCGGTAAAGACCCCGCTTACTATCCCACACATCCCGAATATGCTGAGAAATTCGGTGTTGACGACTTTGCGGCAGGCTTTGTTCGTCTTGAAGGCGGTATAGTTCTCGATTTCCGTATTTCTTGGGCTATGCACATGGATACCTGTGGTGACGCACTTATCCTTGGTACTAAAGCCGGCTTACGCATTCCCTCAACCGATTGCTGGAACGGCGAATTCAACAAGCCCCTCACCATCTATAAGACTCTCGGTGACCAGACTGTTGAATATCAGGTACCCCTTAAGCCCGCTGATCCCAAGCTTTTCTACAAGAAGCTCCGTTCATTTGTTGACGCTATCAAAACAGGCGGCACAGCCACCGTTCCTTCAAGCGAAATTGTTATCAACCAAGCTATACTTGACGGTCTTGTTCGTTCTGCAAGAGAAGGCAAGGAAGTAACAATCGAAATTCCCGAAGTTTAATTAAAAACTAAAAATGAAGCTTTAGTACAAAAGTGCTAAAGCTTCATACTGAAAATTACCGAAAGGAAGAATTGAAATGATTAAATTCCCCATAGCATTACAGCTTTATTCTGTACGCGATGATATGGCTGCCGATTTTGAAGGCACCTTAAAAAAGGTAAAGGCTTTAGGTTATGACGGTGTTGAGTTTGCCGGTCTCCATGGAAAATCCGCCGCTGAAATCAAAAAGATGTGCGAGGAAATCGGTCTTGTTCCGATTTCTGCCCATGTTCCCTTTGTTGAAATGATGAACAACGAGGACACACTTGCAACCTATGCTGAAATCGGCTGTAAGTATGTTGTAATCCCCTATCTCACAGAGGAATACAGACCCGGCAATGATAAATTCAACGATATTATTGAGGGTGCCAAGCAGTTAGGTGCTAAGGCTAAGGCTCTTGGTATGACCTTGGGTTACCATAACCACGATTTTGAATTTGAGAAAATTGACGGCAAATATGCTCTTGATGTTCTTTATGAGGAGGTTCCTGCTGACATTCTCGAAACCGAGCTTGATACCTGCTGGGTTAATGTTGGCGGTGAAAATCCTGCTGAATATCTGCTTAAATACAGCGGTCGTGCAAACATCTTGCACCTTAAGGATTTTGTTGGTCGCAAGAGCGAAAATATGTATGCGCTTATCGGCATTGACGAAGACGAGGAAAAGGACACTGCCGGTGCATTTGAATTCCGTCCCGTGGGCTCAGGTCTCCAGAATTTCCCTGCTATTCTTGCTTCTGCTGAAAAGGCAGGCACAAAATGGGTTGTTGTTGAGCAGGATATGCCCAGCATGGGTCTTACCCCAATGGAATGTGCAGAGAAAAGTATCAATTACTTAAAGAACCTTTAATCTGTCACCATAACTACTAACAGATTTATATCTCACAGCCTACCAACCGCTTTAATAGCGGTTGGTATTTTTTTTTTGTTAAAAATTCAAAAATAACTAAAACAAGTCATAATCCAAGCTGTTGCGATAATAATATTAATATCATCATTAATAATCGGTGGCGAAAGAATTATGAATTTCAAGAAAAATATCATTGCCTTTTTGGTTATAGGCTTATTAGGCACCGTGGGACACTTTGTTTACGATTGGTCGGGTGAAAACAGCATTTTAGGACTGATTTTCCCTGTAAGCGAAAGTGTGTGGGAACATTTGAAGCTTCTGTTCTTTCCTACTATTATTTACTCTTCATTTGAATATTTATTCTCACACGAAAAACCCCGTAACTACTTGGCGGCAACAGCAATCGGATTATTCTGCGGATTGGCAACTGTAATAGTTATATATTATCTTGTAAACGGAATTGTAGGCTATGACATCAGCTTTATAAACATTACAAGCTATTACATTGCCGTTATTGTTTTGCTTTGCAAGAAAAGAACTGTTATATTAAAGGAAAAATTTTATTCCAAAAATGCCAATATTTTCTTTGCTGTTCTCTTGGGTGTGACAGCTTTACTGTTTTTTATATGGAGCTACAATCCGCCCTCTCTCGGTATTTTCACCCCTCCTATAACAGTATGAACTAAGCATTCCTTTCCAAATTAAGCGAAAAAATGGCTGCTTCACTTTGCGAAGCAGCCATTAAATATTTATTTATTATCCTGATTATACTTTGCAACAACCTTTTTAATTCTGTCTGCAGGGTCAAGCAAGCCGCTGATAGAATTATCGTAGTTAAGTGTGTCAACAAGCAAAGCAATGTACTTTGACATATTAACACTGCAATACCACTCGCGCTTTAAAAGCTCTTCAGGCTGGAAAATAAGGTTGGTTGTGAACACCTTATCGATAAGTCCGTTTTTATAATATTCATCAAACTTATCATAGCCCTCAACAAAAAGACCGAAGGTTGAGAAAACAAAAATTCTGCCTGCGCCCTTTTCTTTAAGCTTTGCGGCAATATCAAGCATAGACTCGCCGGAGGAAATCATATCGTCAACCAAAATCAAATCCTTACCGACAATATCATTACCCAAAAATTCGTGTGCTTCAATCGGATTTCTGCCGTTTACAACAACCGAGTAATTACGGCGCTTATAGAACATACCAAGCTCCAAGCCTAAAACAGATGAATAATAAATACATCTGCCCATACCGCCCTCATCGGGTGAAACAATCATGGTATGGTCGCGGTCAAGCTTAATATCGGGAACGGTTTTAAGCAAAGCCTTAATCATCTGATAGGCTGCCTGAACATTATCAAAACCGTCAAGCGGGATAGCATTATTAACGCGGGGGTCATGTGCGTCAAAGGTGATTATATTCTTTACGCCCATCGCTACAAGCTCTTGAAGTGCCATTGCACAGTCCATTGATTCACGGGTGGTTCTTCTGTGCTGTCTACCTTCATAAAGCATGGGCATAATAACGGTAATTCTTCTTGCTTTACCGCCCAAAGCGGCTATAATACGCTTCAAATCCTGAAAATGGTCATCCGGACTCATCGGAACGGTCATACCGTACATCTTATATGTAACATTATAATTGAAGCAGTCACAAATAATATACACATCAAGTCCGCGTGCTGTGTGATTAAGAACTGCTTTTGCCTCACCTGTACCGAAACGGGGGCAGTTTGCCGAAACCACAAAGGATTCGTCCTCCGGAATGTTGCGCCATTGCTTAAGATAATAATCCACCTGTGAAGAAATATCCTCGCAACCGCGCATACTGATAAGTGCCATATCGCCGTAAGGGGTATGCTTAAAATCGATGCTTGCCATAAATTAACCTCCGCAAAATTACTTCTGTTAATATATTACCACAAATCCCTCGACACAAAAAGACTTTTTTTGAAAAAAATCAAAAAATTTTTAATAATCTTTTCACATTAATATTAACCTTTTTATACAACTTTTCTATCGTACAGCAAAGCGGCTGAAAAAACAACAAGAAAAGATCCTACATTATGGACGAGTGCGCCGGTTATGGGAGTGAGCACCTGCAGAAGTGACAAAACAATAGCGATGAAATTTATAAATAGCGAAAGAAAAATGCTGAATTTTATTGTTTTCACCGTTGCGTTTGCCAATCTTTTAAGATAAGGCAAGCTTGAAATATCATCTGCGATTAACACGATGTCGGCAGTCTCCACGGTGATATCGCTACCCATTTTACCCATTGCTATTCCCACATCGGCTGTTTTCAGAGCCGGGGCATCATTTATACCGTCACCTACCATACAAACCGAGTTTCCCTGCTGCTGCAGTATTTTAATATGCTCCGCCTTTTCCCGTGGTAACAGCTCAGCAAAAATTTCGGACACGCCCGACTTTCGGGCAAAATAATCTGCAGCCCGGTATTTATCACCTGTAAGCAGTACACTTTTAACGCCCGCTTCTTTAAGCTGTTTAACCGCTTCTGCCGCATTTGAGCGCAAGCTGTCCGAAAGCGCAATAATACCCGAAGGTCTGCCGTTTACTGCCACCAATACCGAAGCCTTACCCTCAGACCACAAATGCGAAAGTGCGGCAAAAGCCTCATCGGAAATCACGATATTATTTTCCCTCAGATACCTCTCATTACCGCAATGAAGCTCAACACCGTTTACAACTGCAAAAATGCCTTTGCCCGACTCCATTTTGAAACTATCGGCTTTAAAAAGGCTTTTACCCTGCTTTTTGGCAAAATCGGTTATTGCTTTTCCTAACGGATGCTCACTAAGGCTTTCTGCCGATGCCGTAAGGCAGAGGAGCAAATCACCGTCAATATTTTCGTCAAAGCTTATTATCTGCGATACCTCAAGCCTGCCTTGGGTTAATGTGCCTGTTTTATCGAATGCGGCAAAATTGATTTTACTCATTTTTTCAAGTGCTTCGCCTGATTTTATGATAACACCGAATTTGGTTGCCTGACCTATTGCCGCCATAACGGCGGTAGGGGTTGCGAGCACCAAAGCACAGGGGCAGAACACAACCAAAACCGTGACCGCAACCACAACATTCTGCAATATAATTCCGGACAAAACCGACAACAATAGCGCAACAGGAACAAGATAGCTTGCCCATTTATCAGCAACCCTTTGAATGGGCGCTTTCTTATCCTCTGCCTCTTTCATCATTGAAATAAGCTTTTGCATATAAGAATTTTTACCTGTTTTTTTGACAATCACATCAACTGCACCAAAGCAGTTTATTGTTCCGCTATATATTTCATCGCCCACCGCTTTATCAACAGGTAATGCCTCACCTGTTATAACCGATTGATCAACGCAGGTTTCTCCGTTAATAATCTGCCCGTCAACCGCAACGGTTTCTCCCGGAAGAATACGGACAGTATCACCTATCATAATATCGGACACAGGCACGAAAAGCTCTTTATCCGAAACAATTTTTCTTGCAGTTTGCGGTATCAATCCGACAAGCTTTTTAATTCCTTTTTTAGCCTTGGCGGTGGTTTTATCCTCTAAAAGCTCACCCAAAGCCATAATGAATGCAACCTCTGCCGCGGCGAACAAATCACCGATTGCAATTGCGGCAAGCATGGCAATCGAAATAAGCAAGGCGGAAGAAATTTTACCTATTCCTTTATTAAAGATCAGCTTTTTAAATGCACTGCAAACAATCGGAATACCCGAAATCAACACAGCTATCCACGAAAACTCAAAATGCACAAATAAATTAATTTCCCTCACAAAAAACTCCTCTGCTATATGAGGGACTAAATCAAGTAAAAGGAATATACCCGAAATCACCGTTGCAGGCAGACTCTCAAGGCGTTCACAAAGCTTGTCAATCATAGTAAATCCTCCGTTTATAAATTGACTTTTCAAAGCAACTACTGTATAATATGTTTGCTATCAAACATTATGTTCGATATTTTTCTTAATTTCAATAATCAAACCATTACAAATGTAAGATATCGAACATTTTTTAAAAATTGTACGGAGAATTATTATGGACAGACGGCAAAAAAAGACTCGCGATGCTATATTTAAAGCCTTCGGTCACTTACTCGAAGGCAAAAAGTACGAGCATATAACAGTTCAGGAAATAATTGATGAAGCAGACATCGGGAGAAGTACATTCTATGCACATTTTGAAACCAAGGACACATTACTTAAAGAAATGTGCAGTGATATATTCGACCACATTTTTTCGGACAAAATATGTGAATATTCAGCCGAAAAAAACGACCTTGAAACAAAATTAGCGCACATATTATGGCATTTGCAGAATAACAATTTTAATATTTACGGTTTACTATCCTCGCAAAGCGGAGATTTATTTCTGCAATATCTTAAAGAACAGCTTGCAATTCTTTTTAAAATGTATCTCTCTGATTTCCATACCGACACTCCGGAGGATTTTCTTTTATATCACCTTATCGGCAGCTTTGCAGAGGCAATAAAATGGTGGGTAAATAATAAGATGCAACACTCACCGGAGCAAATCGCAAAATATTTTATGGCAGTTACAGAAACACATTAACAGTAAAAAGAGATGTATTTACAAATCAGGTAAATACATCTCTTTTTTATGCTAATTCTATTATAGCGGCAAGATTACCGCGTTTTCCGCCTGTGGCACGGTGAGAATGGAGATGCTCGCTGTTACAGCAGGTACATATATCGCTCACATCAATGTTTGTGGGCTTTATACCGGCACCGATTAAAATTCTACGGTTAGCCTCCGCTAAATCAAGCATATACTTACCGCCGCCCTTAACGGTAATAACCCCTTCTGTATCAAAATCAGGTATTACTAAAAACAGTTCGTATACAGGGTCATCAACCTCATAACAGCATTTTCCTATACACGGTCCGATTGCGGCGATTATATCCTTAGTGTCACATCCATAGCAAGAAACCATTTTTTCAACCGTTACCTTACCTATCTGCTTAACTGTGCCGCGCCAGCCCGAATGTGAGGTGGCAATTACCCTTTTAACAGGGTCACAAAACAGAAGCGGTGTGCAATCGGCATACTGTGTAACAAGGGCAACGCCGGGCACATTTGTTATAAGACCATCTATATCCGAAAAAGGTTCAAGCGCAACGCCCGTTCCGCAATGTGATTTATCAACGCATAAAACATTATTGGTATGAGTTTGATGGCTAAGCACTAAATTAGCAGTATCGATACCAACCGCGCCGCACAAAATTTCGTAATTTTTAAGAACAGTCTCTCTGTCGTCACGGGAAAAGCTTAAATTCATGGAAGCAAATTCACCCTTACTGACACCGCCGTGTCGGGTTGAAAAAATATGTCTCACACAATCAAGACGGGCGAGCTTTGGAAACTGAATATACTGCAAATCACCCTTTTTGACAATGGTTAAATTATTACTCTTCATCATCTGAATTAACACCACCGTTTACTACTATGCGGTCATAAAAATATTCCGCATTCTTAATAAGCTGTGTACGGCAGTCGTTGCCGTATTCTATACCTATCCTGTTGAGAGCCTTGTGCAAAAGCGGAGGGCGATACTCCACAGAATGGGCGTCTGTGGCGATAACACAGCAAATTCCCGACCTTAACAGCCTTTTTATTATACGATATAATGACGGCGTTAATACCGATGACGCATTAATTTGCACCGCAATTTTTTCTTTCTTGAGAAATTTAATAAGCTTGCGGTAATTTTTTGCCATGCAATATCTTTCAACATGAGCAATTATCGGTGTGATTTTTAGATTTTCCTTAATATCCTTTAAATCCCTGAAAAGATTTGGGCCGATACATTGGTCTGTAAGCTCAAGCAATAATACATCTGAGCCGTTAAGGCAAAGCTCCGACAAGGATGTGGATGAGCCAATACCGTCAAAATAAAGCATTTCACAGCCAAGATACACATCGGGAAGCTGATGCTCCTCCGATATACGCCTGACCGCATTATAAGCACTGTCAACCCTTAAAAAAAAGTCCTCAAGATTGTCATTCTGAGGATAAAAATGCGGTGTGGCGATAACAGCATCTATTTTCTGTTCCCGCATCATTTCAAGCAACCGAACGGTTTCACTAAGGCTTGAGGATCCGTCATCCACGCCCGGAATTATATGTGAATGTATGTCAAAAAGCAAAGCAACACCGCCTTAATAATGATTATAGAATGTCGAAACACTGAAAAGTGTTTCGACAAGCCGATTTTATCGGCTTTAGCAAAATTAAATTTGTGAAAATTTAATTTTGCCTATATTCATTGCAATAGGTTTAGGCAAATTTTCTATGAAAATTTGTGACCAAATCAAAGATTTGGTGTCGCAATAGTGTAGATTTACACTATTGCGACTTCCTATAACCATTATAAACTAAATAAAAGATACAGTGTGGCAGAGTGTTATCCTCTGCCACACCGAAATAAGCTACTGTGAGCTTTCACTACTGCCGTAACCGTAATAATATCCGTATCTGCCATATTTTCCGTAGCGGCCATAGCGACCGTATTTGCCGTACTTACCGTATCTTCCGGAAGAACCGTCAACACCGTTCATAACTACGCCCAAAATGTTTATATCCAAAACCGAAGCATGCTCAAGTGTATCAATAAACGCATCATAGGTGGTAACTCCGGTTCTGACAACAAGCAAAAGTCCGTCACATTTCTTTGAAATTACCAATGCATCCGAAACCAGGTTTACCGGCGGAGTGTCAATTATAATATAATCATATTCTGTACGAAGGTTTGCAAGCAAAGTATCAAATGCTTCAAAGCTGAAAATCTCAGATGAATTACTGATGCTTGTACCCGCAGTCATAACATCAAGGAAAGGATTGTATTTCAAAATTACATCCTCAAACTGAGCCTTACCTAAAACCACATCCATACAGCCTGTGCCCTTTTCCATTTTAAGCTTTTTATGAATGGAAGCACGGCGAATATCCGCATCTATCAACAAAACCTTTTTTTCAAGCTGCGAGAGAATTATAGCTGTATTAACAGCGGTGGTAGACTTACCCTCCGAAGCGTTGGGGCTTGAAATGGCAACTACATTTCCGTCAATATTGGCAAGCATTGAAGTCAAATGAACACGAATGTTTTTATATGCCTCCAACACAGAGAACGGCACCTTGCTGGGACCGTTATTGTTTACAAGCTTCAACGAGCCGGAGCTACTTTTTTTCTTCTGTTTTGGTGGCATTCACTCCGCCTCCTTTAACGATATTTTCGTTATTACCGTAATAGGTATACTTATAATAATAACCGTTTCTTGCCTTTTCAAAATCAGGAACACTGCCTATAATCGGGATATCAAAGCGTTCCTTGAAATCCTCCTCGCTACCGATAACCGTATTAAGCGAATAAATAAGCAACAGCACCAAGTAAACAACAGCCACACCCACTATTCCCGAAAAACCGGTTATAACAACCGTTCTGGGAGAAACCTTTGAGGCTGTATCGGCATTTGTAGTTGCGATATAAGCACCGTTGACATATTCATCTATGTACCCGGGGGTTACCTCTAAAAATTCATTGACGATGAGGATGGCCTCTTCTTTGGTTTCGGCAGTACAGGAAACATTAATAAACAGAGAGTTGCTGTCCTTTCGGGAGACACTGAAGCGGGATTTCAGATTACCGTAAGTAAAGCTATAATTATACTTAGTATTGAGAACTGCCGAAAGGTCTTTATAGATACCGTTGGTATCCAAAATGTCGCAAACTGTGCCCACAAAATTCATAGATGCGGTAATATCCGCATTATTAAGATTTGACTTATCCCCTAAATCGGTCGAAACAATCGCGCCGTTTGTAACAAGCACAGAGCCGGTTGCAGAATACTTAGGGGTTGCAAAAAAGGTACAATAAGTCAAGCCTGCAGCCGCAAAAACAATGCCGACCACTGCAAGCAAAATTATATTTTTCAGAGCAATTCTGATAAGTGCAATAAGGGTGAAATTTTTCAAAAGCTATGCCCTTCTTTCTATTTCCATACACAACTAATAGCATTTTAACACATTGATAAAATATAATCAAGAAAAAAATCAACTTATTTACATTTAATTTCACTTTTTTCTTTTTCATCAGATGAAATTTGGTAAGAAAAGGTGTTTTTTTCAAGATTTACCTTTGCATTTGATAGCATAAGCTTAATACGGTTTTCCTGATTTACCTTAGTAGCACCGGGATCGTAATCTATTGCAACAATATTCATATCGGGATTTTTATCCTTTAAAGGCTTCATCATACCCTTGCCGAATATATGGTTAGGCAAACAGCCAAACGGCTGAGTACAAACAATATTATGTACTCCACTGTCATTAAGCTCAAGCATTTCAGCAGGAAGCAACCAGCCCTCCCCCATTTTGGCACCCAAGCCTATATAATCGCGCACCAATTCGATTGTATGGGTAATAGAGGTGGGCGGTTTGAAATTGCTTTCAGCAGAAATAATATCTATTATTTCCTGCTGTTTTTTAACAAGAAAATCGTAAAAAAACTTAATTACAGGATAATAAAATCTGCCCTTTCCGTAAAGCTTAGCATCGGTCAGATACGCAATCAGGCAATAAAGAAAGAAATCAAGCAGTCCGGGAACTACCACCTCGGCGCCCTCATCAACAAGAAACTGCTCTAAATTGTTATTACCTAAAGGAGAATATTTAACATAAATTTCTCCCACAACACCAACCTTAACCTTTGGCACTCTTGCGGTTTGGATTTTTGAAAATTCCGACAAAATAACACGGCTGTTTTCCTTAAGTCTTTTAAAGCTGACACCGTTTTGTCGCATATCATCTACTAATCTTACGGTAAGCTCATCCGCAAGTTTTTCACTTTCACCCGAAATCAGCTCATAGGGCTTGCACTGATTGACAAGGGAAAGCAAGAGGTCACCGTACATAATAGCATAAAAAACCCTGTGTATAACAGGTACGGTCATTTTAAAGCCGGGATGCTTTTCAAGTCCTGTAAGGCTGAAGGAAATTACGGGTATGAAGCCGTAGCCCGCCCTTTCGAGAGCCTTTCTCAAAAGAAATATGTAATTTGACGCCCGACAGCCGCCGCCCGTTTGAAAAAGGACAAGAGCTGTTTTATTGACATCGTATTTACCGCTTTTAATTGCGGTTAAAAACTGACCTATAACCAAAATTGCGGGATAGCAGGTATCGTTATGAACATACTTAAGTCCGTTTTCCACAATTTCGGGACCTGAATTTTCAAGTAGCTCCATATTATAGCCATAGCCTTTGAGCACCTGCATAATAAGCTTGAAATGCCGCGGCAGCATATTAGGCACAAGGATGGTATAATCCTTTTTCATTTCCTCGGTAAAAGGAATATATTTTCTTTCTTCCATTAAGCTTATTCACCCTCCTCAAGAGCGCCCAAAAGACTTCTCAATCTTATTTTGACAGCTCCTAAATTGGTTATTTCGTCAATTTTAAGCTGAGTATAATATTTGCCAGCATTTTCAAGGACAGAACGCACCTCATCGGTTGTAATAGCATCAACACCGCACCCGAAGGAAACAAGCTGAACGAGCTGGGTATCAGGATTTTCTGCCGCATAACGCGCGGCGCGGTAAAGTCTTGCGTGATAGGTCCATTGGTTAAGCACTCTTACAGTGAACGGTTTTGCCAAATCAAAAATGCTGTCCTCGCTGACAACGGCAAAGCCCAAGGAATTGGCAAGGCGATCTATACCGTGGCAAATTTCCGAATCAATATGATAAGGTCTGCCGGCAAGGATCATTATTCTGTCACCGTTTTGGCGCGCCTTGGCAACAGCGAGTCTGCCCTCCTGCTTTACAGCGGACATATATTTTTCATATTCCTTTGCACCGTGATTAACCGCCGCCTTGATTTCGGAAAGCGTTATCCCCTGCAAACGGTTAGAAAAGTATCTGTAAAGGCCGCGGGCAAGCTCACGCGTATTATCCACATTAAGATAAGGATACCAAAACTCAACCTGTTCCAAGGCTTCGGTATTGCCCTTTAAAAGCTCCGAATAATATGCCACAACGGGGCAGTTATAATGATTATCGGTGTTTTTCTCATCCATATTGTAGGTAAGGCAAGGATAAAATACTGCGTCTACACCCGATTCTATAAGCTCCTCAATATGACCGTGCATCAGCTTTGCAGGATAGCAGGCTGTGTCGGACGGTATAGAAAACTGTCCCTTTTCATAGGTTCTGCGTGTAGACATTGAGGAAAGCTTCACATTAAAGCCAAGCTTTGTGAATATACCGTGCCAGAGTGGCAACAGCTCATACATACCAAGGCTTAACGGCATACCGACAGTGCCGCGTTTGCCCTTTTCTGACTTTAGAGAGGTCAAATAGTTCCGCTTAAATTCGTAAAGATTGGGCAAGCTTCGGGCATTGTTTTCAATTCCCAATCCTTTTTCGCATTGGTTACCCGAAATAAATTTTTTGCCGTCTCCAAAGGAATTTACGGTAAGTCGGCAATGATTTGTGCAGCCCTGGCACACAGCCGATTTCGCCGTATGAACGAAATTCTGCAATGCTATGTCATCAACAAGGGTGCTGTGGGTGCATTTTTTTGAGAAAAGCGCCGCGCCGTATGCCCCCATAAGACCTGCGATTGACGGGCGGATAACATTGTGACCTAATTCCCGTTCAAAGGCGCGCAGAACGGCGTCATTATAAAAGGTTCCCCCCTGAACCACAATATTTTCGCCCAATTCATCGGGTGAGGTTGCCCTTATTACCTTGTAAATAGCATTTTTAACAACACTGATAGAAAGTCCCGCAGAAATATCCTCAACGGTGGCGCCGTCCTTTTGTGACTGCTTCACAGCGGAATTCATAAAAACAGTACAACGGCTTCCTAAGTTTACAGGAGCAGTGCCCATTAAGCCCTTTTGCGCAAATTCTGCAATTGAATAACCCATTGCTTTTGCAAAGGTTTCCAGAAAAGAGCCACAGCCGGAGGAGCAAGCCTCGTTCAGCATAATGCTGTCAATCGCGCCGTTTTTTATTTTAAAGCATTTAATATCCTGACCGCCTATATCGAGGATAAAATCCACATCAGGCTGAAAGAATTTTGCCGCCTTATAATGCGCGATTGTTTCCACGATACCGTAATCCACACAAAAGGCATGCTTTATAAGCTCCTCACCGTAGCCTGTGACAGCAGAGCCTGCGATTTTAACCTTTTTTCCGCAGAGTGAATAAAGCTTTAAAAGCTGCTCGAGTACAATACCCACAGGGTTACCTTGATTTGAAGCATAGTATGTATAAATCAGTTTGTTATCCTCAGAAAGTAAAACCAATTTTGTTGTGGTAGAGCCACAGTCTATTCCAAGATACGCGTTTCCGCTGTAATCGGAAATTTCACAGTGCTCTACCGTAGCCGATGAATGTCGGGCAACAAATTCATTATATTCACATTCATTTTCAAAAAGAGGCGCCAATCTTTCGGTGCCGCCCTTAATTTCAGCGGCAGTTTTTACCTTCTTAAGTAAATCGTCAGCCGTGGAAATAAAGGCTTCTTTTTCGGCAAAAAGAGATGCACCGTAAGCCACGGCAAATCTGCCATAGCTTGGGAAAACGGCATTTTCATCTGTCAGCTTAAGCGTTTTTTTGAAACGCTCACCCAAGCCCTTGCAGTAATACAAAGGACCGCCCAAGAAAAGCACCTTACCCATAATTTTCTTGCCCTGGGCAAGACCTGCTATCGTTTGATTTACCACCGCTTGATATATGCTTGCGGAAACATCCTCTTTTCGGGCGCCCTGATTAAGCAAGGGTTGAATGTCGGTTTTAGCAAAAACGCCGCAACGGGAGGCAATCGGATAAATTCTGCCCGCATTAAGGCTTAACTCATCCAATTCATCAACCGTTATATTAAGCAGGGTTGCCATCTGGTCGATAAAGGCGCCTGTACCGCCGGCACAGCTACCGTTCATTCGCTCGTCCATACCGCCGTCAAAAAATATGATTTTGGCATCCTCGCCTCCAAGCTCAATCACACAGGAGGTATCCGGCTCTTTAAGTCTGACAACCTCTCCGGTGGCAAAAACCTCCTGAACAAAGGGTATACCCGTGGCTTCTGACAAACCCAATCCGGCAGAGCCTGAAATTGCGGCACAAAGCATATTTTCACCTGTAATTTCTCTTACAGCCGACAAAAGCTCTGCCGTTTTTTCCCTTACCTGTGAAAAATGCCGTTCATAGCTTTCGAAAATAATTTCTTCTCCGTGGCGCAGGATTACCTTGGCGGTGGTTGAACCAATATCGATACCGAGAGAATATTCTGCTTTTTGATTATTGCTGTTATACATTTCTTTTCTCCTAAGGTAGAGCAAATAAAATCCTTGTTAATTTTACCACAAAAATATTAACAATTCATCAACAAAAACAAGCGGTGTTAAAAACACCGCTTGCCAACTGTATGCTTTGAATTATTTGAAAAAGCTCATTACATCGTCAAACTTTTCGTCATCATCAGCAGAGCTGCCGAGAATGGAAGCCAAATCACCGGCTTCATTCCTCTTGTCCTCGCCAAGACCGGTTGCAACAACGGTAACGCGGATTGTGTCTTCAAGAGTATCATCAAGCTGAGCGCCCCAAATAATGGTTGCATCAGGATGAACAACATCGTGAATGATAGAGGATGCAAGCTCAACCTCTTCAAGACCGATATCAGCAGAACCTGTGATGCTGATAATTACGCCGCGTGCATTATCCATTGAGGTTTCGATAAGAGGACTGTTAATAGCTTCTCTTGCTGCCTGCTCAGCCTTATCGCGACCTGTGGCAACACCAACACCCATGTGAGCATAGCCTGCATTTGCCATAACCGACTTAACATCAGCAAAGTCAAGATTGACAAGTGCTGTAACATTGATAAGCTCAGAAATGCTCTGAACGCCCTGACGGAGAACATCATCAGCAATATCAAATGCATTCTTGAATGTGATTTTCTGCTCCGAAACGAACTTAAGACGCTCGTTGGGGATAACAACAAGGCTATCCACCTGCTCGCGGAGTGCGGCAATACCTGCCTCAGCCTGAGTCATACGCTTTTTACCCTCAAATGAGAAGGGCTTTGTAACGATACCAACAGTAAGAATACCCAATTCACGGGCAATGGAAGCTACAATAGGAGCAGCGCCTGTTCCTGTTCCGCCGCCCATACCTGCGGTGATGAAAATCATATCCGCATCACGGATAGCCGCAGCAATTTCATCGCGGGATTCCTCAGCAGCAGCACGGCCGTTATCAGGATTACCGCCTGCACCCATACCTGCTGTGGTTTTATCACCAATCTGGATTTTCTGATTTGCTTTAGATTTTATAAGGGCTGCCTTGTCTGTATTAACAGCAACAAATTCAACACCTCTAACGCCGGCATCAACCATGCGGTTAATGGCGTTACCGCCGCCGCCGCCTACACCGACAACCTTAATCTGTACTACATTTACCTGTTCGTCTGCTACTTCAAATGGCATTTCAAATTCCTCCGTATTTATGTAAAATTCTTTTTATATTGCATCATACATATTGATATTAACATATATTTTTTTAAATTTCAATAGTTTTATTACAATTTTGTAATTTTTTTTATTTTAGCAACCCACACAGTTGTTTTTTTACAGTTATTCTGTATGTTTTTCCACAAATGTACCCTTTGTATTATTGCTTGTCCACATACTTAAATTAATTAAGCCGCTTTTCTCCGGGCCGATGCTTTCAATCATAGCCGCAAGGTGCTTTACCTTTTCCTCGATATTATTTGCCGTTCCCAAATTCACCTCAAACCTCCCCTCCACCTTAATACTAAGAGAGACATTTTCGGTTATATCAACAAAATTTATATTAAGCTTAGACTGCTTAAGGGCAGTTACTATTCTTTCCACGAGTTCAGAGTCATCCTCAGCTTCCACAACAACTGCACTTCCCACCTTACACTCGACTTTCAGACCGAAAACAGAAAACAGATTTTCGGGTGTTTCGGAATTTTCCTTTAAAACCCAACCGCTTTGGCTGACGGTATAATATCTGCCGCCAACACAAAGACAGGCATATTCCTCAGCATCGGTTACGGTTATTTTAAGTGTCCCGGGCAAGGCTCGTTCAAAAACAACACCGTCAATATAGGGAAGCTTTTCTTTCAGGCGCGCTTCTGTCTGAGAACGGCTTGTTGAGAACAGATTATCTCCCTTTTTTACCCCGGAGGCTTTTAAAATCTGCTCCGAGGTATAAACCGCACTGCCCGAGGCAGAAAGGTCTTCAATCGGGAAAAATACTGTCAGAGACAAGGTCACTCCGACACATAAAAGCATTATTATTAAAAAACAAAAAAATATTGTTAGTCTTCGTTTTCTGATACGGCGCTGGCGCTCCATACGCTTGCGTATAAATTCGTCTCTCGGCACTTCCCGTTTCAAATTATCATTCCTCATTCAAATAGTTAATATCTGCGTTAAGCTTTTTCAGAGTTCCGACTATATCATCATAGCCCCGTTTTATATGCTGTATTTCACCTATAACGGTTGTACCGTTTGCCGCCAATCCGGCAGTAACCAAAGCGGCGCCGCCCCGCAGGTCGGTTGCCTTACAGCCTGCGCCTGAAAGTGAGGCTATGCCATCAATAACAGCAATTTTGCCTTCGGTTTTGATTTTGGCACCTAACCGTTTAAGCTCATCTATATAGCGAAAACGGCTTTCAAATATATTTTCGGAAAAAACAGTGTTTCCCTCTGCCTTGCAAAGCATTGCGATTATAACAGGACCGGCATCGGTTGGAAATCCGGGATATACCTGACTTCTTATCTGAGGTATACTGAACAATCTATCAGGTGCTTTAAGGGTTAAATTTTTGCCCGAAATTTCTATATTACAGCCGCTTTCTCTGAAAACCGAAAGCATTGCAACCATGTGCGATGGCATAATATTTCTTATTTTTATTTCACCGCCTGTTATTGCGGCGCATGCCATATAGGTAGCCGCGGCAATACGGTCAGGAATTATCGAATGCTCGGTGCCGCGCAATTCCTCAACACCGTGTATATAAACCGTATCAGAGCCGCCGCCGTAAATTCTGGCGCCTGCGCTGTTGAGAAAATCTGCAAGATCGCTTATTTCAGGCTCGCGCGCGGCATTATGTATAACGGTTAAGCCCTTAGCCGTTGCTGCCGCAAGGATAATATTTTCTGTTGCGCCGACACTTGGGAAGCCGAGACTTATTTCTGCTCCTTTTATACCTCCCTCGGCATTGCAATACAAAAATCCGTGCTCCTCGGTTATGGTAACACCCATTTTTGCAAGTGCCGAAAGATGCAAATCAATAGGTCTGGGGCCTAATTCACAGCCACCCGGACTGCTTATCACAGCCCTGCCGTTTCTGCCGATAATAGCCCCCAGAAATACTACCGAGGAGCGCATCTCGCGCATAAGCGCCTCAGGTATCTCATAATGCGGAACACATTCGCCGCAAACCGTGACGGTGTTTTTATCCCTGTGACATTTACAGCCCAAGCTTTCCAAAATTTTAACAGAGGTTTCAACATCCGATATATCGGGACAGTTATTTACAACACAGTTGCCTTTACAGAGTATCGTTCCTGCCAAAACGGGTAATACACTGTTTTTAGCACCCTGAATATTAATTTCTCCCGAAAGTCTTTTTCCGCCGTTGATAATAATTTCGGACATTTATTACACCCTCCCACAGTATAGGATTTCCACAATCCATACTATGCGAAAATGCAAAAACGGTCACGCTTTTGTATATAACTTCATTAAAGCCTGATAAATTCTCTCATTTGCATCGGTTATTGCACTTTTGCGTGCGGCTGACGACATTGCCTCCAAGCGAGGTTTGTTTTCTATCAAATAGCTCACGGTTTCGATTAGTTTCTCGCCTGTGAGCTCTTTTTCCTCAATAAGCTCTGCCGCGCCTGCCCTTTTAAGGGTTAAGGCATTGTGATACTGATGATTTTCCGCAACATAAGGCGAAGGAATAAGCACAGAGGGCTTACCGCATGCCTGAAGCTCACCCAAGGTAATAGCCCCTGCACGGCAAATCACCAAATCGGCGGCAGCCATACACAAATCCATATCGTCAATATACTCCCTTACCTTTACTGTATCGAAAAGAGATATATCCGAAAGGGCGGCTTTCATTGTTTCAAATCCGGTTTTTCCCGTACCGTGAATATGATAAAACTTTTCTGTTCCGTTATGCCATTTGATAAGCTCGGTCACAGCTTCATTAATACGGCGTGCACCCAATGAGCCGCCAAAGGAAAGAATAACAGGGCGGTCGTCAAGTCCCAAAGCCCTGCGTGCCTCCTGCTTCTCGACCTTTAAAAGCTCCCCTCTTATGGGATTGCCTGTTATGAGAGGCTCTTTTTTTAGCTTCAGATGTCTTTTAGCTTCGGGCATAGCAAGCATTACAACATCGGCACCGTCTGCCAGCATTTTGGTTGTCACACCGGGGAATGCGTTCTGTTCGTGAATAGCAGTTTTAAAACCCATCTTTTGTGCTTGCTTAAGAACAGGCCCGCTTACATAACCGCCTGTACCCACAACTATATCAGGATTTATTTCCCTTAATAATTTCTTGGAATCAAAGGAAGCCGTAACCGCTTTTTTAACCGCAGAAACATTTTTAACTATATTAGACGGTGTTATTTTCCGCTGAAAGCCCGCAACATCTATAGTGTAAAATGCGTATCCCTTTTCGGGCACTAATTTTGCTTCAAGCTTTTGCGCTGTACCGATATAGCTTATTTCAGCATCAGGATGTCTTTCCTTAATATATCCGGCAACCGCCAATGCAGGGTTTATATGACCGGCTGTACCGCCGCCGGCAAAAAGTATACGCATAAATATTCGCCCCTTATGTTTTCTCTATATTAGCCCCTCGCGAGACCGAAAGGACTATACCCATTTCAGCAAGCAGAATTACAAGTGAGGTTCCGCCGTAGCTGAAAAACGGCAGACTTATTCCGGTGTTGGGTATTGTGTTTGTAACAACCCATATATTAAGCATTGCCTGAAGCCCCACCTGAAAGGTAAGACCGATAGCCATTAATGCTCCGAATTTATCGGGTGCGTGCATTGCTATAGTAAAGCCGCGCCAGACAAGCAGACAGAAAAGCAAAATTATTACGGTTGCACCGATAAGTCCCAATTCCTCGCAAACAATCGAAAAGATAAAGTCGTTATGAGGCTCTGGCACCCATAGATACTTTTGTCGGGATTGACCTATTCCCCTGCCCAAAATTCCGCCTGAGCCTATTGCCAAAAGCGATTGTATTGTCTGAAAGCCCTTGCCTGAAGCATCAGCCCAAGGGTCAAGCCAATACTTAATTCTGTCCGAGCCGTAGCTTACCGCGCCGGAAATTATAAGCAGAGCTACGCCGGCTACTCCAATCCCCAAGCCGCCAAAGACATATCTTTTAGGTAAGCCTCCGATAAACATAAGTGCCGCACCTATGCAAAAAACCAAAACCGTTGCCGAAAGGTGTGGCTCAAGCACGATAAGACCGCAGGTTAAGCCGAGAATTCCAACGAGGAACAAAATAAAGCCAAGGCTTTTCATTTGCTTATAGTTAGCGGCTATAAGGGATGAAAACAGCAAAACAATTGCAAACTTCGCTACCTCTGACGGTTGGAAGTTAATAGGCCCTATAACCAGCCAGCGTTTAACATCCATTCCGCTTACCATTGGAGGTAAAGCCAAAAGCAAAATGAGCATTATAATTGCTATTCCAAATATAACCCAAGCAAATTTACGCCAGAAATGGTAATCAATTTTCGAGACACCAAGCATTACAAGGACGCCGAAGGCACCTAAAATTGCCTGACGGGTTATAAATTTATAGCTATTGCCGTAATACTCAAGTGAATAAGCATAGCTTGCGGAGAAAAGCATTACCAGACCTATTGTTAAAAGAATAAGCGTGAAGGATAAAAAGGTAATATCAATTTTACCGCCGCTTATGCTTTTGCGTTTTGTTTTTTTTATATCCGGCATGCTGTTACCTCCAACTTTAAATTACCACCCGAAAATGACGGGTAAAACCGCAATAATACAGCCGACAAAGGCTATTGCAGAGAAAACGAAAACTATTTTCTGTTCAGACCAACCGCACATTTCAAAATGATGGTGCAAAGGTGCCATCTTAAAGAAACGCTTTTTGGTTTTCTTATAATAAAGCACCTGAATAATATCGGAAATTGCCTCCATAAAATAGGTGCAACCCGCAAATATAAGCAGTACCGGTCGGTCAATTCCAAATGAAAGCGCCACTACCATTCCGCCCAAAAACATTGAACCGGTATCCCCCATAAATACCTTTGCAGGCTTTGCATTCCAGAAAATAAAACCAACGCAAGCACCTGCCAATGCGGCTGAAAGCACATTAAATGCCGTGTTGTTCAAGAATCCGGCAGCCAGCATAAAGGCACAGGAAACCACAAGGGTTACCGAGGAGGCAAGACCGTCTATACCGTCAGTAAGATTAACCGCATTGGTAAAACCATAAATAAATACCAATGCGACAGGCCAGAAAAACAGTCCCAAGCCGTGTGTTAAATCAACATCACCTATAAAAGGTATGTAGGTTGTTTTCATACCGCCCAACAAAAGTGTGAAAAGATAAACCGCGGCAATCAAAAGCTGTAAAAAGGTTTTTTGCCTTGCTGTAAGTCCCAAATTACGCTTTCTAACTACCTTTATATAATCGTCCATAAAGCCAATGCCACTCATACAAAGTGCCATTATAATACCTGCAAGAAAGGTTGTTGCCCTTTGCGGAGCTTTAAGCTCGACAGCAAGGCGTGTATTTGTAAAGGCAGAGTAGGCAAAGGCGACAGCCAGACTTAAAAGCAGACCTGCAACCATCATAACACCGCCCATTGTGGGTGTGCCCTGCTTTTCCTTATGCCAATTAGGACCTATGTCAAGAATAGTTTGCCCAAATTTCAATTTTCTTAAATACGGAATAACAATAAAGCCCAATGCGGCAGTAACTGCAAATGCCACCAAGGCGGCTATAACAGATGTCAAGTCCTTCATACTCATACCTCATTCCTTACTTTTTAAGCTCAGCGAGAGCTTCGGCGACCACCTCACGCTCGTCAAGGTGAATTGTACCTGTGGCTAAAATCTGGTAGGTTTCGTGTCCCTTACCTGCCAGCACAATTATATCATCCTTGTAGGCTGTTGAAATGGCATACTTTATAGCCTCTATTCGGTTTTCAATCACCTTATAGGGTGTGGGAGAGCCGTCCATACCAACAAGAATATCGTCAATAATTGCGGAAGGCACTTCACTGCGAGGATTATCACTCGTGACTATTACAAAATCTGCGTATCTTGTTGCAATTGCTCCCATTTTAGGTCGCTTGCCCTTGTCTCTGTCACCACCGCAGCCAAACACAACCGTAAGGCGATTACGATCACATTCGCGGAATGTTGTTAATATATTTTTAAGACCGTCCGGTGTGTGGGCATAGTCAATTATAACCGTGAAATCCTTGCCTGTTGGGACAACCTCTGCCCTGCCCTTTACGCCCTCAAGCTCACAAAGCGCCAAAGCAGACTCCTCAAGAGAAAATCCCAATTCAACCGCACAAACAAGTGCGGAAAGGGAATTATAAACCGTGAAATTACCGCCGACATTAACCTTAACATGGTTAATCTGTGTGTCGCTTACAAACTCATAATCCACACTGACCGGCTTATATTTTACAGCCTTTGCGCTGTAATTCGCATTGTTGCCCGTAGAATATGTGGCAATACGGCAATCAAGCCCCTCTGCTATCTGAGCCGAATATTCATCATCAGCATTGATAACTGCAAGCTTAGCCATTGAAAACAGCTTCTTTTTAGCAAGCAGATAGTTTTCCATAGTGATATGGTAATCAAGATGGTCTTGGGTTAAATTCGTGAAAATTGCCGCCTCAAAGCTGAGATTGTGAACGCGGCATTGGTCTAAAGCATGAGAGGAGACCTCCATAACGGCATAATCACAGCCCTCATCGCGCATTTGTGCAAACAAGGAATGAAGCTCATAAGCATCGGGGGTAGTGTTCTTAGCGGCAATAACGGTATCTGCAATCATATTTTGTATTGTACCGATAAGCCCTACCTTGTGACCTGCCTTTTCAAGAATTTTCTTAAGCATATGCGTAACAGAGGTTTTACCGTTAGTACCGGTTACACCTATAAGCTTAAGGCTGTTTGCAGGATTTCCAAACCATTTTGCACAGATATCCGAATAAACCGCGCGGCTGTCAGCCACTAAAATCTGATTTTCAATTTTTACATCATATTGGGCAATAATTACTGCGGCACCTGCTTCTTTTGCTTTTAAGGCAAAATCGTGACCGTCACTCACATTGCCTTTAATGCAAACAAAGGCATAGCCGGATTTCACCGCCCGCGAATCGCAGGTTATACCCGTGATTTCAATTTCAGCAAATTTTTCATCACATGAGATAAGGTTTTTAAGCTTCATTGTTTTCTCCTTAATAAGTATCGGATATTATCCGTCTACTGCGCTGTCATCTCTGAAATAAACAGTAACTATTGTTCCTGCTGACACAGCCTGCCCTGCCTCAACACTTTGTTTATAGGATTTAAGTCCCGGTGAGGTTGTATTGCCCGAAAACTCCACATTTATACCTGCAGAGGCCGCCGCTTTATTAACCTGAGTAGCAGTGAGTCCCACAAGATTGGGTACTGTGGCGGTTTTTTCCTCAGTTTCCTCTGTATAAAGGATTACCACACCGCCTATAAGCACCTGATTTCCGGCTTCGGGAAGCTGTCTGATTACAGTATCGCCCGAGCCTACCACCTGATATTCAAGTTTTGCGGCAGATATTTTTCCTTTAGCCTCCGAAAGAGAATTATCAACCGTCTCGGGAACGCTGACGGTCAGACTTTTATATTCCTCCTCGGTATAGCTTGCTTCGTATCCCAAATAAGGCAGTACATCACCCATAATCTTGGAGTTTACAGGTGCTGAAATTATACCGCCGTAATACTTGTCGCCCTTTGGCTCGTCAAGCATTACGAAAACCGCAATTTCAGGATCATCGATGGGAGCCACCGTAACGCATGAGCCGATATACAAGTAACTGTCACCTGTGGAAAGAATTTTTGAAAGCTTCTGTGAGGTACCGGTTTTAGCGCCTATATTATATCCGGCAACCAAAGAATTTTTGGCACCGTTTTCAGCCACAAATTCCATAAGCTCGCGCATTGTATTTGATGTGGTTTCTGATATAACCTGTCTTTTATAGCCTGTAGACGCCGCCTTTACTATTTTTCCGTTTTCATCAAGTGTTTTTTCAACCAAATGCGGCTGCACCAGATAGCCTCCGTTTACGCAGGCCGAAATGGCAGACAAAAGCTGTACAGGAGTTATGTTAAAGCTCTGTCCGAAGGAGCAGGAGGAAAGCTCAACCGGCCCCATTTTTTCCTCTGAATGGTAGGTAGACATCGCTTCACCCGGCAAATCAATACCTGTTTTTTCAGCGAAGCCGAATGCCTTGAAATATTTTGAGAAGGAGCTTTTTCCTACAAGCTGACCTATCGTTATAAATGCAGGGTTACAGGAATTTGAAATTGCCTGCATTAAGCTCTGTGAGCCGTGACCGGATTTTTTGTGGCAATCATACCCCTGACCTGCAACGGTGGCATGACCGTTACAGTAAAAGGTATTATTTTTATTAATCAGATTTTCTTCAATCGCAATAGCGGCAGTAATAACCTTGAAAACAGAGCCCGGCTCGTATGTATCCGAAACCGCCTTGTTGCGCCATTGCCTGTTCATCAATTCGGATTGCAGTTTTTGGCGTTCCTCCTCGTTTTCGACCGCTTCAACAAGCTGATTATCAGAAGCAGACAGCACAAAGGGCTCGTTTGGGTTGTAATCCCCTTTGACAGCCATTGCAAGTATCGCACCGGTTTTAACATTCATTACAACTGCTGTTCCGCGTTCGGCAACAAGATGCTCGGCAATCGCCGCTTCGAGATACTTTTCAGCAGTATACTGTATATAGGAATCGAGGGTGAGCACCAAGGAATTACCCTGTGTTGCCTCCTCCACACTCTCATAGGTAAGGCGCATATCGGTGCCTGCGGCATTTTTTGCGGCAACAACCCTTCCGGCAATACCCGTAAGAGTGTTGTCGTAATAGCTCTCTATCCCCGATAGTCCTTGGTCGTCCGAGCCGACAAAGCCCAAAACCACCGAAGCTAAGCTATCGTTTGGATAGTACCTCTTTGTGGTTTCATCAAGACCAACATATTTCACAAGCCCCAAATCCTCATAATCGGAAAGAAACTGTCTTATTTCATCGGCAACCGTTTTTTCGATTTTCTTCTTAACTATAACATAGTAAGAGTTTTTATCGGTATCGGCATAAACCTTATCGTAATCCACATCGAGTATACGGGACAAATTCTCAGCAATTGTTTTTCGCACAAGCTCCTTTTCTGCCGCATCATCAAGCTTTCGTATACCGTTTGGTGTTATGTAAACCGTCCAAGCGGTTGAGCTTGTAGCGAGGGTTTGCATATTACGGTCATAAATATCGCCGCGCGGAGCCGTTATAAGGCTATCATAAAGCTGTTGCTCAGAGGCGGCATTCTGATACTTTTCGCCGTTGACAATCATTATGTTGACAAGCCGCCAGACCGAAACTGCCGACAATGCTATTATAAGTGCCAGCATTACTCCGACAATGCGGACTATCATTTGCTTTCCCGGTTTTACGGTCATTTGTATGCCTCCATTAAAAACAACTCACTAATATGCCCGAATACGAGAGTCGAAAAATCCAACTCTCGTACAATACTAAATAATTATATTAACATTCCTTATGTCTTTATTACTCCTCGCTGACAATAGTACCGTCAGCAATTTTTGCGGCATTCTTATCGTTTACTCTTATATATGTCACATTTTCCTTTTCGGGCTTTTTCATACCAAGCTTAACTGCCTCAAGCTCAAGATTGGCAAAGCAAATTCTTCTTTCCATTTCAACCTCAAGACTAATCATTTCACTGTCAAGCTCAGAAATCGCCGCCTTCATATCGTTAATCTCGGAATTAACCTCGTTTATCTCAAGTCTCAGCGCAATGTTTCCGCAAAAACCGGCAAGCACCAAGAAAGCACAAAGAACGAGTGTTATAGGTGCAGAAACTGCCTTGGCGGCAGACTGTCTGCGCTTATTTGCCTTAGATGCCGGCATTACAACAATATTATCACGCGAATTAGTCTTTTGCTTAGGCTTGGGCATAAACATCTCAAAATCATAGGCGAGACTTTCATTGTAATATTTAAGATTATCCATTACGCTACTCCTTATTTTTTTAGTTCTTTATTATTACTCTAAGCTTTGCACTGCGGCTGCGCGGATTTTCCTCAAGCTCCTGAGCCGTGGGCTCAATGGGCTTTCTTGTCAACAATCTCCCCTTTGGAGTGTTTCCGCAAACACATATCGGAAAATCGGGCGGACATGTGCAGCCTGTGCAGTATTCTTTGAATTTTTGTTTTACCATTCTGTCCTCAAGCGAGTGAAAGGTTATTATGGCGAGAACACCGTTCTTAGCCAACAGGTTAAAGCATTTATCAAGCGCCGCGGAAAGCTCGTCAAGCTCACCGTTTACGGCAATTCTCAAGGCTTGAAAGCATTTGCGCGCAGGGTGACCGTCCCTTCGGGCGGCGGCAGGTACTGCAGACGAAATCAGCTCTGCCAATTCAAGTGTTGAATTAATTTTATTCGTGCTTCTTACCTGCACAATTTTCGAAGCAATGCGCAATGCGAATTTTTCCTCACCAAAGCGGCGAAATATATCTGCAAGCTCCTGCTCACTGAAAGTATTAACAATATCCGAAGCGGTTATTCCGCTTTTACTCATACGCATATCAAGCGGTGCATCTTTATGATATGAAAAGCCTCTGTCACCGTTATCCAGCTGATAAGAGGAAACTCCCAAATCAAGCAGTATACCGTCAACCTCTTTAATTCCCAATTCCTCTAATACAGCATCTGCGGTGCTGAATTTGGCATTTATCACCTTTGCAGGATAAGCTTTAAGTCTTTCGGTTGCAACAGCCACGGCATCGGGATCTCGGTCTAAGGCTACGAGCAAGCCGTCCTTAAGGTGCTTTGCAATCTCACTTGAATGACCTGCACCACCTGCGGTACCGTCCAAATAAATACCGTTTGGCTTAACAGACAAAGCTTCCAATGTTTCTTCCAACAATACGGATTTATGTTTAAATTCCATAATCAGAAATTAAGCTCCTCCATAACAGCCGAAATAGATTCAAGGGTATTGCTTTCGTTTTCATCCTTCCAAAGTGAAGCATCCCAAATCTCAAGATTGGTATCCATACCGATAATATGAACCTCGCTGTCAAAGCCGGCATATTCCCTGAGTGTGGGTGGAACCAAAATTCTGCCCTGTGTGTCAAACTCAACATTAAAGCTTCCGTCATACAAAAAGCGCTTAACCGTGCTTGACTTTGTTCCGGGCAGTGTGCCGATACGCTCAACCAAGCTTGCCCATTGCTCGCGAGAATAAACACAAAGACAGCGTTTGCCGTAAATACCTTTGCAGATTATAAAGCTTTCACCAAGCTCGTCACGAAAGGCAGACGGAATGAAAACCCTGCCCTTTTTATCGATTTTATGGTCGAAGCCGCCAAAAAGCATGGATTTTCACCTCCGTTTAAACCACTTTAAAACATTTCACTGCATTTTTGATACACTTTGCACCACTATTCTGTATTATATACGCCACTTTTATAAAAATCAAGGATTTTTTTAAAATTTGCACAATTTTTTTGAAAAAAGTTCTCAAAAGGCAAAAAAGCAGCCTTGCACACGCAAAGCTGCTTTTCAAAAATTAAGATTTTGATTTTTAAATATAGTTTATTGGGTTTATTTGTAGGGACAGGCGTCCTCGACTGTCCGCGAAATACCTCTAAATCAACGGGCAGTCGGGGACGCCTGCCCCTACGATATATCTTTTAATTTTTTTGAACTGTAATTTATCACTTGTTCCTTCAAAAAAGCAATAACTAATTTGTATCCTCTGCAATTTTCTTTTTAAGAATTACTAAATCAAGAATATTTATTTTGCCGTCACCGCTGTAATCAATCAACAAATCGTTATAACCGTTTAACAATGTTTGCGTTGCCGATACAAGATTTTCGGCTGTTGGTGATGCATCTATCTCTTTTCCGTAATTAAAATATATTTCTGCGGAAGTGAATTTTTCGTTGCCAGCATATATTCGGATGTTTTTCCATTGCTCAACACTGCCTTCGAAATAGACATTTTTAATACCGGTGCAATCGTAAAAAGCTCCTATATCCACCACAGTAACGGTTTCAGGCAAAAATACATTTTCAATACATTTACAACCGCAATATTGATACATTGATATTGTCTGCACCCTCGGCAATCTTAGCTCGGTAAGAAGTTGACCGTTGATGTATAAATTACCTGCATAACACATAGGATTAGAGTAGCTTGTGCCAAAAGCAATTTCATTCCAGGCTTCAAAATCGGCAATATCAACCCTTTCAAGCGAAGTGCACAAAATAAACGCATTGTACCCTATCCACTTAACACTTTCAGGTATGGTTACAGCTTTCAGTGATTTACACTCCTCAAAGGCTCTGTCTCCTATTTCGGTAATACCTTCAGGGATTGTTATTGTTTTAAGCGATTCACAGTGACCGAACACATCGTTTTCAATTTTTGTGACATTTGCGGGGATTTCCACAGATAAAAGCAGACAACAGTAATCGAAAGCTCCGCTTCCTATACTTGTAAGTGTTTCCGGGAGTGTTATCGTTTTAAGCGATTCGCAATATCTGAACGCATCGTTTCCTATTTTTGTGACACCCTCGGGGATTTCTACAGATGAAAGCAATCGGCAATTATTGAAAGCCGCGTTTCCTATACTTGTGAGCGATTTAGAAAGTGTTATAGATTTAAGCGAGCTACAACTAACAAACGCATGGGCGCCTATATCTTTAACGCTATCCGATACTGTTGCGGCTATAATAGAATCGCAATTATAAAATGCGTAATTACCTATGCTTGTAACCCCGTCAGGGATTTCTAAATCGGTCACAAGCTTAGCATTTAAATATAAATTTGCAGCATAGCTCAACGGATTTGATGTATAATCGGCAAAATCAATACCACACCATGCCGCGATATCGGTTATATATACACCGTTTAATGATTTACAATTATAAAACGCAGAATCCCCTGCGCCTTTAATGCTGTCAGGTATTGTCACAGATGTAATAGCTTCGCAGTTATAAAATGCAAAAGTGCTTATATTTGTAACACCGTCAGGTATTTCCAAATTGGTTAAAATATCACCGTTTAAATACAGTTTCTTGGCATAATACAGCGGATTAGCGGTAGTGCTTACAAACTCGGTATTACACCACGCCGCCACATCGGTTATATATACGCTTTTGAGTGCTTTGCAATTATAAAATGCACTGCTACCTATGCTCTTAACACTATCGGGAATTGTTACCGAAGTAATCGAGGTGCAATTATTAAAGGCTTGACTTCCGATGCTTGCAACCCCGTCAGGAATTATCAAATCGGTCACAAGCTTACCGTTTAAATACAAATTTTTTGCATAATACAATGGGTTGGAAAAATTTTTAAAATCAATGTTACACCAAGCGGATATATCTGTTATATATACAGCTTTCAACGCAGTACAAACTTCAAATGCAGAGCTGTTTATACTTATAACACTGTCAGGGATTGTTACAGATACAAGTGAGGAACAATTAAAAAACGCACTATACCCCATACTTTTTACGCTATCAGGAATTATTACTGCTGTCAATGCTTTACAGTAGGAAAATGCCCAATCGTCTATGGCAGTAACAGGATAACCGCCTAAGGTTGGAGGTATTACCACATCGCCGCTGATTGATTTATCAAAAGCAGTGATAGTCGCCTCCCCGTCTGTTACGGTATATGTATAATCTCCTTCTGTATATTCTGTTTGAGCATTTGCAGTAATGCCAAACAACTGCAAAGGAGAAGCCAAAACAACCGAAAGGACTGTCAACACGGCAATTATTGATAATGTTATTTGCTTTTTCATAAATATCGCCCTACCTTTATAAAACTATTCCGTATAATATTCTATCATTGCATTACTCTTGACCATTGAAATTATTTCATCGTCACTAATATCACAGTCAAAGAAATTTATCAAAAAGGAGTATCCGTTTTCTGCCCAAAAGACCGAATTTGTATTCCGTTCGGAATTAACAACATATATCTCCAACCCATCTGCGGTTATAGTATAATGTGTCGAATGCTCGTTATCAACAACAATACCGGCAGAAAAAGTAGTTGGCGACTGCGAGTAATCAAAAACAGCACCGGCTTCATTTGCATACTCCCGATTTACAGCGGCTAAATTTACCATTTCATTCGTCAGCTTAAAGCCTTCAGGGATATATGTCAAACCGTAAACCTCAGATATACAGTCCTTAGTGTCGCCTTCAAAATTTATTTCCACATAATTTTCAAAAGCTTTTCTAAGCATTTTTATAAAAGGCACTCTTATCGCGCTGACACTAAATGTAGCAGAAAGCAAAATCAAGCACACTATCACAACAGAAGCAACTCTTTTTGCAGTGGTATTAAAAAAGCTGAACAGCTTATTTTTACTTTGTCGTATAATACGATTTAGCTTTTGCTCAAATTCGGCAGAAAATCCGATATAGGCAACCTCCGTATCTGTCGGAAATTCATCAGCCATTTTTTTCGCTAAAAGGTACATAGCCGCTTTTACATTTTTCTCGCTGAAATTTATCATTGTAACGCTCCCTTGAATAATTGCTTTTCAAGCTGTTTTCGGGCGCGTTCCAATCGCTTGCTCACAGTACCGACACTTATTCCCAGCATTTGAGCAATTTCTCTGTCTTTAAAGTTATACTCAATTTTAAGAAGCAAAACATCCTTATAGATTTCAGGCAGTGATTCAACCTCTTTCAGAATTTCCTCTGCTTGCAGGTGAGAAAAGTCTGTTTCGGCTGAAATTTCCACATCTGAAATATCGGTGTTTTGAAATTCTCTGTTTCTTTTGCGGTACATATCGATTGAAACGCTTCTGATAATTATAACGATCAAATTTTTCGTTTCCTGACAATTTATATCCTCAAATTTATCGAGATGATTTATGATTTTTAAAAAAGCATTATGTACCGCGTCCTCTGAAAGCTGTTCGTCACCAAGAATTTTCAGAGCGATATATTTCATATGTTTTCTGTATTTTAAATATATTTTTTCAAACCTATCCTTATTCTCGTCCGAGTCTATAAGGCTCATATATAAAAACAGCATTTTTTCTCCTTTATTACATCTCTTGCTTATATAAATAATATAACGATGTAAAAACGGATTTCCTGACAATTATTATTTAATTTCAAGAAATTTCAAAAGATTTGGTATCTGACCTTCAAAATTCACTCCGTAACGCGGATCAACATTATCGGCAACCGTCTGCTTAATACAGCCTGCCGTGAAATTAACGGCTATCTGCACCGCCGCTTTAAGACTGCGGTCATTAAGCAAAGAGGCTGTCAGCACACTTGCAAAAATATCACCCGTGCCGTGGTAGGAAACGGGAAGCTTTTCTGTGGAAATGTAAAAAAATTCCTCGCCGTCAAAAACATAAGCACCTATATGCTTTTCCTGCAAGCTTACCCCTGTGAGCACAATTTTTGCTTTTGTTAAGGAATAAAGCTTTTTTGAAAGCAATTCGATATACTCACGGTCAAGCTTATCTGTCAGCGGCAGGCAGGCAAGTGCCGCCGCCTCGGTGATGTTAGGGGTTATTATGTCAGCCCTTTTGCAAAGGCGAAGCATAAATTGCGGATACTTAGCAGAAAAGCCACTGTAAAGCTTGCCGTTATCCCCCATAACTGGGTCAACAAGCAAGAGATTGTTTTTATTTTTCAACAGCTCCACAGCCGAAATCACCGAAAGCACCTGTGCTTCGGAGCAGAGGTAGCCCGTGTAAATTGCATCAAAGCTTATATTTTCCCTTTTCCAATGCGCGGCAATAGGCTCGATGTCGTTAGTTAAATCGCAAAATGTATTCCCCTTAAAACCGCCCGTGTGGGTTGAAAGCACAGCCGTTGGTATTACGGAGGTCTGTACCCCTGCCGCAGAAATCAACGGCAGAGCCACTGTAAGTGAGCATCTGCCGAAGCCTGATATATCGTGAATGGCAACCGCCTTTTTTTGAGACATAAATTCACCTTTTAATTATTTTTTTAGGACAAATATCCTCAAGGACACAGTTTTCGCAAAACGCCCTTCTTGCAGTACAAACATCTCTGCCGAAAAGCACCGTTCTATGGCAAAAATCATTGGATTTTTCGGGCGGCAAAAGCTTTCGCATCTCATTTTCAACCGTCAAGGGATTTACTGTGTCCACAAGCCCCAATCGGTTACAAATTCTTATAAAATGAGTGTCGGTTACAACTGCCGGCTTTTTATAAATATCACCGCAAACAAGGTTTGCGGTTTTTCTGCCCACACCCGGAAGCCTTGTAAGCTCCTCAATAGTATCGGGCACTTTACCGTTATATTCATTACAAATCGTCTTTGCAATACCAATTAAATCCTTAGCCTTTGTCTTGTAGAGACCGCAGGTTTTTATAAGCTCCTCCACCCTTTCGAGCTTTGCCTGAGCCATTTTTTCTGCTGTGGGAAGCTCTGCAAACAATGCAGGTGTCACCATATTCACCCTTTTATCGGTACACTGTGCCGAAAGACGGGTGGCTATGAGCAGTTGAAAGGCATCCTGATACTCAAGTGAGCAGATAGCATTTGGATACAGCTTTTCAAGCCTGTTTACAGCCTCGATCGCGCGTTCTTTTTTACGCATTGGCATTCTGAAGCCTCATATCGCCGGACTTTATAAGACCGAGCTTGCGCATAGCCTCGGCAATTCCAAGAGAAATCACCGCAGGCAAGACAAACTGCATTACGGCAATTTCCAGAAGTGTAACTACCGGACTTGTGCCTGCCGCTACCATACTGTCATAGCTCATAAACTGTCCCACAAGACCTGCCGAGCCCATACCTGAGCCTACAGGATTGCTTACCATTTTAAGTACAGCGGAGGAAACGGGGCCTAAAATCGCGCTTGAGATAATAGACGGTATCCAGATAAGCGGATTTTTCACTATATTCGGTATCTGAAGCATAGAGGTACCTATTCCCTGCGCAATGAGACCGCCCACCTTGTTTTCGCGGTAGCTTATAACGGCGAAGCCCACCATATTACAGCAACACCCGATTGTTGCGGCACCTGCCGCAAGACCTGTCAATCCCATTGAAATTCCGATGGCGGCAGAGGAAATCGGCAATGTAAGAAGTATACCCATAACAACAGAAACAATCATTCCGCCTAATATGGGGCTGTTTTCCACATTGATATTAACAAGTGCGCCAACCCATTTCATAGCGGCAGAAATGTAAGGGCCGACAAAAAATCCTGCCGCACAGCCTGCGATGATACAGCAAATGGGTGTAACGATTATATCCACCTTTGTCCTTCCCGAAACCAAAACGCCCATCTCAATAGCAACATAAGCGGCAATAAATGCGCCCAAGGGCTCACCCGGTGCGCCGACCGTGAAGGCGGAGTTTGCCAAATTCGGGAAAGCGCCAACCATACCTGCAACTGCGGCGGCAACCGTTGTAAGGGGTGATGCCTTAAGCTTGCATGCCACACCGACACCGATACCGGCGCCTGTGAGGGTTTTAGCAACACTGCCGATTGAGTTAAGGTAATCCCCAACCATATTAGAGCCGACAAGCTTTGCAAGCTGGCAAATTATCGTTCCGATAATCAGGGTTGAAAATAATCCGTACGCCATACCTGAAAGTCCGTCAATAAACAAACGGTTTAAATATTTTTTCAATTTTTTCACTTCCTGTAAAAGTAATAATATTGTGGTAATTATACTCCAAAAAAACGATTTAAGCAATAGTGTATATGCAGATATTTTCAGAAAATAATAATATAAATCAGCAATTAGGGGGCATATTTTTTGAAAACAGTTGCTTTTTTTGATACCAAGCCTTATGACAAGGAAAGCTTTGAAAGGTACAAAAGCGAGGATATTAACATTCGTTTCTTTGAAAACAAGCTCAATGCCGATACTGTGAGTATGGCGGCGTGCTGTGATGCCGTGTGTGCGTTTGTCAACGACAGCATTGACAGTTATGTATTGGAACAGCTTGAAAAATTCGGTGTAGGACTTATAACAATGCGTTGCGCAGGCTACAACAATGTTGACCTCAAGGCGGCGCGCGGACGGGTTAAAATTGCGCGTGTTCCTGCATACTCTCCCTACGCAGTGGCGGAACACAGCATGGGAATGATTTTGCTTTTAAACAGAAAGCTGCACCGCGCCTATATAAGAACGCGCGACCATAATTTTTCTTTGGAAGGACTTACAGGCTTTGACCTTTACGGTAAAACTGTGGGTATAATCGGCACAGGTAAAATAGGCAGAAGCTTTGCAGATATATGCAGAGGCTTTGGTATGAACATCTTGGGCTTCGACCCCTACCCCACCGATGAATTTTGCGGTAAATATGTTTCGCTTGACGAGCTTTTAAGCCAAAGTGACATTATTTCGCTTCATTGTCCCTTAACCAAGGAAAACCTGCACCTCATAAATAATGAAACGATAGAAAAAATGAAAAAGGGTGTTTTTATTATCAACACCTCGCGCGGAAAGCTTATTGACACCCAAGCTCTCATAAACGGTTTGAAATCCGGAAGGGTGGGTGCCGCCGGGCTTGATGTTTACGAGGAGGAAACCGAGCTGTTTTTTGAGGACTTTTCCGAGGAAATAATCAAGGACGATACCCTTTCCACGCTGATTTCAATGCCGAATGTTATTGTGACCTCACACCAAGCCTTTCTCACCCGTGAAGCTCTTGATGCTATCGCTCAAACCACAATTAAAAATTTGGAGGATTATTTTTCAGGCTCAGAGCTTGAAAATGAGGTTGTGATTTAGGACCGTGTCAAAATAAAACATTGCTTTTTAATTTCACCGATGATATAATTATCATCGGTGATTTATATGACAAAAATATATCTTGTTCGCCATTGCGAAGCGATGGGTAATGTGAAACAGATTTTTCAAGGCACTACCGATTGTGACATAAGCGATTTAGGCGGCAGACAGCTTGAATATTTAAGACGCCGCTTTGCAGATATTGAGCTTGATGCAGTTTATTCAAGTCCTTTATTAAGGGCTAAAAAAACCGCACTTGCAATTATAGGTAAGAAAAGCATTGAGCTTAAAACAGATAACGGTCTTATTGAGCTTGACGGCGGCGTTGTTGAGGGTATGCCCTTTTTAGAGGCTTTTAACTCCGTTCCCGGGCTTTTGGATGTTTGGAAAAACCGTCCGCAGGATTTTGCACCTCCCGCAGGCGAAAGTATGCGCAGTGCTTATGCGCGAATTGACAGGACAGCCCAAAAAATAATTGCTGAAAATCGCGGAAAAGCGATTGCAGTTTCCTCACACGGAGGTATTCTGCGTTGTCTTCTTTGCAAATTTATAAAAAACGATATTGAATATCTTAATGATATACCCGGTCTTGAAAATACAGCCGTTTCACTCATCGAGCTTGATGACAACGGAAATGTAAACGTTCCTGTTTTGAATGATATTTCCCATCTGCCGCAGGGACTTCTCAACCGTAAAAGCCGCGTTGCCGCTTATTTGACAGGTGATGATAAATGATTATAATGTCGGTGGATTTGGGAAAGGCACGCACAGGAATAGCCTATTCGGACAAAAGTGAAAGCTTTGCATTTCCGAAAACGGTGATTACAGAATATAATACCGACCGCTTGGTTGAAAAAATATCTGCTGTTGCAAACGAGCTTTCGGCAGAGCTTATCGTTGTGGGTTATCCCAAAAATATGGACGGCAGTATCGGCTCACGCGCCGAGGAATGTAAAGAAATAGGAGAAAAAATCCAAGCCTTTAGCGGCAAGGAGGTTGTGATGTGGGACGAAAGATGTACCACCCTTTCAGCCCACACTGCTCTCAACTTTACCGACACACGCGGAAAAAAACGCAAAAATGTTGTGGATGCCGTTGCGGCGGTGATAATTTTGGAGGATTATCTTTCCTACAAAAGGAATGTAAACGGTAAATAGCTTGACCGGGCATACTGTAAAATCATTTAATACAAACATTTAATTTTTGAGGTGTGTTATTTATGTTACTATATTATATCCGTCACGGTGATCCTACCTACGACCCCGATTGCCTTACTCCGCTTGGTGAAAGACAGGCGGAGGCTATTGCAAAAAGGCTGTCATTATACGGTGTGGACAAAATTTTTGCCTCCACCTCAAACAGAGCAAAGCAGACCGCCCGACCTACCTGCGAAATTCTGAAAAAGGATTTGGTTGAGCTTGATTTTTGCAACGAGGGTTATGCTTGGGCCGAACTGACAGTAGATACACCGTACGGCAAAAGATGGGCATTTAATTACCCGCCTGTTATGGAAATTTTCGCCACACAGGAGGTGCGGCAGTTGGGCGACCGTTGGTACGAGCATCCTGAGCTTGCCTTCCTAAAGGATGGTATCGACCGTATTCGCAGAGAAACAGACAGCTTTATATCAAAGCTTGGCTATGACCATATACCTGACACGGGTACATATAAGGTTCGCAATTCTAACGACCGCCGCATAGCACTATTTGCACATCAGGGCTTTGGATTGGCATTTTTGAGTTGCTTGCTTGATATTCCCTATCCAATGCTTGGCAGACATTTCGATATGACTCATACCGGAATGACGGTGATAGAATTTTCCGAAACCAACGGCTTATCACATCCGAAAATATTAACCCTTTCCTCTGATTCACACATCTACCGCGAGGGATTGCCTACAAAGTATAACAACATTTTATTATTTTAAGTTATTTTGATAGCTACAGAACAACATAAAAAGGAGTGCTTCACAATGAGGCACTCCTTAATTTGTAATATTAAAATCTTATTTCATAAACTCATACATTGCGCGGTAGCACATATAGACATCTAATTTTGAGGTAGTTTCAAAGGGGGCGTGCATTGAAAGCACAGGCACACCGAGGTCAACCACATCGACACCCATATTCGCAATATACATTGCAACCGTTCCGCCGCCGCCGATATCAACCTTACCGAGCTCGCCTGTCTGCCAGATAATTCCTGCGTTATCGAGCATAGCGCGCACACTTGCCACATATTCCGCAGAAGCATCGGATGTGCCGGACTTTCCTCTCGCACCGGTATATTTTGTAACAACAACACCGTAATTAAGGAAAGATGCGTTTCTGCGCTCCATAACATCCTGGAAGGTGGGATCTGTTCCGGCATTAACATCGGCAGAAAGGCATTTTGAATTTCTCAAAGCAACGGTAGCATCTCCGCCCTGCATTTTTGCAAGGTCACCTATCACATACCGCAAAAAGTCGGATTCAAGACCTGTGTTACCCGCTGAACCGATTTCCTCCTTATCGGCAAGGATTGCAAGTGCTGTTTTTTCGGGTGCGTCAACCTCTAAAATGGCGGTCAATGCAGGATAAGCGCAAACCCTGTCATCCTGACCGTAAGCACCGATCATTGAACGGTCAATACCGATATCGCAAGCCTTGAAGGCAGGAACAAGCTCAAGCTCTGCCGAAAGAAAATCGCTTTCGGTAATTCCGTATTTCTCGTTAAACAGCTTTAAAACATTAAGCTTAACAAGCTCACTTCCCTTATCGTCTCTGAAGGGGTGACTACCGATTAAAACATTAAGCTCCTCGCCCTTTATACCCTCGTTTAAGGTTCTCTTGTTCTGCTCAGAAGCGAGGTGCGGCAAAAGGTCATTTATAACAAATTTAGGCTCATCGTCTGCTTCACCGATGCAAACCTCCTTAACCGTTCCGTCCTTAAGCGCAAAAACACCGTGCAATGCCAAAGGAATTGCCGTCCACTGATATTTTTTAATACCGCCGTAATAATGAGTTTTAAAGAGTGCCAGCTCAATTTCCTCGTACAGAGGATTGGGCTTTAAATCAAGGCGGGGTGAGTCAATATGTGCCGCGGTGATATTAACACCCTTTTCAACCGGCTCCTTTCCGATAACCGCAAAGGCAACCGTTTTTCCGCGATTGTTTACATATACCTTGTCGCCCGTCTTGTAGCTTTTACCGATTTCAAAAGGCACAAATCCCTTTGCTTCTGCCAATGCAACAGCGGCTTTAACAGCCTCGCGTTCGGTTTTCGCGTTATCAAGAAAGGCTTTGTAGCCCTCACAATAGCTGTCACTTAAAGCTAAGGTTTCATCAGTAGCAACAAGTCTGCCGTTTTTGCGCTTATTAAAAAGCGCTTCCTTTAAAATTTCTGCCTGTGATTTAGTTTGAGACATGGTGATTCTCCTTTTCTAAATTAAATTTTTCCCATTATTTCGGTAATTATTTTTTGAAATTCGGCAACAAAGCTTTCGCCCTTACCGTTATTATAAATTATATAGTCTGCCCTATCCTTATAAAAGCTGTCGGGCTTTCCGGCGGATATTCTGAGCCTTGCCGCCGACAAATCAATACCATCCCTTTCGATTATGCGGTCAAGGCGGATTTCCAAATCGGCAAGCACTGCTACCGTAGCATTGCAAACCGAATTAATTCCGCTTTCAAAAAGTGTCGGTGCATCAAGCAACACCCTCTCGGTATCGGCTTCCTTTAAAACCAAAGCGGAAACGAAGGGCAAAAGGGTTTTGTTTAAAAGCTCGGTGCTTTCAGCATCCTTGAATGCTCTCTGCGCCAATTCCTTACGGTTTAAGGTACCGTCACAGTTAAGTATTCCCTCGCCAAAGGCTTTTACAACTGCCGCCAAGCCCTCGGTACCCTTTTCAACAGCTTTTCGCGCAGTTTTATCGCAGTCTATCACCTTGAAGCCAAAGTCTTCCGCAGCTTTGGAAACCATACTTTTTCCGGCACCGGTAGGGCCTGTAAGACCGATAACGATTTTCATACCCTTAAACTTTCCTTTCTGCCAATTACAACAGTCTCTAAAGAGTTATCACTCTGAATGCCGCGGCGCGCAATAAACGGTTATAAACCGCAAGCCCCACACCGTTTTTGGACGGTGCGTGAATATAAACCTGCTTCACACCCAAATCATCCACACGGCGAAGCACAGAAAAAACCTCATGCGCTAAGGTGAACTCATTTTCGGATGTACCGTAGCAAAGCTTTGGCACGGTTATACCGTCCGCCTCCTCCGCAAAGCAGATTGCGGCACTGTCCGGCTTTGAATTGACAAGCCCTGCAAAATCAGCACTGTTACCCTCGACAAGGAAAGCCTCTGTCTTGGGGGCGTAATGCTTATATTTCACTCCGGGGGATTCTACCCTCGCGTCCTTTTCAGGCTCTGCTAAAACAGCGCTGTCAATTACCAAATCGGGCAAAATTTCGCGTAATTGCTCTGCCGTTACTGCACCCGGCCGCAAAAGCCTTGGCGGATTACAGCAAAAGGAAACAACGGTTGATTCTACCCCGATTGCACATTCCTCGGAAAAAATGATTGCGTCTATTTTGCCGTCCAAATCAGCTTCAACATGCTCTGCCTTGGTGGGGCTTGGGCTTCCCGATGTGTTGGCAGAGGGTGCCGCTAAGGGCAAGCCTGAAACGGTTATAACATCAAGTGCTACCGAATTATCAGGCATACGCACCGCAACGGTATTTAAACCTGCCGAAACCGATTTTGCGGTTTTATCTGTTCTTTCAAGCACCATTGTAAGCGGACCGGGCCAAAATTTTTCGGCGCACAAAAGCGCCTTTTCGGGAATATTTTGCGCTATTTCAAAAAGTGTATCCATACTGCTTATATGCACTATCAGCGGATTATCCTGCGGTCTGCCCTTGGCGGTGAAAACCTTTTTTATTGCGTTGTCATCCAATGCGGATGCCGCCAGACCGTAAACCGTTTCGGTGGGAATAGCAACTATACCGCCGTTTTTAAGAATAGCGGCAGATTTTTCAACCGTCTCCCTGTAAGCCGAGGCTTCGGTTTTAAGCTTTTGGGTATTCATACATTACTCCTGCTCAGATTTCAATGCTTCGGTGCGGTAATGGGTTATAAGCGCATCTACAACCTCATCCAAATCGCCGTTAAGCACCTGCTCAAGCTTATAGAGTGTAAGACCTATTCTGTGGTCGGTCACTCTGCCCTGAGGATAGTTATAGGTTCTTATTCTTTCGCTGCGGTCGCCTGTGCCGACCTGCGATTTTCTGTCAGACGCGATTGCCTCATCGTGCTCGCGCTGTGCGGCATCAAGCAAACGGGAACGCAATATTTTCATTGCCTTGTCCTTGTTTTTGAACTGACTGCGCTCGTCCTGACACTCAACAACCGTACCTGTCGGTAAATGGGTAATTCTGATAGCAGACGAGGTCTTGTTGATATGCTGACCGCCCGCACCCGATGAACGGAAGGTATCAATTTTCAAATCCGCAGGATTGATATCAAGCTCAACATCCTCGGCTTCGGGAAGCACTGCCACCGTTACGGTTGAGGTGTGAATTCTGCCCTGTGTTTCGGTGTCAGGCACGCGCTGAACACGGTGAACTCCGCTTTCATACTTAAAGCGGGAATATGCACCGTCACCCTCAATCATAAAGCTGACCTCTTTGTAACCGCCAAGCTCTGTTTCGTTGGCATTTACAACCTCAATACTCCAGCCGCGGCTTTCCGCATACATAGTATACATTCTGTAAAGCGAGCCTGCAAACAGCGCCGCCTCCTCACCGCCTGCGCCGCCACGGATTTCCACAATAACATTCTTTTCGTCATTAGGGTCTTTAGGCAGTAAAAGAATTTTCAGCTCTGCCGAGCAGCTTTCTATTTTTTCCTTAGCCTCGCGCAGCTCCTCATCGGCAAGCTCCTTTAATTCCTTATCAAGTCCCGGCTCGGCAAGAATTTCCAAAGCGCCTGCCTCTGCCGCCTTTGCCGCCGCATATTCGCGATATTTTTCAACTATCGGTGTAAGCTCGCTGTGCTCCTTCATAAGCTTTCTGAAAAGCTCATTATCCGAAACCACCTCGGGGTGGCTTAATTCCTCACCTATTTGTTCATAACGGTTTACAACCGCTTCAAGCTTATCAAACATTATTCTGCTTCTCCGTTTAATTTAATTATTTTTTTTAAGCTTTTTTCTGCCTTAGCGCGAGGCACCATAACCTCATGACCGCAACCGTCACAGCGAAGCTTAAAATCCATACCTATACGGGTAACCGTAAATGTATCTGCACCGCAAGGGTGCTTTTTTTTCATTAAAAGTCTGTCCCCTACCTGTATATCCACGAAAAAACCTCCGCAAACAAGAATACGATATATTATTATATACTAATTTTTCCTTTATGGCAAGTATTAACAAATAAAATATGTTTATAACTCTTTCAAATGATGTTTGATATACCGCAGGGCGCCTGTTCCTGCGAAAACAATTCAATTCAAAAAAAAGAAAAGACTTGAAATTCAAGTCTTTTCGATAGGGTAGAGCAAATAATCGCAACACCGTTTTAAAAAGGCGGATTTTTTTCTCCCCTAAGCATTTATGAATACATATTATTCACAGACATATAATCATAAATTGCCTTGCCGTGTTGCTGTTCTTCCTTTTGAATGTGGTTGAGTGTGTCCCTTATCGCCTGCTCCTTAAATTCAAAAATACATGTATCATAAAGTGAAGAAACATGCTTTTCGTCTGCCAAAAGGTCAGCGCAAAGGTAGGCATCTGCCTGTTTGTCGGGTGTGTCACCCATTCCGTAATTTGAGGTAAAGGTTGTTTTTACCGACTGCGCGCTTCCCTGTGACGGCTGAGCAGTATTACCGTTTTCGATTTGGGTAATGGTGTTAAGATGCTGTTGTTCAACATTGGCAATCGAAGTGAAAAGCTCCTTCAGTTGCGGGTCAAGTGCTGATGATGCGTACTTTGTGTATTTTTCAACACAAAGCTTTTCCTGAGATTTTAAATCGCTCAGGAGTGTTGTTTCTTTCTGTGTTAATTGCAAAAAAATCACCTCGGAAATTAGCTTTTCCGAGGTGAAGCTGTTTTATGCAATATATTGAGTCAGTGTGATTATAGCAGGCATTGTCACAAGAGATAAAACCGTACTCAAGGACACCATATTAACCGAAAGCTCGGTATCGGCAGAAAACTTTGATGAAAACATGGTTGTTATTGCCGCTGTGGGGGCACTGCAGGAGATTACAGAGGATACAAGCATTATACCCCTTATACCGCAAAGATACATAACCCCAAGCGAAATCAGCGGAAAAACCACCAGCTTAAGCGCAATCGCAAAAATACATTTAATATCTTTAAGTCCCTTAAAAAGGTTGCTCTGCACCAGATGATAGCCGATTATTATCATGGGAAGCGGTGTGTTAAGAGATGCGAGATACGATATAGGCTCGGAAATTATTTTCGGAACTGGTATTGACAAAAGGAATATCACGAGTCCTACCGCCAAGCCTATTATACCGGGATTTATTATCAGCTTTTTTGGGGTGAGGTATTTTTTATCGCCACTCATTAGGATAATGCCGTAGCTCCAGATAAAAAGCTGGAATATCGAAATAAAGGACGAGCCGTAGAAAACGCCGGTATCCCCTAAAAGCGCCTGTTGCAGTGGGATTGACATATATCCGCAGTTAGAAAATATTACCCCGAACTGCAAAACCCTCTCGCTTGCCTTTTCCTTGGAATGCAGAAGCAAGCGGCTTAAAATTATAAAGCCCAGATGCACACAAAAGGCAATAAGAAAGCTTATAAGCAGATTTTTAAGAACCGAAGCCTCAAATTCCCTTATGAACGATTTTATTATAACACAGGGGGTAACAAGAATGAGCACCAAGTCGGTGACGCTTTTAACACCCTTATCGGTTAAAACACCGCCCTTGGTTAAAACTGCACCCAGAATTATAAGAATGAGTAAAATAATCACCTGTGTGAGAACATTAATAAACATTTTTTATCTTACACCCTCTATAAATTTAAGGAACTGTGCCTTGCCCTCCGGTGTCCGCTTGTATACACCGGCATGCTCCAAAACCTTTGCAAAAACAATTCCGATTTCCTGCTTCATAACAGCATCTATATTTTCAGAGCTTAAGTCAGGGTATCTTGCAATTATATCCTCTGCCCAATCAGCGTGCTTGGCAAGGATTTCATCCTCGCGGATATTCTTTTTGTTTAACATTGCCTCCTGAAGCAAGGCAATCTCATTTTTAAGGCGCGCAGGAAGCACAGCAAGTCCCATAACCTCGATAAGACCGATATTTTCCTTTTTGATATGGTGAAGCTCTGAATGGGGGTGATAAACACCCAATGGATGCTCCTCGGTAGTAATATTATTCCTCAATACCAAGTCAAGCTCATAGTTTTCTCCCTTTTTACGGGCTATGGGTGTGATTGTGTTATGAGGCTCTCCGTCTGTTTCAGCAAATATAAAGGCATCCTCATCGGTATAACCGCGCCAAGCATCCAAAATTTTGCAAGCAAGGCTTATCAGGCGGTCTGTATCGGGAGAAGAAATGCGTATTACAGACATGGGCCACTTAACTATACCTGCGTTTACATCCTCAAAGCCCTCAAAGGACAGCTTTTCCTCAATTGGCGCCTTTGCCATGGCAAAGGTGTAATTACCGCCCTGAAAATGGTCATGCGACAAAATTGAGCCGCCGACAATCGGCAGGTCAGCATTGGAGCCGACAAAATAATGCGGGAAAAGCTTTACAAAATCCAAAAGCTTTTTAAAGGTATCGTGATTGATAGCCATTGGAGTATGCTTAGCATTGAAAACGATACAATGCTCATTATAATAAACATAAGGCGAATATTGGAAGCACCATTCGCTTCCGTTTACAGTCACGGGGATTATGCGATGATTTTGTCTTGCAGGGAAATTAATTCTGCCGGCATAACCCTCACATTCGCGGCAAAGCATACACTTAGGATAGCTTGCCTGCGGAGCATTTTTTGCCGCAGCAATCGCTTTGGGGTCCTTTTCAGGCTTGGATAAATTTATGGTTATATCAAGGTCACCGTACTCAGTAGCGGTTATCCACTTTACATCCTTTTCTATTCTGTAACGGCGGATATAATCACTGTCACAGCTGAAATTATAATAATAATCGGTTGCCGCCTTTGGGGACACAGCATAAAGTCCGTTGAATTTTGCCGTTACCTCGCTCGGTCTTGGAAGCAAGGCTCCCATAAGCTTAGTATCGAACAAATCGCGGTGGGTTATACCGTCCTCAATAATTCCTTTTTCCACAGCATAATCAAGAAGCTCCTTAAGGGTTGCCTCCAAATTAACCTCTGCAAAATTTTCCTCACACTCGATACCGTCAAGCTGTAAAAGCTCTAAAAGTCTGTTTGTTACGTAAATTTCGTCCCTTTTATCTGCCAAGCCTTTTTCTAAAGCATAGCAAACAAGCCTTCTGACTGCACTTTCAACCATAGTATCCAACCCTCTCACAATACATTAAAGCTCAATTTCTACCTTTTTGTTTGTGCTTTCATAAAGTCTGTACTTAACACCGGCAGTGTCAAACATTCTTTTAGAAGCACGGACACTGTCCGACTCAGCATATTTATCGCACATATAAACAACCTCAGCAATTCCCGCCTGAATAATTGCCTTTGCGCACTCATTGCAGGGGAAAAGGGTTGTATAAACAGTGCAATCCCTCACACTGCCGCCTGCACAGTTTAAAATTGCATTAAGCTCTGCATGGCAAACATACAGATATTTTGAATTGAACGGATTATCATTCTTATCCCAAGGGTATTCATCGTCACTACAGCAACGGGGCATACCGTTATAGCCCATAGAAAGTATACGCTTATCCGCATTTACGATGCAAGCGCCAACCTGAGTTGATGGGTCCTTACTACGCATTGCCGAAAGTGAAGCAATGCCCATAAAATATTCATCCCAGCTAAGATATTCGTTTCTTTTCATTTGTATCACCCTTTTATTTTTTTATCTGATTTAAAGGAAAGCAAAGTCGCCGCAATCAATATAAGCGGAAATACTGATACCACTCCAAACCCAATATTAAGACCGGCATAATCTGCAACTATACCCAAAATCCAAGGACCAAGGCAACAGCCCGTATCGCCGCAGGTTGCCAGAATACTGTAGGTAGAGGCTTTGCCCTCTGCAAAATCGCCCGCACCGACTGCATAAATTCCGGGCCATGCAATACTTACGGTGAAGCCGCACAGACCGCAAAATACAAGTGAAACAGCAGGAATATTACAAAATGCAACAACATTATAACATACAAAGCATATTGCACACAATACTATGAGTGTTTTTTTAAAAGAAATTTTTTCCGAAACAGCGGCATACCATATTCTGCCGACACCCATAAACAATGCAAAGGAGCATGGCCCTGTAAGGTCACCGATTACCTTTGATACACCCAAAGCTTGTTGAACAAACATTGAAGCCCAATCAGCCATAGCAATTTCACACGCACCGGCACAGAACATCATTATCATATAGCATCTGAATTTACGCGATTTAATGAGGCTCTTAGCAGAGGTATGTTGATCTGGGGCAAAAGGTTCTTCTACAATCGGCACCTTTAAAAAGCAGAACATATTAACAAAAGGAATTACCGCCCAGATGAGTGGGATATTATTCCAGCCGTCAAAGCCGAACAAGGCAAGCAAAACGGTTGTCACTATAACCGTAAACATCTGTCCCCAACAAAAAAAAGAGTGAAGCACAGACATATTCCCTGCCCTGCGGTCGGTGGGGAGTCTGCCAATCATATTGCTGATAACAACCTCAATCAAACCGCTTCCGAGAGCATAAACAAAGACAGACAAAATAATTGCTGTATACGGCTCTATTATCCGAGGCAAAAATGCAAGCATAAAAAGTCCTGCCGCTGACAGTGCCTGACAAAAAAACGCCGAATACCTGTACCCTATTTTGCTGACAATTTTCGGGGACATAAAGTCCGTGAATATTTGAGGAACAAAGCTAAAAACAATAATTCTTGCAAGCTTTTCGTAGCCCAAGCCGTAAATATCCTGCAGGGCGATAAAAAGAATGGGTAAAAAATTATTTATAACCGCTTGAACTATATACGAGCAATAGCAGGCAAGCTTGGTTGAAAGGTATTTAGATTTCATTGCACATCCGTCCTGTTAAGCTCATCAATAACACCTAAAATTTCTTTTGGGGTGTGAACGGTACATACTGCTCCGTTTTCCAGAAGCTCCTCTTTGGTGCGGAAGCCCCAAAGAACTCCCACTCCCACACAGCCGATATTAACGGCAGTTTTGGCATCCATTCCCGAATCACCGACAAAAATACATTCCTCCGCGGTAACACCGAGCTCCTTTACGGCCTTTAATGAAAGGGTAGGATCGGGCTTTACGGGATAGCCCTCACATTTACCGTAAACAACATCAAAGCATTGACCGAAAAGCTTTTTGATAACCTCCAATGTCATTTCATGCGCTTTATTTGAAACTACGGCAATTTTGATGCCGCGTTTTTTAAGCTCAATCAAAAGCTCCTTTATACCGTCATAGGGGGCAGTTCTATCTGCAAAGTGCGTGCTGTAATGATTATAAAACAAATCAAACACAGTATTATAGAGCTCGGTATCCCGATGCTGTGCCGGCAATGTGCGTTCGATAAGATTTTTCATACCGTTTCCTACAAAATATCGGTATTCCTCGACAGGATGAGTGGGCAAGCCACATTTATGTAAAGCATAATTAACACTTGCCGCTAAATCCTCAAGCGAATTAACAAGTGTACCGTCCAAATCAAATAAAACGGCTTTAATCATTTTAGCATCCCTTCCTGTATACAAAAATCCCCTGAGCAATTGCTCAGGGTTATTTGCAAGAAATATGTTGAGCATTAAACAGCTCTGGTAACCTTACCCGAACGTAAGCAACGGGTGCAAACATTGATACGGCGAGGCGAACCGTTTACGATTGCCTTTACCTTCTTAACATTGGGCTTCCAGGTTCTGTTTGAACGTCTGTGTGAGTGGGAAACCTTAATTCCGAAAGCAATTTCTTTACTGCAGATATCACATTTAGCCATGGTCTGCACCTCCTTCTCTACATGAACGGCGGTGTTTCAAAATATCACCGCAATAGCAAAAAATATAATAACACATCTAATGACAAAAATCAAGTATTTTTTTAAAATAAATAAAAATATATGTATCTGTGCCTTATTGTTCCTTTCCGCTTGGTCGGCACATAAGGTCATTTACAACCGTATCCACAGATTTGTTTTCATAAAGTACAGCATAGCACTCGGCTACTATCGGCATATCTATTGCATATTTTCGGGAAAGCTCGTATGCCATTTCTGCCGCATAATATCCCTCAACTGTGCCCACCTCTGCGAGAGCCTGAGCAACCGGCATCCCCTTGCCCACCTTATAGCCAAAACGGTTATTACGGCTGTGCTGTGAGGTACAGGTTACCACAAGGTCGCCTATACCCGTAAGCCCTGCAAAGGTATATTGGTTGGCACCCATACAAATACCAAGTCTTGCCATTTCGGACATACCGCGAGTTATAAGAGCCGCCTTACTGTTATCTCCAAGACCTAAACCGTCACAAATACCGGCAGCTATTGCGATTACATTTTTCAAAGCACCGCCAAGCTCAACACCGACAAGGTCGTTAGAGGTATATATTCTCAGGCACTCACTTCCCATTATACTTTGAACTACCTGTGCCGCAGGTAATGACTGTGATGCCGCAACCAATGATGTGGGAATATTGCGTGCAACCTCCTCTGCGTGTGAGGGGCCTGAAAGCACCACAACAAGGGAATTGGGCAATTCCTCGGAAATGACCTGAGAAAGGCGATTTAGGCTTCCCTTCTCCAAGCCCTTTGAAACATTAACAACAATGCCGAAATCCTTACACGCGGAAAGCTTTTTAGACACCTGACGGACAGCAGTAGACGGAGTGGCGATTATAGTAAGGGTTGAGCCTGCAACTGCTGACAAATCGTTGGTAATCTTAATTTCTTCAGGCAGGTAGACACCCTTTAAAAGCCTTTCGTTTGTACGCTTCTCATTTAAAAGTGCAACCTCATCCTCAAAGGGTGACCAAATAACGGTATCATAGCCGTTATTAAAGGCAGAAAGCGCCAAAGCCATTCCCCAACCGCCTGCACCTAAAACAGTAACCTTTGCCAATGTTATTTCCTCCCGAGCTTTATTTTCGATTCTGTTCCCGAAAGCAACCGCTTTATATTTTCCTTATGCTTTACAACAACGATAAGTCCCATTATAAGGCTGAATACAATTTGAGGCAGAATATCGGCAGAGGTGTCATAAAAAATCACCGAAAGCACCACAACAACCCCTGTTGCCAGCAATGAGCTTAAGGAAACAATCTTGGAAATAAAAAGTGAAACCGCAAAAACCGAAAGTCCCGAAATTATAGCAATCGGACAGCATACAGCATATATACCAACACTTGTTGCGACACCCTTTCCGCCCTTGAACTGAAAAAATATCGGGAACACATGCCCCAACATACAAGCTACACCGCAAGCGTAAGCACCGTATATAGGCATAGCCCACTCTGCCGAGGTGGTTGTAATAATATACTCAAACACAACCTTTCCCATAAAGACTGCAACAAAGCCCTTAAGAGCATCGCATATAAAGGTGAGTGCGCCGGGCAAAAAGCCTGCATTTCGCATTACATTGGTAGCACCTGCATTGCCGCTTCCCAAATCCCTTACATCCTTTTTAAGAAAAGCCTTTGCAAAGATAACGGCAAAATTTATACTGCCAATCAAATATGCAGCTATAACCGTGATAATAGCTGTTATAAACATTATTTATCGCCCCTTTCGCGAATTACAAAACGCACCGGTGTACCCTCAAGCCCAAAGGTAGACCTTATCTGATTTTCAAGATATCTCTGATAAGAAAAATGGAACAGCTCCGCCTTATTACAGAAACAAACAAATGTGGGGGGTTTGGTTGAAGCCTGTGTCATATAATAAATTTTAAGTCTCTTTCCCTTATCGGTCGGGGGCTGAACGCGGGCAGTTGCATCCGCTAAAATATCATTAAGCATACCCGTTGAAATACGCATGGTATTCTGCTCATTTACATATTTTATAAGCTCAAAAAGGCGGTCAACCCTCTGTCCTGTTTTTGCAGATATAAAGACCATCGGTGCATAAGGCATAAAGGAAAAATCAACGGCAAGCTTTTTGCGGAAGCTGTCCATGGTAGTACCGTCCTTTTCAACAGCATCCCATTTATTAATTGCAATGATACACGCCTTACCCTGCTCTATTGCAAGTCCTGCAACCTTTGAATCCTGCTCGGTAAAACCGTCAACAGCATCTATCATTATAACGCAAACATCTGCTCTTTCCACCGCCATTTTAGCGCGGAGGACACTGTATTTCTCGATTTTATCCTCAACCTTGGATTTTCTGCGCAAGCCTGCAGTATCAATAAAATTATATTTCACACCGTTCTTTTCAATGCGTGTGTCTATTGCATCCCTTGTTGTGCCTGCAATATCCGAAACGATAGAACGCACCTCGCCCGAGATTTGGTTTATGAGTGAGGATTTACCTGCATTCGGTTTACCGATAACCGCAACATTTATAATATCCTCATCCTCATCGGAAAATTCCTCCTCGGGGATATGCTTTATAACCTCGTCAAGCAAATCACCCGTTCCGTGACCGTGTACCGAGGATACCGCCACCGGCTCACCCAGCCCTAAATTATAAAACTCATAAAACTCAGCCGGTGCCTCGCCAATGGTATCACATTTATTAACGCACAGCACAATCGGTTTACCGCTTTTCCTAAGCATTGCCGCAACCTCAGAGTCAGCCGCTGTTACACCGGTTTTCATATCCGTAACAAAAATTATTACCGATGCCGTATCTATTGCAAGCTGTGCCTGTGCACGCATATTACTCAAAATTATATCATCAGTTTTAGGCTCGATACCGCCGGTATCAACCATCATAAGCTTTCTGCCGAGCCATTCGGCATCGCCGTAAATACGGTCACGAGTGACGCCCGGCGTATCATCAACAATAGAAAGTCTTTTACCGACAAGCTTATTGAAAAGTGTGGATTTCCCCACATTAGGTCTGCCCACAACCGCAACAATCGGTTTTGCCATATCTAAAATTCTTCCTTTCCGAGGATTTTCTCCACCAACTCATATCCATCGTTATTCACAGGAGTGATTTTCACATCTAATTTTTGCGACAGCTCCTCCAATGTCACACTATCCAAAAACATATCGCCGCCGTCACGCAGCATTACAGAGGGAATAAGTAACTCCGAGCCCAAGTTTTCTCCCTTGAGCTGTTCGAATATATCGGTAGCTGTCACAAGACCGGCAACCGTAATCTCTCCGCCGAAAAAATTGTTTTTAATAGCATACACCCTACATTCCAGATTATCCCACTTTTTGATAAGCTTGTCAACTATTTGTGTAATAAAAGGATAGGCCGCCTCGCCTGTAGCTATACTTATAGTTCTTTTTTCACCGAGTAAAATTTCCGTTTCATCAATAGCCGGAAGTGCCTCACTCAAAAGCAACGGCACCAAGCCGACACCGTTTTCAAGCTGCAGAAATTCCTCATAATGCCGAGCCTCCGGCAATTCCTTTTGAGCCAATATATAAAACTCGTCTGCCGCGTATACCCTGCGGCTACCGTATTTTTCAAGACATTTTTCACCGAAGCGGTCAATTATTTCCAAAACCGCCTGAGCCCCCTCTTTATCAAAAGGCTTAAGCTCTGCCAAACCCTCACGGTGACCTGTAATCCCCACAGGCACTGCGGCTATACATTCGGCATTTTCCAAAGCGGTAAGGTCTGACAGAGTGCGTTCAAGCTCAGCCCCGTCATTATATCCCGGAACCAAGACCATCTGACAGTTTAGCTTAATACCGGCGCTGTTAAAGCGGTCAAGAAGCCCTAACACCTTACCTGCGTTTTTATTGCTCATCATTTTCACCCTGAGTTCAGGATTAGTAGTGTGAACAGAGATATTTACAGGGCTTATATGCATATTGATTATACGGTCAATTTCGTGCTCTGTAAGATTTGTGAGTGTGATATAGTTCCCGAACAAAAAAGAAAGGCGCGAATCATCGTCCTTAAAATAAAGGGTTTCTCTTAAGCCCTTTGGTAATTGGTCAATAAAGCAAAAAATACATTTATTAAGGCAGGAGTGCTTTTTATCCATAAGATAGGTTTCAAACTCAAGTCCCAACTCAGCGTATTCTTCCTTTTTTACCCTTGCTGTTTTTTCTTTTCCTGCCGAATTTATATACACAAGTGTAAGGCGGCTGTTATTCTGATAAAAGCGGTAATCCAAAACATCGGTAATTTCGTTACCGTCTATCGAAATCAAAATATCCCCCGGGCGAACACCTGCTTTATATGCAGGGCTTCCCTTTATAACAGAATTTACCGTTACAGACACCGTTTACACCACCTTTAATAAAAATAAATGAGGAGGATTGCTCCTCCTCAGCTGATGACAGAAATTATTCGCCAACCTTTATAACCTCACGGCCGTTGTACTGACCGCAAGCAGAACAAAGTCTGTGAGGGCGCTTATATTCGCCACAGTTAGCACATCTTACCAAAGTGGGCTGACTGAGCTTCCATAAATTATTTCTTCTCTTATCGCGTCTTGCTTTAGATGTTTTTCTCTTCGGTACTGCCATTTTTCGGCACCTCCTTAAGTTAATGATTCATTATTTAAGTAGCTCGGCAAGTGCTGAAAATCTGGGATCAATTTCTTTTTCCGGACAGTCGCATTTACCTTCATTAAGGTTTTTGCCGCATTTGAAACAAATACCCTTGCAATCCTCACTGCACAAGTGCTTCATAGGAAGGCTTACAACAACCTCTGTATATACAAGCTCGTCCAAATCAAGCTTCATATCGGGTGTTATGAGTATTGTATCGCTTTCCTCGCTCTCTATCGAGCAGGCGAGCGATTTTTCAATTTGCACTGTATATGTGTGCAAAACGGATTTACCGCAGCGGTCACACGGAGCTTCGTATTCATAACAAACAGAAGCCGACAACCTTACAAGACTTGCTTTGTTGGAAACCGTACCCTTTAAGCAAACGGCTTTTTTGAGTGGATATTCCCCCATATGCTCTATTGTACTTAAATCCAACTCATACTCAAGGGGCAAAGCAGAATTATCATTAACAAAAATATGCTTTAAATCAACAATCATACTTCCACCTCTATCGTCACAAAGTATATTATATCCATCTATACCCATTTTGTCAAGATTTTTATTCGCACAAAATCCAAAAACCTTATCTTGTTTTTTGGGATTTTTTCGGTATTCTGCCGTAAAGGATCGTATTTTCCCTTACAATCTCGGCTAACCACTCATTAATACACTCCGGTTTTATTCTCCATTGCCAATTTCCGCCTAAGGTTGAGGGTATATTAATACGGGCTTCGCTGCCTAAGCCTACAATATCATTCATCATTATAATGCATATATCGGCTACCGACATCATTGCCGCCTTTATCATAGCCCAATTAAAGCCCTGCTCGCCCTCAAAATTAATATACCGTCTTGCCTTTTGTGCCTCCTCAGGCTCTGCGGTTTTAAGCCAGCCTATGATGGTGTCATTATCGTGAGTACCTGTATAAACCACGCAATTACTGCCAAATTTATGAGGCAGATAGTCGCTTTCCTCCTCTGAGCTGAAAGCAAACTGCAAAACCTTCATTCCGGGGAAGCCTGTGCTTTTAAGCATTCTTCGCACCGCCGGGGTGAGATAGCCCAAATCCTCGGCTATTATAGGAAGCTTCTTTCCAAACTCTGCCTTTAATGCGTCAAAAAGCTCCATATCAGGGCCTTTAATCCATTTGCCGTTTTGGGCGCTTTTCTCGCCGTAGGGTATAGCATAAAAGGACTCAAATCCGCGGAAATGGTCAATTCGGGTTAAATCGTACCTTTTAAGGGCAAATCCCAAATACCCTTTCCACCACTTAAAGCTGTTTTCCTTCATAGCCTGCCAATTATAAAGCGGATTTCCCCAAAGCTGACCGTCCTCTGAAAAGGCATCGGGCGGACAGCCTGCCACCATCTCGGGTTTAAGCTCACTGTCAAGCAAAAACTGTGAGGGATTTGCCCAGACATCGACAGAATCATAAGCGACATATATCGGTATATCACCTATGATGCCCACGCCCTTTGAGTTTGCGTATTCCTTGAGATTATACCATTGCTTATAAAATAAAAATTGAACAAACCTGTAAAATTCGATTTCCTTACTGTATTTCTTAATCGCGTTAGCCATTGCGGCAGGCTCACGCATTTGCAGCGGTTTTTCCCATTCACTCCAAGCGCAATCGTTATGTGCATTCTTAAGTGCCATAAAAAGCGCATAATCCGAAAGCCAAAAATCATTTTCCTGCAAAAAGCTTGTGAATTTCTCATCTGCCTTAAAAGCCTCAAAAGCTTCCTTTAAAAGCGGTAAGCGGTTTTTATAAAGCTTGCCGTAATCTATAGATTCTAAGTCACTGCCGAAATCATATTTTTTTGCCTGTTTTTCGGTCAAAAGACCATCTTCTATCAATAAATCAATATCTATAAAATACGGATTTCCTGCAAAGGAAGAAAAGGACTGATAGGGCGAATCGCCGTAATTGGTGGGATTTAAGGGCAAAATCTGCCAATAGCTCTGCCCCGCCTTTTCAAGAAAATCAACAAAGCGAAATGCCTCTTTTCCCAAGGTGCCAATACCGTAATCGGAGGGCAAGGAAAAAATCGGCATCAATATTCCACTTGTTCTCATATAACACCTCTCACAGAAAGAAGGCAGCAGAAAACACTCTGCCGCCCCTTAAAAAATTAATGTCTGATTAAATTACTCTAACCTTGATAACACCGTCAATTGCCTTAATTTCATCGGCAACAGCATCGGCATCGGCAGCACCGATATCAAGCATGGTATAAGCATAGTCACCGCGTGACTTATTCAAAAGATTTTCAATGTTTACACCGTCATCAGCGATAATGCCTGTGATAGCAGTAATCATATTGGGGATATTCTTATGAATTACACAAACACGGTGCTCACCGCTTCTGGGCATTGTAACCTCAGGGAGATTAACCGAGTTTACGATGTTTCCGTTTTCAATATAATCGATAAGCTCCTTAGCCGCCATGCTTGCGCAGTTATCCTCCGACTCGGGTGTAGAAGCGCCAAGGTGAGGAATGGCAATAACGCCGTCCACATCGAGAACATCGTCTGTGGGGAAATCGGTAACATAAGCCGCAACCTTGCCGGACTCTAAGGCGGCCTTCAATGCATCGTCATTAACAAGACCTGCGCGGGAGAAGTTGAGAATACGAACTCCATCCTTCATTTTTGCAATAGTATCAGTATTCACAAGATTTTTTGTGCTATCGGTAAGCGGAACATGAATTGTGATATAATCGCACTTTGCAAAAATCTCGTTAATATCATTAATGTAAATTGCGTTGTGGTTAAGGTTCCAGGCGGATTTAACCGAAAGATAGGGGTCATAGCCGTAAACCTTCATACCAAGGTGATTAGCCGCATTTGCAACCATAACACCGATTGCGCCAAGACCGATAACACCAAGTGACTTACCCTTAATTTCAGGACCTACAAATGCGCCCTTACCCTTTTCAACCATTTTGCCAACCTCGGCACCGTTACCCTTAAGGGTTTTAGCCCATTCAATACCCGAGATTACACGGCGTGACGAAATGAGAAGACCTGCGATTACAAGCTCCTTAACAGCATTTGCATTAGCACCGGGGGTGTTAAATACAACTATACCCGCCTCGGAGCAACGCTCGGTAGGAATATTGTTGGTACCTGCACCTGCACGGGCAATAGCAAGCAAGGATGAGGGAAATTCCACATCGTGCAATGCGGCAGAACGAACAATCGCACCGTCTGCATTTTCTACCTCGTCACCGATGGTATACTTATCGTCAAAAACCTCAAGACCGCTTTTGGAAATTTTATTGTAGGTTTTAATCTTAAACATTATGCATTTTCCTCCTCAAACTTCTTCATAAACTCTACCAGCTTTTCAACGCCCTCGATAGGCATTGCGTTATAGATAGAAGCGCGCATACCGCCAACAGAACGGTGTCCCTTAAGGTTTACGAAGCCGGCCTTTTTAGCCTCTGCAACAAATTTAGCGTCAAGCTCCTCGTTACCTGTGATAAAGGGAACATTCATAAGTGAACGGTCCTCGGGAACAACTGTGCCCTTGAAAAGCTTGCTTTCATCCAAGAAATCATAAAGGATTTTAGCCTTTTTCTCGTTCAATTCCTTCATTGCTTCAAGTCCGCCCATTTTCTTAATCCACTTAAAGGTAAGACCTGCAATATAGATTGTGTAGCAAGGAGGAGTATTGAACATAGAGCCGTTTTCTGAATGTGTGTCATATCTGAGCATTGTGGGGGTTATATCCATTGCATTGCCGATAAGGTCCTTACGGATGATAACAATGGTAACACCTGCGGGAGCAACATTCTTTTGTGCACCTGCATAAAGCATACCGAATTTAGAAACATCTACAGGCTCAGAAAGGATACAGCTTGAAATATCAGCGATAAGCGGAACATTGCCTGTTTCGGGAAGCTCATTATACTTAGTACCGTAAATAGTGTTATTCATACAAATATGAACATAGTCAGCCTCGGGGTCAAAATCAGCCGCTGTGGTCTTAGGGATATAGCTGAAGGTCTTATCCTTAGAGGAAGCAACCTCGCGGGCGGCACCGTAACGCGCAGCCTCCTTATAAGCCTTGTTAGCCCACTGACCTGTAATTATGTAATCAGCCTTGCCGTTCTTGGTCATAAGATTAAGGGGAATCATTGCAAATTGGGTGGAAGCACCGCCCTGCAGGAAAAGCACCTCATAATTATCGGGAATATTCATTATCTCTCTGAGGTCAGCCTCTGCCTCGTCAAAAATTGCCTGATACTCCTTTGAACGGTGGGACATTTCCATTACGGACTGACCGCTTGTGCCATACTCCATCATTTCTGCTGCTGCGGTCTTTAAAACCTCCTCAGGAAGCATTGAAGGACCTGCACTGAAATTATATACTCTTGCCATAAAAAATTACCTCCGAATTTTTTTGAAATTGCGACATTTTTCGCCGCGTAATTGTATTGTAGTCTATTATATGCAAAACAATCCCATTTGTCAATAGGATTGTTAAAAAAAAGACAATATTTTTTGAATTTTTTTATTTTTAAAGCAAAAGATTGTTAAATTTTTAACTATATCTTACCCATATCCACTAAAAGCTTGAGTTTCAATATCGCCGCTTGGGTTTTTGCATCCTTGATTTCACCCGATAAAATCATTTCCACCGCACGGTCAAGCGGTATTTTCTCTACTGTTAAAAACTCATCCTCATCGGGGTCCTGCTCTCCGAAGGTAAGTCCCGTTGCCGCATAAAGCCAAATTACCTCACCGCAATATCCGGGAGACGGATAAAGCTCACCGAGAGAAACAAATTTTTCAGCCACCGCACCCGTTTCCTCTCTTAGCTCCCTTTTGCCGCACTCCAAAGGATTTTCGTCCTTACTGTCGCGCTTTCCCGCAGGAATTTCCAAAACCGTTTCAAAATACGGGTATCTGAATTGGCGCACCATCAGCACCTCTTTCTTATCGGTAAGGGCGGCAACGCAAACCCCGCCGGGATGCTCTATTACCTCCCTGTCGGCAGTTTTTCCATTCGGAAGCAGAGCTTTATCCTTTCTCAGGCTTATAATTCTGCCCTTGTAAATATACTGTGTTTCAATCTGTTTTTCTTCTAAATTCATTTTTTACACCTGACTTAAATATATATTTTAATAAGTAACAATTTTTTGGAGTGATAAAAAGTGGAAAAAAGGATAACCCCAAAAGAATACGATTATTTTGGGAGACAAAGAATAATTGAAGCTCTTTGCAGAGAATACACATTCATTAAAAAAACGGTCATTGGCAAAAGCTGTGGCGGAAAAGAAATAACCGCGCTTAAAATCGGAGCCGCACCGCAATACAGTCTCATAGCGGCGGCATTTCACGGAAGTGAAAGAATTACATCAACCGTTTTACTGATGTTTATACAGGAGCTGTGCGATGCCATCAAAAATGACGGCTACATAGCAGGACTTCGTGCCTCACGTGCCATGCGCGGCAGAGGGGTAATATTTATTCCCTGCGTAAATCCGGACGGCTGTGATATTTCGCTTTTAGGTGCAAAGGCTTGCGGCTCATGTTCGGCTGAGATTTCAAGGCTTTGCAAAAATAATTTTACACATTGGAATGCCAATCTGCGCGGTGTGGACATCAACCATAATTTTGATGCCGGCTGGCAGGAGCTTCGTGAACGGGAAAGAAAGGAAGGTATATATGGTCCCTCCCCCACGCGGTTTGGCGGCTACAAGCCTGAAAGCGAGCCCGAAACCACCGCATTAACCGAGCTATGCCGCACAAGCTACATTCGTCATGTTACGGCACTGCATACTCAAGGCGAGGTCATTTATTGGTCATACGGAGCAAAGCAACCTCAACGCAGTCGCAAAATGGCTGAAATAATGGCAACCTCCTCAGGCTATGCCTTAGATGTGCCTACCCCCATCGCAACGGGCGGCGGCTTTAAGGATTGGTTTATCGAGGAATTTTCCCGCCCCGGATTTACAATAGAAATGGGTTTGGGTGAAAATCCCCTTCCTGCAGAGGATGCGCTTAAAATCTACCATCGAACCAGAGAGATGCTTGCACTCATAACCATAATGTAAAACAAATAATTGACCTTACAAGAAAAATGTTATAAAATAAATAAGAAATTTAAAACAAAGGTGATATAATGACACACGGACAAAAAGCGGAAATGCTTTTCAAAAAGGGATACAACTGCGCACAATCGGTTTTGTGCGCATACTGCGATGAATTAGGTCTGGATGAAACAACTGCTCAAATGATAGCCTCCGGTTTTGGCGGCGGCATGGGCAGAATGAGGGAAATTTGCGGTGCTGTAAGCGGTATGTTTATGGTGGCAGGACTTAAAAACGGTTACACCGACAAATCCGAAGCTACCGCCAAAAAAGATACATATTCCCAAATACAGAATTTAGCGGCAGCCTTTAAAAAAGAATGTGGCAGTATTGTTTGCCGTGAGCTTTTAGGTCTTAATGCAGGCGAAAATTCCGGCCCCACACCAACCGAAAGAACAGACGAATTTTATCGCAAACGCCCTTGCGGTGAGCTTTGCCGTTTAGCCTGTGATATTTTGGACGGTATTAATTAGTCCTCCTCGCAAGCCACCCAATTCAAATTCACATCCAAATCACAAGGCTCAACCGATAGTATTTGAAATTTTGCCACAGTATCTCCGTGAAAAACATCCTTTAACAAAATGGCATCCTTTACAAGCTCTATGGCATATCCCTGCCCTTTTCTTATCGAAAAAACCTCTGAGAGCTGGTTTTCAAAGTCCTCTTGCTCAGACAGCACACAATATACCTTTTTGCCAAATCCGTTTATTACGGTCATTTTCTGATTCATAAATTTTTCCCCCTTTTTATAATTTAAGAGAGGCATTTCCTAAGGAACGCCTCTCTTGATTTTTTATACCGAAAGATCCTCAACAATAAGATTTCTTACTGCATTCTCATCCTCGGGTGCCTTATCCCTTACAGCAAAGAACTTTTCAGCAACCTGTGGGAAAAGTGCATAACTGAGCACATCCTCCTCGCATTTGCCTATTCCCTTTTCCTTCATTTCGGAAGCATATTTCATAAGCTCCGGCTCTAAAAGGTCGGCAGGACGGCAGGTGATAATCTTATCGTCACCAATACACTTTTTCCTAACCTCTTCATTTACAGGCGCAGGAAGGGTACCGTATTCTCCGCGTAAAAGTGCTTTAGACTCCTTGGGAACCATCTTATAACGCTCACCTGCAATAACATTCATTACAGCCTGAGTACCAACAATTTGGCTTGTAGGTGTAACAAGAGGCGGATAACCGAAATCCTTGCGAACACGCGGAACCTCAGCCAACACATCGTAATATTTATCCTCTTTACCTGCCTGCTTAAGCTGTGAGATTGTGTTTGAAAGCATACCGCCCGGAACCTGATAAATAAGTGTTTTGGCATCAACATTAAGCACCTTGGGGTCAAGTGTGCCTTCAGCCTTCATTTTATCAGCAACGGTACGGAAATGGGCGGCAACCTCGCTAAGCTTACCAAGGTCAAGCCCTGTGTCGCGCTCTGTACCCTGCATGGTAGCAACCAACGCCTCGGTAGCGGGATTGGCAGTGCCGTTAGCAAAGGGAGACAGCGCACAGTCTACAATATCAACACCTGCCTGTGAAGCCATAAGGTAGGTCATATCGCCTGTACCGGTGGTGTTATGGGTATGAAGATGAATAGGAACCTTAACATTTTCCTTTAGCTTCTTAACAAGTGAATATGCATTATAAGGCAACAGCAAATTAGCCATATCCTTGATACAAATAACATCTGCACCCATATTTTCAAGGTCCTTTGCAAGCTTAACAAAGTAATCCTCATTGTGAACGGGGCTTATGGTATAGCTCATTGCGGCTTCACATATACCGCCGTATTTCTTGGTAGACTTAACCGCCTGCTCAAGATTGCGAATATCGTTAAGAGCATCGAAAATTCTTATAACATCAATACCGTTTTCAATAGATTTCCTTACAAAGGCATCAACAACATCATCGGCATAATGCTTATAACCCAAAATATTCTGTCCGCGGAAAAGCATTTGAAGCTTGGTGTTGGGCATATGCTTCTTTATTGTGCGAAGTCTCTCCCAAGGGTCTTCGTTAAGGAAGCGCATACAGGAATCAAAGGTAGCGCCGCCCCAGCACTCAACCGACCAATATCCAACCTTGTCAAGCATTTCAAGGGCAGGTATCATATCCTCTATTCTCATACGGGTTGCCGCCTGCGATTGGTGAGCATCGCGGAGAATAGTATCGGTTATATATAGTTTCTTATTTTCCATAAATTTTCTCCTTAAATTAGAATCATCCTAAAAGTGCTATAAGAACACCTGCAGCGATGGCAGAGCCTATTACACCGGCAACATTCGGACCCATAGCATGCATAAGAAGGAAGTTTGAGGGATTTGCTTTTTGACCCTCACTCTGAGAAACACGGGCTGCCATTGGAACAGCTGAAACGCCCGCTGAACCGATGAGAGGATTGATTTTGTTCTTTGAGAAAAGATTCATAAGCTTTGCAAAAAGAACACCGCATGCAGAAGCTACACCGAAAGCCACAACACCCAAACCAATTATAGCGAGTGTTTCAAGCTTTAGGAAGGTTTTTGCTGTGGCGGTAGCACCAACAGAAATACCGAGGAATATTGTAACAATATTCATAAGCTCATTCTGCGCAGTTTTGCAAAGACGCTCTGCAACTCCCGATTCCTTCCAAAGGTTGCCAAGCATTAAACAACCGACAAGAGGGGTTGCAGAAGGTACAAGCAATGCAACAAAAATAGTTACCGCTATCGGGAAAATGATTTTCTCTGTTTTAGAAACCTGACGAAGCGGCTTCATTACGATTTGGCGTTCCTTCTTGGTAGTAAGCAAACGCATAATAGGAGGCTGAATTACGGGCACCAATGCCATATAGGAATAAGCAGCAACAGCAATAGGCCCTAAAAGCTGGGGATGAAGCAATGATGTTGTGTAGATAGCGGTAGGACCGTCTGCACCACCGATAATACCAATTGAACCTGCTGCCGTTTGGGGGAAGCCAAGTAAAATACTTCCTATAAACGTAGCGAAAATACCTATTTGTGCAGCCGCGCCCAAAAGCAATGATTTAGGGTTGGAAATGAGTGGCCCGAAATCGGTCATTGCGCCTATGCCTAAGAAAATAAGGCAGGGATATATACAGGTCTTGACACCGATATACAAATAGTCAAGCAATCCGCCGTTTGCCATTATATGTCCATAGGAATGATAATACTGTGATTCGGAATCCATAAAAGCATCCCACAGCTCACCGTGATACATTTCGGCAATGGGAAGGTTAGTAAGCAACATACCGAAAGCAATACCAATAAGCAACAACGGCTCAAACTTTTTCTTGATAGCAAGGTAAAGCAGAAGTAATGATACTAAAATCATTACAAGATTGCCCCAATAATTATCAAACTCAGCAATCAGCTTATAAAAGCCTGTTTGCTCGATAAAATTCATTATAGCATCCATTTAAATTAACTCTCCTTGATTACTAAATAAATCGCTTCGCAATTTATGCAATAACGCAGAGAACAGCACCCGTTTCAACGGCTGAGCCCTTTGTAACATTAACAGAAGTAACTGTGCCGTCACATGGAGCCATAATTTCGTTTTCCATTTTCATAGCCTCCAAAATCATAAGCACATCGCCCTTTTTAACTGCAGCACCGTTGGTTACATTTACATTCAAAATGGTTCCGGGCATAGGACTGTTAACGGTCTCACCACCTGCAGGAGCAGCGGGTGCCTGTGCGGCAGGAGCTGTTTTCTCAGAAGGAGCTGCGGGAGCAGTTGCTTTAACATCGGCTGCGTCTACAACCTCTAAAGTAATCTCATAAGAAGTACCGTTTACGGTTACATTATATTTTTTCATAATTAAACACCTTTTCTTTTAAATTTTTTTAAATGATAAAATTCTTATTGCCGAAATATCTGTTCCCAATTCCTCGGCAACAACCGCTGAAACTGCGGCAATTATTTCCTGACGGTTTTCGATTTTTTCCGGTGCAGTGCTAATAGGAGTTTTTTTGACAGCAGCTACAGTCTCTGTCTTATTTACGCCCAAAGCGCAAACTGCGCTTAAAATTTTGCAAAGAACAACTATACAAATAAGACCGATAAATACAATACCTATTCCCATACACACAATAAAAGCATTTGAAACTTCTGACATTTTTATTGCACCTCCCCAAATGTCATCACCAACAAATATGCAGCAAAATTCGAATTGTTAGAAAATTAACAAATTCTGCCTATTTACATTAATTATATAACCTATTTCAATATTATACAATGAAATAAAGCGGTTTTTTTCTTTTTTTTAACTGAATTTAAAGAAAATTAACATTTTCTTAACTTTAGCTCCTTTTGTAACACTTTTAGCTATTGTTAAATAGTATAATTATAGGACAACCGTAAGACAGAGTGAAAAAATCACCCCCTTAAAGCAACGCTCGGATTATTCACTCCTTAATCTGACACGGCTTGCTCCGAAGCAGTATAAGAACTTTTACGGCAATTGGAAGGAGAGACCGTAATGGAAAACAGATTTTACAGTTCCGCCGAAAGATATTCGAGACCTGATGCGTTTTCATGCCGCAAATGCACGGAGACGCCGGGGGTTAATATACCGAATTGCATTAATGACAATTTCTGTGTATCAACACCGGAAAATATAAACGGCGGCATTTTAGCAATGGCTTTTATGGATATGCAACCGCTTGACAGTGTTTATTCCCCCGAAAGCGCCCTTTCGTGCGGAACACTTTTCCCAAACCTTAACAAGCCTTTTTACGGAGGTAGAAGCTGATGAGTAAATCAGAATTGAAACGCAAGATTTTCGAATTGGATTTTGCAATACACGAGCTTGTGCTTTTTCTCAATTCACATCCGACAAGCAAAAAAGCTATGCAACTTCTTGACGAATACCGCGACAAGCGCCGCGAATGCATTGCCGCTTATGAGGAGCGCTTCGGCGAATATATAGTTCACGCCGATGATACCCCTGCAAGCGCCTGCTGGAAATGGTTAGAAGGTCCCTGGCCGTGGGAAAATAATTTTATGGAGGGTTAATTTATGTGGAAATATGAAAAAAAGCTACAGTATCCGATAAACATTAAAAACCCCAATCCTAAGTATGCCCAAATTATTATCAGTCAATATGGAGGGGCACACTGAAAAGAGATATACATTCTAATAAAAATATATTACAAGTCTGTTTTCTGCCTTGACAAAAACTATCTTTTTTATTACCGCCTGCAATGCCTTATTTTTCAATGCCTGAGAAGCAATCGGTGAAGCTATTGCTTCTGAAAAGCAAAATGTTCGTTTTTCTTTTCCAAACACCTTTTTTTGAGTAGCTACGCTTTCCTGCGCCCTTTCAAGCTCTGCAACGCTTTCAAGTATTTTCTTCTTTCCTGCGCTGTACTCCTCCAAGGTGTCAACACCGTTTTGATAGGCAATTTTAAGTCGGTTAAGCCTTCCCCTCTCCTTTTCGATTAATTTGTTATAATCCAAAGCAAAAGCGTCTGACTTAGGTTCAGGATTACAATCAATCTCAAAGCTGTCATTAATGCTGAGATTTTTGAGATAATCCAAAACGGCAGAATTGACCTTTTTCAGGGTGATACCGTGGGATACCCTGCACGCGCCTCTGCCATAGCTGTGACACTGTAAGGACGGAGAGCCTGTGTTTACCCTAATCAATGTTGAGCCACACTCTGAACAACGCATTAAGCCCTTAAGCATCCATTCTGCATTGCTCTCCAAAGGTTTTCTTTTTACTGCCAGCTCTTTTTTCAGTTCAATTCTTTTTTGCACCTCGTCAAATATATCCTGCCCGACAATGGGTGTATGTATGCCGGGAGAAATCATAATATCGGGACTGTTATATTTCCGTTTTGATGCCGCCTTTCCCTTTAAGCTCCAACGGATTTTTCCGGCATAAACAGGATTTCTCAAAATATATTCTATACAGCGGCTGTCCGGCGGATTGCCGCGTGTGGTTTTAAGCCCTAAGTCAGCGTATTTTAAAGCTAAAGCTCTGTAGCCTGAGCCTGATAAAAAGTCAAAAAATATTCCTTTAATTAATTCGGCATTACTGTCAGGTACATATTTTCCGTTTTCCAAGCTATATCCCATCGGAGGAGGAGAAACCGCCTCTCCCCTGCCTGCCCGTTCTTTCATTCCCCGCTTTACCTCTTGACTGAGATTGACAAGGTAATATTCATCGGTCCATTCAACTATTCGTTGGATTAAATCTCCGAACGGTCCGTCAGGCAAAGGCTCGGAAATAGAAATAACCTCAATTCCGTTTCGCCTGAGCATAGATTTAAGTGTAATAGCTTCCTCCTGATTACGGGCAAAACGGCTGAATTTCCACACAAGTATTACATCAAAGGGCTTTGGCTTTCTTTTTGAAAGGGCGATAAGCTCAAGGAATTTTTCCCTCTTAACCATACTTTTTCCCGATTTTCCTCCGTCCTCAATAAAAATACAATTTTCCAAAAGCCCTATCCCGTTTTTATCGGCATATTCTCTTATAACCTTTAGTTGGCTGTCGGGGGAATATTCAAGCTGGTCATCGGTTGAAACACGGATATATGCGGCGGCTGTAGGCAAAGCTATCACCCTCTGTCAGGATTTAAAATTACCCGGGTGTTTTTGCCACCCGGGTAATTTGTTCATTAACAGTATATTAAATTAAAAATGACTTTATTTGAGTTTTTTCTTTTTTGTAATCTTTTTACCGCTTATAAGTGTAAAATAGATAAACATTGCAATGAAAACACAAACACCTATACTGAGCAAGCCCCACCAGAACTTATGAGTAATTCCAATCATATCAAATATAAGCATCAAGCCGCTTAAAAGAATGGAAGCACCTTCGATCCATGCCAATACATAAAGAATGAAATTCATTCTCGAATTAGAACGCTCACTCTCTATATTGCCCTTTAATTCAATCAGTCGGTCAATGAACTGCTGATTTCTGAGATATTCCTCTCTGGCTTGCGCAATACCGAAGGAATTAATAACCTCGTCTGCCTCAATCTGTGAAAACGGGTATTTGAAAACATCGGCACTCCAAAATCGCATTGTGTGCCCAAATTCAAGGTAAAGCTCCTCTATCTCGGTATTGGTAATACCGTCACTTTCATCGAGCTCTGCTACCACCCTTCTATTTGTACGCAAAACAGCAGTATTTTGGAAAAGCACGATTTCCACAATAAAAAGCTCGGAGGTTTCTCTTTCAAGGCGCTTCTCCAAATCATCCGAATATTCTTTAAATATAAAAGCAATTACCGAAGGAGATATGTAGGAATCGTAATAATCGTAAATAGCGCGGTTTCTGAGCATTTCTTTGATACGAACATCTCTTATATGATAATCTATATGCTCACTTACATAGGTCTCACCCGACAAGAGATAACCCAATTCCGTTTTATCCTCAGGCTCCTTTGAAAGGCAAACCACACATTTAGCTTCTCCGCACAGTGAAAGATTATATTTTTCCGACATATACTCAATCACATTTATATATTTGCCGGTTTCCTCATTCAAAATTTCAAGGTGGTCGGTTGACATCTGGTCAATCAGCTGGGTAGGAATGTAATGATTATCGTGGATAGCCAATGTGACAATATACAAACCGGTTTTCTGATGTGTTGTTATGATGATGTGAGCTTGCTCTGTATCAAGAACGGTGCCGTCATAATCATCATCATAGCAAGCGAGGGTGAATTTACCCAAGTTTAATCTTTCAACCTCCCTGAAAACGGGATTATTGCACTCATAATTAACATGCTCGGTAACTATTTCACAGTACATATCACCGTAATCATTTTGGTCGGTATTTGAAGCCTTGTATTTCTCCACATCGGCTTTTATTTTGGCAAAAACCTCTTTTTCGATGTTTCTTTTCCTTTTTTTATCACCTTCATCGGCAATGGTCATGGGTATGAAAAAGAAAATATCATCTTCATAGGTTTTTAAGTAAGAGTCCATTTTTAAAAAGCTCCTTTATTTTTTCTCTGCCTACGAAATAATACTTATATCCGCCGTCAACATCCTTCACATACTCCGCATAAAAGCGTTTCAGGAAATTAGCACCGCCAGATGATACCGCTGAGCCTGCAATACTGCCTATACAGTAACCGTTGTTCTCCTTTTCGCGCAAAAAATCCAAAAAGCCGTTACCAAGGAGCTTTATTGTCTCGCCCTTACGGTATTCGGGTATGACCACAAGTGACAGCACAAACAGATTATTGTGTCGTTCCTTTCGCCAATCCTCCATTTCACAGGGGGCAATATCGTCATCTCGCATCTCGTGATTATCCGGGCTATTCATTTGGGTAAACAGTGCTTCGGATATAGGGAAAAAGCAAATATAACCCACAAGCAAATCCCCATCGTAAACCAAAAGAAAGGAATCTCTGCACTTATCATAGCGCTTATACATATTTTCAATTACTCCGCAAAGCTCAGGTGAATAGGTCTGCTTATCTATTTCAAAAGCCTGTTCCAAAAAATCATACGGCGCGTTAAGTCCCGTTTTAATTTCTAACACCTTGAGGTCATCTCTCTCATTTAAAAAAGGTAAATTAAGATTTAACATTTTTCCACAATTCCGAATAAAGTTTTTCTGTTTCAGCGCCGAGGTACTTAAGCACGGTGCATTTTTCAAGTGTACTGTCATCAGGGAAAATGGCACTTTCGGACAGTATTTCACTGTCAAGAGCGTCAATTACCGCCTGATTTGGGGTTGAATAATAGATATAATCAAAATTCATAGCCGCAACATCCTCACGGCAAAGAAAATCAAGGAAAAGCTCAGCATAATCCTGATGTACGGCATCCTTTGGAATGGCAAAGCAATCAAGCCACACGCAGGTGCCGCCCTCGGGCACAGCAAAATCAAGCTTACCGTTATTTTCAAACGCAAGGTATGCTTCGCCGTTATAGATTACCGCCAAATCGGCGTTCTCGGACTCCACCTTTACTCTTGCCGCCTCGTCAAGCAAATATGCCTGAACATCAGCCTTTTGTTTTTTGAGAAGCTCGGAAGCCTCTCTTAATTCCTTTTCGTTTGTGGTATTAGCATCATAGCCCAATACCGAAAGCGCCACGAAAAAAGCATCCCTTTCGCTGTTAGGCATTACAATCTGTCCCTTATAAGAACCGTCAAAAAGGCATTTCCAGCTTTTAAGGTCTTCCCTTTTTACGGTCTCGGTATTATAAAGTATGCCCACAGTGCCCCAAAAATGAGGGACTGTATATTTTAAATCGGGATCAAAGGCACGCACTGCCTCAAGCTGTTTTTCACTTATATTTGAGAAATTCTCCAAATTGCCAATATTAATCTCAGCCAATCTTTCCTCGCCGATAAGCTTTTCAAGTATATAATCCGAGGTGCAAATAAGGTCATATTTTGCTGAACCTGACACAAATTTTGCATACATATCCTCGGGTGCCGCATATTCATCGCAAACGACCTCTATACCGTATTCCTGCTCAAACAAATCATAAACCTGCGGGTCGATATAATCTCCATAATTAAACAGATATAATCTTTCCTTAGCGGAACAGCCCGTAAGCGAAAGCAGTGTCAGTGCCAATATACTTACAACACAGATAACAGAAAGCAAAGACTTAAGATTAAATATTTTTTTCATTTCCCAATTCCTTTTCTAATAATTATTCTTTTGTGCCTTAGCACGGTTGTTTCCTGAAGTGGCGGAGCGCATATTAACAATCTGCATCACAAGGATAAGAAACAGCACCGCAATAAAGGTAAGTGCCGCAAGGGCATAATACTCGGGTAAAATACCCCTTATACGATTAGTGTAAATCAAGGTGGAAAGGGTGTTAATCCCCTGTCCCTTAGTAAAATATGTTATTGTGAAATCGTCAAGCGAAATTGTGAGGGCAAGCAAGAAGCCTGTCAACACTCCGGGGAAAATATCCGGTAGAGTGACCTTAAAAAATGCCTTTATCGGAGAAGCACCCAGGTCGAGAGCCGCCTCATAAACGCTTTTGTCAAACTGAGAAAGCTTTGGAAACACATTCAGCACAACATACGGAAGTATCAGTGTAATGTGTGAAGCAATCAATGTTACATTATTCATTCTGCCCACAATGGCAGAGAAAAACAGCATGAGCGAAATTCCGGTTACGATGTCAGCATTTAAAAGCGGTATATTCGCAACCGTTGTAACGGTTTTCTGCAGCTTTTTTTTCATAGCAAGAAGTCCGATGCAGGCAAGAGTTCCTATTATTGTCGCCAATGCCGCCGAGGCAAAGCCCAGCAAAACGGTTGTCAAAAGGGCTTCCATTATGATCTCGTTATTAAACAGTGCTTCATATTTCACGAAGGAAAAGCCGCCCCACTCGTAGGATGACCTTGAACCGTTGAAGGATAGCACAATCATAAGTGCCACAGGCATATAAAGAAGTGCGAAAATAAGAGCTATATACACCCCGCGTAAAAAAGCAGATAATCTTTTCACGGCAGAATGGCACCCCCTTCCGCCTCGGCATCTCCGCCCGAAACCAAAGAGCTTATAACAACAAAAGCCATAAGAATAAGGGCTAATCCCGAGCCTTGATAATAATGTCCTTTTGTGAAGCTCATCTCAACTATATTACCGACAAGCATTATTTTTCCGCCGCCGAGCATTTCGGCAATAGCAAAATCGGAAATGGCAGGAACAAAAACCATGGTAATTCCGCTTATAACTCCGGGGAATGACAGCGGAAAGGTTATTTTAAAGAAGGTTCTTATTGCACCTGCGCCCAAATCCTTGGAGGCGTTGATTAAATCCCCGTCTATTCGGGAAACAGTGTTATAAATCGGCAAAAGCATAAACGGAAAATAATCATAAACCATGCCGATAAGAATTGCGCCGAAGGTATTGGCAATGTGAATTTTCTCAAAGCCCAGCGCCGAAAGCAGATAGTTTATAATTCCGTTATCCTCTAAAATTACATTTATTGCTACCATCTGAAGCATGAAATTCATCCACATGGGCAGTATAAAAAGAAAAATAAAAACCTTTTGCTTTTTAAGTCCAAGCTTTGCAAGACAGATTGCCAGCGGATATGCCAAAATCAAGGCAATCAAAGTTGCCGCCGCAGCAAGCAAAAGGGTTAATCCGAATGCCTTGATATTTGCAGTATCTGTAACTGCGCCGACAATATTTTCAAAGGTGAAGCCACCCTGCAAATTGGTGAATGCATAATAAAAAATAGTAAGCAACGGCAATATAATAAAACCGGCTATCCAGACAAGATAAGGTCCTGAAAGCCAGAGGCTTTTTTTATTCGTCAACACTTGCAGCCTCCTCGTCCTCAGAGCGCGGCTTGTGCATTATCTGAATATTTTCAGGCTCTACATATATCCCCACCTCAGAGCCGACCGGCTCCATCTTGGTGCTGTGAACAAGCCATTCGTAGCCCCGTGCCATAACCTCCATTTCATAGTGAACACCCTTGAAAATAAGGGAGGTTACCGTACCCTTCATATCGCTCTTTTCAGGTGATGTGAGAATAACATCCTCAGGACGGATAACCACATCGACCGGCTTATCGTTTCCGAAGCCTGTATCAACGCAGGGGAAATTTACACCGAAAATGTTTACAAGACAGTCCTTTACCATTATACCGTCTATAATATTGCTGTCACCGATAAAGTCGGCAACAAAGGCGTTTTTAGGCTCGTTATATATATCCTCCGGCGTGCCTATCTGCTGAATGATACCCTGATTCATAACTGCAATCGTGTCAGAAAGAGTTAAAGCCTCCTCCTGGTCATGGGTAACATAAATAAAGGTTATGCCGGCTTGCTTGTGTATATTTTTAAGCTCATACTGCATATCCTGACGCATTTTAAAATCAAGTGCGCCAAGCGGCTCGTCCAGCAAAAGCACACGCGGCTTGTTTACAAGCGCTCTCGCAATGGCAATGCGTTGCTGTTGACCGCCCGAAAGGCTTACCACAGAACGGTTTTCATATCCCGAAAGACCTACCATTGAAAGCATTTCCCCAACACTCTTTTTTATCTCACTTTCAGGTGTGTTTTTTATTCTGAGACCGAAAGCGATATTATCAAAAACATTCATATGAGGGAAAAGCGCATATTTTTGGAAAACGGTGTTAAGCTGTCTTTTATTTGGCGGCAGGTTGGTAATGTCCTTACCGTCAAAAATAAGCTTTCCCGTATCAGGCGTGACAAAACCGCCTATAATTCTAAGTGTTGTGGTTTTACCGCACCCGGACGGACCAAGCAAGGTTATGAACTCATTATCAAGAATATAGAGATCAAGATTTTTTAATACCTGTTCTGTTCCAAAGGATTTAGTAACTCCCACCAGCTCTATCAGTTTTTCGTTTTTCATTTAGCATAAATACTCCTTGAACCCCGTATTTTAATGCGGTAAAAAAACAAAATACCGCACTGTGCTTCCTGCAGATTCTTATGACAAAACGGTTTAAATTAAGGGTACCGTTATGTCATTTTACAAAATTCGCGAAAAATCACAGAATACATTATAGCAAACAACATTGAAAAATGCAATATTTTTGCATAGGTTTTTGAATTTTTTAAGCAATAAAAAACACTTTATCAGCCGCATAGGTAGCTAACAAAGTGTTTTTGTCTTATATTAATTTGCCGATCAGCTCATTAAGTCTTTCCGCAGCATAGTCAAATGCTTCTTCTGACGAATTAAAGTTCATTGCTCCGACAGCGCTTTCCTCGCCCTCCTGTTCAAGACTTTTTAAACCCACAAAATCATAAAGATGAGGCTCCAAGGTCAGCACACTGCCCCCTGCCTTTTTATAAAGTCTTAAAAGCTCGGCAACATTTCCGTCACCCGTTCCCGGTGGAACCACCTTGCCGCCCACAGCATCCTTAATATGCATATATTCAACATAAGGCTCCATTTTGCTCCATGCCTTAATTGTATCCTCGCCGCACTGCACAAAATTTGCAGGGTCGAAAACCGCCTTTATTTCCGGCAAAGCGCTGTGAATACCAAAGCAACGACCTGCCGTATCGCCGTATATACCCTTTTCGTTTTCATGGCAGGGTATTATTCGGTATTCCCGTGCCAGCTCGGCAAATTTGCCCATTCTGTCAATTACAAGGTTTTTGTAATTATCGGGGTTTTCATCCTTGGGCATAAAAAAGCTGAACAGTCTTATATGCTCGGTTTCGAAAATCTTACCCAATTCCAATGTCTTTTTATAAAGCTCAAGATATTCGGTGAAATCACAATTTATATCAACCTTTCCTATCGGTGAGCCCAATGACCAAACCGAAAGTCCGTTATCCTTCAAAAGCTTTGCCTTTTCCCTTGCCTCGTCAAGGCTTAGCTCTGTGAAGTTCTTACCGTCCACCGCCCTGATTTCAAGAAAGCTGTAATTATTTCTTTTTAATGCATCTATCTGTCCGATAAATTTCTCATTACTCTCATCGGCAAATGCCGCAAATTTAAAAACATCCATTTTTTTGCCTCCAATCTACATTGATATTATATATCCTAAACTTTTATCAATCAATTGTAAAAACAATCAGAAAAGCATTGGGAAAATGCGCACAAAAATATGACTGCCGACCAAGCCGACAGTCATAAGCAGATATAAAAAAAAGCTCAAAGCCACAAAAATGCAGCTTTGAGCGTTGGTGCGGGTAACAGGAATCGAACCTGCATGAAATCACTTTCACACGGACCTGATGGTAACGCCACCTTGTTGGAAATAGAATTATATTGCTATTTTGCCTTCCATTAGGTCTTATACTCTCGGTTCTCCGTATTCCCTGCGCATAGCATTCATAGAAACAACCCACTGTTTGCCAAACTTACACACATCAACTCCCTCAACTAATTTTCCATAACTGATTGCTTTTCTTAAAGTGCTTTCGTTCAAAGCCCAAAGGTCAGTAGCATCACTAAACGCCATAAGTCCATCAAAGGGAGTTTTGACATCGACTCCGTTTTCCCACAGTTCATCGCAAGAAAGGTCCAAATCATCGTTCCATACAATGCCATGACCGCCCACATCAACGGTGACCTCGGAAAATAGATGAGGGTCTTTTAATTCTGCAAAGAGCGATATGCTCTCAAACAGAGGTTTCATATCGTATATCTTAGTGCAACCCTCTGCGAACTGAACACTTAAGCGATATTCAGGTAACGGAGATATATTTTTAATTTTATGAAACATAATAGCCTCCTGTTATAATATATTTGCCATCCGTAGTACATCAACCAGATGTACACGGCAGGTTCTCATTCCTAAGCTATAATAGAAGGGCTAAATGGACTGACGATAGCCTCCTTGGGATATTACGCCCGTTAGAAAGACTGTCATCC
>JAFWAC010000033.1 GCA_017507805.1 Clostridia bacterium
GGGTAGCTTTATTATGTATGTAAAGACCGACAGCGCAAATAAGATGCATTGGCAGTTTACAACCACTTGGGGAGCAACTGACGGTCAGACAATAGGCGAATCGGCACCGAATGCCGCTTATGAGTATGCCGCCATCGGAAGTGACGAATGGACAACTGCCGCTACAGACGCAGACGGCGCATTCGTTTTCACCGAAGCTTTTGAAGGCTATGTTAAGATTCGCACAAGCTCGTTAGAATGTTTAGACCCCTATACAATGACCTTTAATTTCTTAGGCTTTATGGGCATCAGGTTTGAGGGAATAGGCGGAGATTACGGTGAAATTATTGCCGGACCATTATTTGTAACTACCGAGGATTCCGCATCTACTGTAATCACAGTTGATGAGCAGTATGCACCGAAAGCATTGGATATTAAATCCTTTGATTTCAGCGAGGTTCGCGCTTCGGGTTATGATTTCTCTGCAAGCAAGATTGAAAGCACAAACAACTATAAGCTTTATATTGATGAGGATGCTTTATCCGATACCCCTGTAAAGCATGCCGATGGTGTTAATAAATGGAGCTATGTTGAAAACGAGGACGGTAAAGTAGCTTCAGGCCCCGTTGCACTTGTTATGACACCCACTGTTGCAACCTATATGAAGGATGCTATAGGTATGGTATTCTATGTTAAGTTTGATAAGCCCAACGCATTTTCACCCGCTTTAACCTTCGATGATAATGCAGGCAGAACGGTTATGCTTAAGCCCGGTCAAAAGGTTCAGGTTTTGGCAAAGGGCTCTGACGAATGGGTTGACAAGACTGTTGATGTAGGCGTTGTGAACAACGGAGTAGAGAACACAGCTATATACGGTATGGTAAGCTTTGATGCTGCTTTTGAGGGTTATATCAAGGTGCCCTTTACTTCCTGCAATAATGACGGCGGCTTTATGAATAGACTTACCCTCACAGGCGACAATATGAGCGCTCTTACAGCTGTTGCGCTTCGCTTTAAGGGTATCGGTGACGATACAATGTACGGTAAAGAGGTTGTTGCAGGTGTCAGCGGTTACTACACCGAGGATACCGCAAAAGCTGAAATCGGAAGTATTGCTGCTCCCGATTATGCCGAGGGCGATGTAAACTACGACTGGAAGGTAAATTCTACCGATATAGTTGCGGCAAGCAAGTCTCTCTTAGGCATTAAGGGATACGCAGGCTATGAGGTTGAATCAATCTTAGAGCTTATAAGATTAAAGAAATTATTAGCTGCGGCTGAATAGCTACATAAATTCGCGAAAAAAATTACTTTATTTTAAGAACTACGGCAAAACCTTAGGTTTTGCCGTAGTTACAGAGCTTTTTAGAAAGAAAATTAAATTTGTAATGATGATAAAATGCTAAAATGCCGTTATATTAATTTTGGTATTTTATTGCTATTATTCGATTGGAGACTTGAATTATGAGGGTTTCAAAGCTTTTCAGTGACCATGCGGTTTTTCAAAGAAATAAGCCTATAAAGCTGTGGGGCGAGGGCGAGGGTGTGGTTTCAGCCACACTCAACGGTCAAACAGCCTATACAGTTTGCAGAGGGGGCTTTTGGAAATTGTCCTTACCGCCGATGCAGGCAGGAGGGCCTTATGATTTGATTTTAAAGGACAGTAAAGAGCAAATAGTTTTGTCTCAAATCTGCATTGGTGAGGTCTGGCTTGCGGCAGGTCAGTCAAATATGGAGCATATAACAATGCTTACATACGATGGTTTTGAGGATGCCGAAAGCTTAGGTAACAATTCAAACATCAGATTTTTCACTGTGCCACGGAAAACAAGGGAAACGGATTCACAAAAGAATTGGCATTTTGAAGCAGTTGAGCCTGCTGAAACCGAATGGCAGGTATGTACCCCCGAGGCGGCTTTGCATTTCAGCGCAATAGGCTTCCGTTTTGCCTCACTTCTGCAAAGGGATAAGGACATACCCGTTGGAATTATAAGTGTTAATTGGGGCGGAACACCTGCCGAGGCTTGGATTGAAGAGTCTGCATTTTTCGCTGAGCCGGAGCTTTGCGAATTAAGGGATAATTATTATAATATTCTTGAAAAGCTTGATTTAGATGAATATACAAAAGGTGTTGACGCTTATCAACAGCTTATGAGCAAGCGGATTGAAAATGTCAGCGCAAGAAGCTTTGCCGAGGAAAAGGGTATAGAATGGTTGGCAAGAACAAGTCCCTTTGAATGGCCGACCGAGCCGCCCCTTGGACCTTATAGCTGCCGATGGGTTGGTGTGTTGTTCGAAAGAATGATAAAGCCGCTTTTGCCCTATTCCGTAAGCGGTGTTTTGTGGTATCAGGGGGAAAGCAATGTCCATAACAAACAGTATTATCTGAAGCTTTTTTCTAAATTGGTTGAATGTTGGCGAAAGGGCTTTGAGGACGATTTGCCCTTTTTCACAGTTCAGATTGCCCCCTTTGGATATGCCTATAAAGAGGGCTGCACACAGCTCGTTGCCCAACAAATAGAAGCAACAGGGAAAATAGAAAATGTCTTTTTGGTCACCACGAATGATATTGGTGAAAAGGATAATATTCATCCGCTTAATAAAAAGAGCATATCCGAAAGACTTTTCCTTGCGGCTAAAAAAGAGGTTTTCGGTGAGGATGTTGAATATTGCGGCCCCATTTTTAAAAAGGCTGTTCTTGAAAAGGCAGGCACCGTGAGGGTAAGCTTTACACACGCCGGCTCGGGACTTCGCAGTAACGGAGAGGTTTTAAACCTTTATTTAAAGGGTGAGGGTGGGGAATACAAGCCCGCCAAAGCAAGGATAGAGGGTAATGAGCTTGTAGCTTGGTCACCCGAGGTGGAAAGTCCCACCGAAATAAAAATGGCATTCGATAATACCGATGTTATAAATCTTTATAATAATGACGGCATTGTAGCGGCGCCGTTTTATTCTGAAATAGGCAGATAAATCTTGTTACAGGAGTTGTAATATGCTTACATTACAAGAATATATCGAAAAAAACCTTAAGGAGTGTATCAGATACAATCCTGAAAACAGGGCAACCAAAAACACCGATAATCTGATCGGCTTGCCCTATCCCTACACGGTGCCCTGCGCTTCGGGTGTTTTTCAGGAGCTTTATTATTGGGATACATATTTTATTAACAAAGGCTTAATAGAATGTGATATGATAGAGCAGGCGCGGAATAATGTAAATAATATGTTTTATTTGATAAAGAAGTACGGCTTTGTTCCAAACGCCAACCGAACGGGCTTTTTGCGTGTTTCTCAACCGCCGTTTTTGTCGTTGATGGTTTTGGATATTTATAATGCTTCGCCCGACAAAGCTTGGCTTAAAGAAGCCTACGAAGCTCTCTGCACAGAGCATAAATTCTGGCAGGAAAAGCGCACCACCGAAATAGGGCTTAACAGGTATTACTGTATGAATATTGATCCTAACGGTTACGAAAATTCGCTTAACTACTTTTCCGGACGATTGGGCTTCAGACCTGACGGCAACCCGGAGATATTGACAAAGGGCTTTATGGCTTCCTGTGAATGCGGTTGGGATTTAAATCCGCGAACAGCTTGGAAAACACCGGATTACGCAATGGTGGATTTAAACAGCCTGATGTATGCAATGGAGAAAAACCTTTCTTTTTTTGCTGACGAGTTAGGATTGAGTGGGGAAGCCGTAGAATGGGATAAAGCAGCCAAAAAACGGGCAGAGCTGATCAGAAAATATCTTTTGGCTGATGACGGTGTGTTCTATGATTATAATTATACCGATGACAGTTTGATGAAATTGGCAAGCGTTGCCTGCTTTTACCCGATGTATTGCGGCTTGGCAACCAAGGAGGAGGCGGAAAGCATTGTAAAGCTTCTGCCGCGCCTTGAAACCGAGTTCGGAATAGCCACCTGTGAGAAAAACGATATTAAAGGTGTTTATCAGTGGGATTATCCGAACGGCTGGGCGCCAATGCATATAATAACGGCTTTCAGCCTGCTTAAATACGGTTATAAAGACGATGCGCTGAGAATTGCAAAAAAATTCAATTCTTTGGTGGAAAAATGTTACAGTCAAACGGGTAATATGTGGGAGAAATACAATGTTGAAGCAGGCAATGCCGAAGCAAAGGCAGAGTATGAAACTCCCGCAATGCTTGGCTGGACCTTCGGCGCTTATACGGTTTTTTCAAAGCTGTTAAGGGATGCGTAAATTAACAAAATTCAAGTTTTTTATAATAAATGATTTGGGGTTCAAATATGGTAATTATTAAGGATAAAGATTTTTACATAAACGGTAAAAAAGAAAAGCTATACTGCGGCGCAATTCATTATTTCAGAGTGTTTAAGGAGCAGTGGTATGACAGGCTGTATAAGCTCAGGTGCTTAGGCTTTAACACGGTGGAAACATATTGCCCGTGGAATTTGCACGAAAAAAGGGACGGCGAGTTTGATTTTGAGGGTATGCTCGACCTTGAAGCCTTTATAAAGCTTGCAACCGAGATGGGGCTTTACATAATAGTAAGACCGGGCCCTTATATCTGCTCCGAGTGTGATTTCGGCGGATTACCGTCATGGCTTTTGAAAAACGAAGGGGTGGCGGTCAGAACGGATGACCCTTTTTATATAGAAAAATCTGACAGATATTTAAAGGAAGTTGTAGAACGGTTATTGCCCTATTTAAATACTAAGGGCGGTAATATCATTGCGATTGCGGCTGAGAATGAGTACGGCTCATTCGGAAATTCAAGAAAATATATGAACCGCTGTGTTCAGGTCTTAAAGGATTTCGGGGTTGATGTTCCGATTATAACCACCGATGGTCACACTCCCGTATTGCTCACGGGCGGTTCTGCTGATGAGGCATTGGCTTGCCTGAATTTCGGCAAAAGCGGCAACATTTCACCAAAGTACACCGAAACGCACAAGGAAATGTTCCCCGATGCGCCGATTTTCCACTTTGAGCATTGGATTGGCGGTAATGACCATTGGGGAGAGCCCTATAAGTTTTATCCGAAGGAATATGTTGCGAGAGAGGTTGAGCAACAGCTTGAACAGGGCATGAGCTTTGGATTTTATATGTTCCATGGCGGAACTAATTTCGGCTTCTTCAGCGGTGCCAACCTGCAGGGGGTTACTGTTAAAAACAGGGGACTTGCCCGCTATGTCAGCACGGTTACATCCTATGATGTGGATGCGGCTGTCAGCGAATGGGGAGAATGTACTCCAAAATATTTTGAGGTGCAAAAGGTTATGGAAAAGCACCTCGGCAAAACCCTCCCGAAGCCGGAGCCGGTAAAGACACAGGCTTTAGGAGATGTCAGGCTTGATAAAACAGCATCCCTTTTTGATAATCTAAATAATATAGGCACCCATTTTCAAAGTATGCTTCCGCGTAATATGGAGCATTACGGTCAGGATTACGGATATATTTTATACAGATGCACGATACCTGCAAATATGCATATAAAATTGATTGGATTAAGCGATGTCCTTGACCGCACGCATATCTTTTTCAACGGTCTGCATCGCGGAACGATATACCGTAATGATGAGCTGCAGTATATAGAGCCGGGCGAATGGATAGAGGAAGGCGGAACATTAGAGCTTCTTGTTGAGAATATGGGCAGAGTTAATTTTGGCCCCGGTATGGTGATGGGTGAACGCCGCGGAATTTGCGGTTATGTTTATGTTTTGGCACCAGAAAGCCCATGCCAGATGCTTTGCGATTGGGATATTTATACCCTGCCGATGGAGGATTTATCAAGACTTGAGTTTGGCTGTGGCGGCAAGCTTCCGGCATTTTTCAAGGGTAGCTTTAAGGCAGAGAAAAAGCTCGATTGCTTTGTTCATCTGGATAACTTCACAAAGGGCTTCGTGGTTGTGAACGGTTTTAATCTCGGCAGATATTGGAACATAGGTCCGCAGCTGTCGCTGTATCTGCCGGCACCGTTGCTTAAGGATGAAAACGAGATAATAGTTTTCGAGGAGGAAGCGGTAAGCGAGCCGGTTGTTTCTATCAAGGATTATCATATTCTTGACGGTAACGCCGAAAAGCAAAAAGCAACCGTTACGGGTGTTAATGATAGGTAATCATTATATAGCATTAAATTAAAAAATTGTAACTAAAGGAATGAGCAGTTATGAAAACAATCAAAAACAAGGAATTATTGGTGGGCGCAGATTTTGCAGGCTTTCCTCTGAAGGAGGCGGTGGTTAAGCATTTGACCGCCAAGGGCTGGAAAATAACCGATGTTGGTGTTTGTGCAGATTCCGATCCCAACGATACCGACCTTATGTTTCACCGCGTGGGGCTGAGAGCAGGCAGTATGATTTCTGAGGGGGAGTTTGAAAGGGCGTTGCTTTTCTGCGGTACAGGTATGGGAATTCATATCGCGGCATCTAAATGTCCCCATGTTCATGCAGGTGTTGTTGAAAGTGTACCTGCGGCACTTCGTGCCATTACCGGAAACGGTGTAAATGTTCTTGCCATGGGTGCGTTTTATGTTGCTCCCCAGATGGGCTGCGATATTGCAGACGCTTATCTTAACGCCGAGCTTGGCAGCGGATATGAATGGTGGAAAAACTTTTACGAATTTCACAAGCTTGCTATTGACGAGCTTGAAGCCTTTGATTATAATGAGTATAAATCTAACGGCTTCAAGGTTAATAAATTGGGCGACTTTCCTTTGAAATTGGAAACAAAGCCTGAATAATAACGGTGCCTGATAATGAAAGAGATTGATTTGAAATTTACCTATTGTAATCCGCTTTCACTGCCCGATATACCGTCAGGCAAGGATGATTGGTTTAAATACGAAAAGGCAATGTTCAGCCATGATATTCCGCCGCAGGGGGTGAACACTCCCAATTATCGCTCGATTAGCGACCCGACAGTTTTCTATTACGATAATAAATGGTATCTTTATCCAAGCTACGGTATGGCTTGGGTGTCTGAGGATTTTTGTGAATGGAAGCATGTTCGCACAGAGCCCTATTGCGGAAAATACAGCCCCTGTATAACCAAATGGAAGGATAAGTTTTTACTGACATCATGGAACTGTCCGCTTTATGTGGGCGACAATCCGTTAGGCCCGTTTACCCTCTTGGGGGATTTCATTAAACCCGATGGCTCAACCTTTGTGCCGTGTGACCCCTGTATATTCACCGATGATGACGGGCGGATATATATGTATGCTTATGACGCGCGCGAGCAGGAGGGCAACGAAAGGCATATCTGTCAGGTTGTGGGATATGAATTAAGCACCGAGGACCCACGCAGGGCGGTCAGAGGTCCCGAGGTTATTTTTGAAATGAATCCAAAGGAAAATCCTTGGGAACGCCACGGTTATCACAATCAGGATACTGATTTCGGTTGGATTGAGGGACCGCATTTGCTCAAGCATAACGGGCGGTATTATATGATTTATGCGGCGCCCGATACCTGTGATTCGTCCTATTGTATGGCGGTTTATTATTCTGACAAGGACCCGTTAAGCGGATTTTGCTGTCAGAAGCGCAATCCGTTGACGGTGAACAGATACGGTATTGTTGCAGGCGCAGGTCACGGCTGTGTGGAGCACGGCCCGAATAATACCTTGTGGGCGTTTTACACTATAGCCACAACACATCTTCATATGTACGAGCGCCGTATAGGTATGGATCTCATTGCGGTGGATGAAAACGGCGAGCTTTACTGCCCCCATGGAATTACCGATACACCGCAATATATCCCGGGTTATTGCAAGGACCCCGTGAAGGGTGTTTTTGAACCGGGACTTTGCTCTGTAACGGGACGCAAGCGCCCGATAGCTTCGAGCTGTATGTCGGGCAGAGATGCGCTTTATGCCACCGATGAAAGTCCGCTGACATATTGGGAGCCTGATTTGGGCGATGAAAAGCCAACCCTCGCCTGTAACCTGAGCAATTATTTTTACCTTGCGGCATTAAGGGTTTTCTGGCGCGAAAACGGTTTGAATTATTCAACACGCGTATTGCCCGGACCTATCGGCTATGTGCTGGAGGGGCTTACCGAAAACGGCTGGGAAATGCTTTTGGATAACCGAAATCCGAAAGAGGAAAGAAATATAGATTACAAGACATTCCCGATTAAGAGATGTCGCGAGGTCAGGCTTTCAATAACCGATTGGCCCGAGGGAATACATCCGGGAATTATTGATTTTGCGGTTTTCGGCATTAAGCATATCGAGGATATAAAGACGGCAGAATAAAACAAAAAAGGTAGTGTTAAGCGGTATGATAAATTCACAGTGGCAGGGTAAAAAAATAGCATTTTTGGGTGATTCAATAACCGAAGGTGTCGGAGTAAAAAAGGGTGAGTGCTTTTGGAATTATTTAGAGCAAAAGCTCGGTTGCATTTCCTACAGCTTTGGAAAAAGCGGTGAATTGATGCGCGGTCTTTTACCTCAGGTGGAGGAGCTTTATGCCTCGCATGGAGAAAAAATTGATGCTATCGTGATTTTTGCAGGAACTAACGATTATAACGCGGGCTTGCCTATGGGTGAATGGTATACAGAGCCTAAAGACCAAGAGGTTATCGTTGGGTATGAGGGTGAAAAAGCCTTATACGCGACAAGAAAAAGGCGCGAATATAATATTGATATTTCAACCTTCAGAGGCAGTATCAATGCCCTTATGAGCAAGGTGAGGGAATATTATCCCACAAAACAGGTGATTTTTATGACACCGCTTCACCGCGCCTATGCAAATTACGGGGGCAACAATATTCAGTATGATGAGCTACATACCGACAAGGGCGGATATTATGTTGATGAATATGTAAGCGTTATAAAGGAGGCGCCGAATGTCTGGGCTTGCGATATAATTGATTTACATTCAAAATCCGGGCTGTTTCCGCTGAATGATAAGCAGGCACAAGTTTTCTTTTGCAATGCCGAGACCGACAGATTGCATCCAAACGCCGCCGGTCATATGAGAATTGCTGAGACGATGGAAATTGCAATGAAAAATATCCCTGTTTTTTCAAGATAAGAACAACAGAAAAAAAGACCAAATTAATTCAGGGCTGTAAAAAAACTCAATCACCTCAAAAGCCCATAAAAATCAATTGACTTAATAAAAAATGCGGAACAAGTGAAAAAACTTCTTCCGCATTTTTTATTTTTAATTATCTGATTTGAAAAACAAATTATAGTTTAGCGGGGTGCCCCCGCGGTCATTCCGCCTTTTTATTCTGCAAAATTACAACACGATACCCCGATGGCGTAAACACATATAAATTATAGTTTAGCGGCACGCGGCAAACTATAATTTGTTTTTTTACAGCCCGAATTTTTAAGTGAGATAAAAAAATTTTAAAAAATCAAGTGAAGCTTGTCGAAACAAAAAATATTTTATAGGTGTATATAGTCCCGTGGACGGTAATAATTAGAATATGAATTACGGAGGGACGGATATGTACAATAACAAGGTTATCATCTGCGGTGTTGATACTTCCAAGCTGCCGCTTTTAAAGGAAAGTCAAAAGGAGGAGCTTTTAAAAAAGGTACGGGCAGGTAGTGACTCTGCCCGAGAGGAGCTTATAAACGGTAATCTGCGCCTTGTTTTAAGTGTTATTCAAAGGTTTACGGGCAGGGGTGAAAATCTTGACGATTTGTTTCAGGTCGGGTGTATAGGCTTGATAAAATCCATTGATAATTTTGATATTACACAGAAGGTCCGTTTTTCCACCTACGCTGTTCCAATGATTATAGGCGAAATACGAAGGTATTTGCGTGACAACAATGCGATAAGGGTGAGCCGTTCGATAAAGGACACGGCGTATAAGGCGATGCAGGTGAAGGAACGGCTTATGCACGACAGGCAGACCGAGCCTACTGTCAGCGAAATTGCAAAGGAGCTTGACCTGCCTGCAAGCGAGGTCGTGATAGCCCTTGAAAGCATTGTAAATCCAATGTCGCTGTATGACCCTGTTTATTCTGACGGCGGTGACACCATTTATGTGCTGGATCAGGTGGGGGATAACAACAGCGACAGTAATTGGCTTGGTGAAATTTCCCTTAAAGAGGCTATAAAGGGCTTGAGTGAGCGCGAAAAACAAATTCTGACCTTAAGATTTATGCATGGCAAAACCCAGATGGAGGTTTCGCGTGAGATTGGAATTTCTCAAGCACAGGTGTCACGACTTGAAAAGGGCGCATTGGATAAAATAAAGGAGTAGTGGGGAGGCAAATGCCTCCCCACTACGATATTTCTGACAGTCCTTGCCGTTGCTTTTGGTTTAGCTCGCGGTCGCTGAAAACCGAGCTGTAGGAAAAAAGGACATAGCCTGCGGCAACCCCGTCCTCCAAGCAGACCTTCGCCTGACGGGGGATTATATCTGCACTTTGCTCCCATTCGGCATTGTCGGGCGCGGCATCTGTCCCGATTTTGTAGCTTGCCAAGCCTATTAACAGCTCGACCTGCGGATTGCAGGAAACAAGCCGTTTCCAATCGAGCAAAAGCTTTTCAAAGCGATATTCGGCGGCGGGGTAATCAAAGCCGAAATAAAGCTGAGGGATAACGGTGTCAACATACCCCGACTGCACCCATTCCTCAACATCGGCAAAAAGCGCGGTGTAATTATTTTCTATTGAGGCGGCGGGGCTGATGCTGAAAACAGTATCCCCGTTTATTGCCTTTATGGCGGTGTAACAGCCGCTTATAAGGGCATTGACATTTGCCCTGCGCCAATTCTCAAGTGACAGCGGATTTTTGCTGCCCTCGCAGTAGCTTTCATAGCTCACACGGTCAAAGTCGGGGTCGGCAGTGGGGTAAAAATAATCGTCAAAATGGATGCCGTCAACCGCGTAATTTCTCATAAGCTCTCTTATGCCGTCAATGACCAGCCTTCTTACCTCGGCTTCGGCAGGGTTGAGGTAAATTCCCTGCCAAATGCAGACATTGCGGTCATTTTCACTGTCGGCATCCTTGAGCCATTTGTAGGCAGGGCTTTTCTCGGAAAGCTTTTGGGGGTCGGACGAGGAGGTTAGCACTCTGTAAGGATTTATCCAGGCGTGCACCTTTATTCCGGCTTCCCTGAATGCCTTGATTACAGCCTCAAAAATATCGTAATCATAATTGGCGGCTTCAGCTATAAGCGGAAAATAATCCGAGGGAAAAAGGGAGTCACAATATGAACGCACATGGATATACACATTTTCTGCTTTAAGGGAACGGCAGTTTTCCACCGCCTGCTGAAGCTCTGTCTCAAAGCCTTTTTCGGACAAAAGCATGGAATTGATTTCACTGAAGGAAAACCAAATCCCAAGACTTGCCTTGCCGGCATTTTTATCGGTAAATTCCGACTGCTCCTGCCCGTTTTCGGCACTGCATCCGCAAAGTATAAAAATGAGTACGAGCGCAAGGCTTAAAAGCCTTTTCATAGTATACCCCCAATTGGAATTACTCTTTTATAAGCTTTAAAAAGGGCTTTTCAAGCAATGTGAACAGCGCCACACCGCCCACAATTGAAATACCTGCATTTATAAGGGTGGAGCCCTGTGAAAAGAGGGCACCCGAAAAGGCGGCGGAAATGTCGGCACCGGCAATGAAAAACTGAACGGTTTTCCATGAAATTTCACCCACAAGGTTCACAACCATACCGCATGCCGCCCCAACGATTGCAGAGGCGGTTTTGTGTGAAAATTTATTTTTAAGCGCCGAAAAGAGGACGCAAAAAATGCCAATCACAACGAATATAAGCATAACAACACTTTTTTGCAGGCGAAAATCGGTGCCTGTGAAAACTCCGATACCGAGCGCGGCGGCAACAAGCAGAGAAACAATGCCTGAGATAAACAGCGCCGTTGCAGGGAATTTTTTGCGGTTTGCAAAAAGGGTGAAAACCGCGCCAACCGTTAGCCCGATTAAAAATTTCAGCAAAAAGGTTTTGGGCGAGGAATCGGCGTGACCGTTCAAAATGTCATAAAGCCCCATTCCCACAGAGCCTGCAAGTCCGCCCTGCCAGCCTCCGACCAGCAGTGCCGCCACAACAACTATCATATTACCGAAATGTATGTACATATTACCAAAGGGAAAGAAAAAAAGCATTAGCGCAATGTAGCTCAGCGCCGCGAAAAGGGCAATAAGTGTCATATTAAGCAGCTTTTCTTTTTTTGTTTTAAAACCGATTGTCATTGTAAAACTCCTTACCGCATATTGCAATAAATTTCAAACTGTGTTATATTATAAGCAGAAGGTGTCTGTTCGTAAATAGACAGTTTTAATTATTTTTGAAAGGACAGTTTGGCGTGCTGCTTGATTTTATCACGATTGACAGAAGCGAAAAAGGAGAGTTTTACCACAGGTTATATGAAAAGCTTAAAGCAGCGGTTGAGAATGGCGCAATCAAAAAGGGGGAGAAGCTTCCCTCAATAAGGCAGGCGGCTGAACAGCTTGGAGTGAGCCGCACCACGGTGGAAAATGCCTATATGCGGCTTTGCATTGAGGGCATTGCCGAAAGTCTGCCGCAAAGGGGATATTTTATTACCGGCAACACCGCAAAGGCGAGTGCGGAGGAAAGCCTTTTGCTCCCTGATGAAAGGAGCTTCAGGTATGATTTTTCAAGCCGAAAAATAGATAAGACCTCTGCCGATACCGAGCTGTGGAAAAAGCTGGTGCGCGGTGTGCTTACAAATTCCGATGCGCTTATCTCCTACGGCAATCCTCAGGGCGAGCCGAGCCTGAGAAAAGCCCTTGCGGAATACTGCTACAAGGCGCGCGGTGTCAATGCCGCGCCCGAAAACATTGTGATCGGGGCAGGAATAACCCCTCTGCTTAATATATTATGCGGAATTGTCGGCAGAAATGTTTGTGTAGGCTTAGAGGGCGGCTTTAAAACGGCAGAAAATATTTTCCGCGATTACGGAATTGAGGCGCATTGCCTTGAATGTGATCAAAACGGCGCAGTGACCGATAAAATAAACGGGGATATGAATTTTTTGTTTTTACAGCCTGCAACACTTTCAAAAATAAGCGTTACTGCTCTGTCAAAAAGGCGGAGCGAGCTTAAAGAGTGGGTGGAGCGCGAAAACAGGATAATAGTTGAGGATGACTATAACGGCGAGCTTCGGTACACCGCAAGAAGCCTGCCGGCGTTTCAGAGCAAGGCGCCCGAAAGAACGGTTTACATCGGAAGCTTTTCGAAGCTCCTGCTTCCGAGCGTGCGAATTGCTTATATGGTACTGCCGCCCGTTCTTGCTGAAAAATTCAGAGCCCGCGAGGGCTTTAACCCAACCTGCGGAAAGGTTGAGCAGTTAGCCCTCACCGAATATATTTTAAGTGGGGCTTTGGAAAAGCATCTGCGCAGGCTCAGACGGCTTTATTACGCAAAAAGTCAGCTTTTGTGCGCCACACTTTCGGAGAAAATTGATGGCGAAAAGGAAATTGTGCTTTATGAGACCATGCTCACTGTCGAGCTTCGGACGGCGGTGTGTGCGGAAAGTCGGGAAATTTGTGACCGCCTTGCCCGAAGGGGCATCAGGGTGATGCCGTCACCGCATAAAGGGGCGGTGCGCCTTTCCTTTGCCGGAATAGAAGCAACCGATATTCCTGACGCAGTAGAAATTTTAGCAGGGGAGCTTAAAAATTTTTAAAAATCCTGTACCCAAAGGGCGATATTAATCGTTATATTTATAGGGAAAGGATTTTGAGGGATGTTAATTTTAAATTTAACCTTTCTTGATGATAAAAATGATGCCGAGCTGTTTGAAAGGATGTATCATTCCTACAGAAAGCAGATGTTTTTCGTTGCCAATTCCTTGTTACATAATGAGCAGGATGCAGAGGATGCCGTTCATGAGGTGTTTTTCAATATAGCTGTCAGGCATATAGCCACAGTAAGGAAAATATGTGATGAAGCGGCTTTGCGGAGCTATCTGCTCAAATCGGCGAAAAACACGGCTCTTGATTTCATCAGGAAAAAAGAAAAACGGAATATTTCGCTGGAGGCGCTGTCCCCGTCCGAGGTTTCAGCCGATTTGAGTGACAGGAACTTCATCGAGAAAATTTGCGCAGAGGCAGAGTATGAACAGCTTATACAGCAAATCGGAGCCTTGGACGAAAGGTACAGGGATGTTCTTTATTACCGCTTTGTGTTAGAGCTTAATTACAAGGAAATTGCGAAGCTTCTGGGCTTGTCTGTCAACACGGTGAAAAAACAGCTTGTGCGCGGCAAAAAAATTCTTTTAAAGCAGGGAGGGCAGAAATAATGGCAATAACCGAACAGGAATTAAAAAAAGCACTGTCAAAAGGCTTTGATTTACAGTTTTTAAATGTTCCCGCCGAAACGGAAATTGAACACATCTTTTCGCAAGGGTTTGAAGCAAGGATGCAACGGCTTGAAGCTAAGAACAAAAACGGCTATTGGCATTTTATAAACACTGCAGCCAAAAGGGCGGCTTGCTTTTTCTTAGGGTTGTTTGCGGTGTTCTCGCTTGGAGTTTCTGTCGATGCAATAAGACTTCCGGCGGTAGAGCTTGCAGTAAAAATTTTTGACATTTATAACGAGTATTATTTTGATGGTGACACCACCCAAAAAATTGAACACGAATATAAGATTACCCGAATACCCGAGGGATTTATTAAGACCTCCGAAAGCAAAACCGAGGCATCTGTTAATTATACCTACATTAACGGTGCCGGTGACAAGATAATCTATTCTCAGACCATCACAGCCGACACAGGAGTTTTTCTTGACAACGAGCACGGCAAAATTTACACCCTGCTTTTGGGGGATATAAAGGTCAATGCTTATGAACACCCCGAGGTCAAGCATTTGATGTGGCTTAAGGACGGCTACCTCTTTGAGCTTACGGCTTACGGTGAGGTAACTGTTCAGACCTTAACCGATATTATTTCAGGTATAGAATAGGTGACACAATGGAAAAAAAGGAATTCAAGGTTTGGATTGATGAAACTCAAAGGCTGGTTTCTTTTCACAGTGAGCAGAGCTTTTCTGAAAAGACATTTGATACTCGTGAGGATTTTGTGAGCTTCATTCTGATATACGGCAACAGCGGTTACAGATTTAAGTAGGAGGTAATGATTATGGAAAACGGAAAAAGAAAAATTTTAACCTTTGCGGTTTTGGCAGTGCTTGTCATCGGACAGATTGCTTCAGCGGTAAAAATCAAGGAGCTTAAAACCGAGCTTTCTAACCTTACGGTCAGCCACAGCCACGATATAGGAATTATGAACTCCAACATTAACGATATTTACACCAATGTTGAGGAAAAGCTAAAAAAACAGGCGAGTCTGCTTTCGGGCATTGAGGCTACCTACGGTGAGCTTAATATTACTGACCACACCGTTCCGGTTACGGTTGCGGCGGTGCCGAAAACCGTCTCTGCAAACACCGAAATGAGCATAACCGTTTGCGGAAGGGAATACCCTCTGACACGCAACGGAGAAAAGTTTTACACAACCGTGGCTGTCGGACTTTTTGAGACCGAGAGCCAATACCCCTTGCTTTCAGTCAAAAATGGCGATACAACCCAATCGGAGTATCTTGAGGATGTTAGGATTGACAATCTTTATAACAGATACTTGCCTCATCTTTACACGGTCGGAACAATAGACGCCGTGTCTGACAAAAACGGTATCGCGGTGGACGGAAATATAACGGTTGAGTATAAGCCGGCAAATAACAAAACGGCAGTTTTAATGAGGGATTATGAGCTTGTAACCGAGATAGACGGAAATGTGACCGAAAGACGGAAAATTACCGGCGAAATAACAACCGCAGGCGGCGTGTTTTATGATTTCAGAGAGACCTACAAAATAAGCGCAGGAAAAGATATTCGCTTTTTTGTCGAGGCGGTGGACAGCCTTGGCTACAGGCACAGGGTGCTTGCCGATTTCTCGTGGATAGGGGCAGACGGCAGTGTTTCCTACGAGCAAGAGGCAATATACGGCGGAGAATGGATTTACGATAAGGACGGCAACCTGCTTTACGGGGAGGAATAGAATGAAAAATTTTGTTAAGTATTTATGCAGATGTTTGCTTTGTGTAGCTTTGATAGCCGCAATCGGGGCAGTGATGCCGCGAGAAAAGACGGTGGATTACAGGGGTATTGTAAAATCAGTGGAATATGACCAACAGGACAAATGCACATATATAGATACATATATGATTTACGATGAAAGCTCCTCTGTGATAATCAAAGCAAAGCCCGGCACTTCGGTGAAATATGTTTCAGGAGAAAAATGTTCCCTCAGCGATATTAAAGTCGGGGATATGATAGATTTGGATTATAGGGGTAAAATTGACGGTTACGGCAGTGTTGTAACCGCAAAATGGATAAAGGTCGCCCCAATGGAGGAATAGCATTGGAAAGGACAGTCAGTAAAAAGCTAAGAATAACCGTTGCACTTTTCCTTGTGCTGATAATTCTGACAGGTGCTTTGTTTGTAAAGCTTAATGAAAAGGCAGAAAATTGGCAACGCAGGTCGGGGGAATATAATTATTCCTTGTGGCATAACATAGGGCAAATGGCTTGGATGATTGACAAGGACGGGGTAACTGCCGAAACCCTTAAAACCTACAGGCTTTATATAAATGCAGTTGTGCACGGTAATTCGGGCGGATTGGTGCCGCCCTTTAACGGAAGCGGTAAAGCCCATGCCTTTTTGGGCACATATTATGATTCCTTTGCCGTCACCCTGACAGACGGCTCTCTGAATGCCGACCAGACTGCCTTGGGGCTGGCGCTTTTCGAGGAAATGAATAAGGAGCTTATGGCGGTTTGCGATTTTGTGGACCAAAAGGTGGGCAACAGCGCGGAGAAAAGGGGCGAGCTTGCCGATTATAACAGCAAGCTTTGCCAAGAGGTCGAATTAAAGGTGAAAGACTTTTGCAATAGGTATGCCGATAAAATCAGCCAATTCAACTATCAGTCGGGAGTGACATTTTATACCGAGAATATCGATACCGAATTTAAGGGCGAGGGTATAAGCGTTTTGGTACAGCACATTAAATACTATGTAAACTCTACTGTTGTGGATTGTATTGTCAAAACCGATGAGACGGAAATTCCGCTTAATCATATAACGACACATATAAAGGGTAAAAACGGTGAATACAAATATATTGAGGCTTCCGCAGAAGCCAAAGAGGGTCAGGCGCAGTATTCCCTGTATTTCGAGCCGCTGAAAAACGAGAAAGAAGTCGGGCTTTTTATTGAGCTTAAAAGCGGAAAAAGCATAAATATTCCGCTTGTGCTGGAAAGAGGACAGTGACGATGAAAGCAAAGTATAAATTACTTATCTCATTTTCGCTGATATTTGCTGTAATGTTCTTGTTACCTTTAACGGTTCTTATTCTCGAAAGCGATAGTCGAAATGATGCGGGTTGGCTTTTTATGTCCTTTTTGCAAATAAATCCTGTGCTTGCGGTTGCTTTAGGTGTTCTGGCAGGTACAGATATCAAAAGGCTGTGGTTTGTGCCGTTGGTTGCGGTGGTGATTTTTTTACCTTTCTCTCTGATATTGATTAAAGAGCTTGACGGCGGAATATTTAATGAAACGGCAAAGCTTAAATCATGGCTTTGGATAAAAGAAATCGGAATTGAAATTTTTATTTATGCCTTGATTTACTTATGGCTTGGGTTGTTATCGGGAGCAGTTACAGTGTTTGTCAAAAAAATGAAAAAATTGTAAACGGAAAATTGCAGTTAATTGTTGAAAAGTCGGGGAATTTATAATATACTGTATGATATATTAATTCATTTTCCTCGGAGGCAAGAAATGTTAAGAAAGCTTTTACCCTTGATTTTAGTTGTTTTGTTTTTATTTATTTCGGGCTGTGGCGCCAAGGATTTGAGTGTTGACCGCGGTGACGAGCCCTCCGTTCCGGAGATTACCTCCTCTGAAACGGTTTCAGAGCCTGAGCCCGAATTGTTTATTAACCCCTTGACCGGTATTAAAAGCCTTTCTGCCGAAAAGGCAGATGACCGTCCTGTTGCGATTACGGTCAACAACATATCCAACGCGCAGACGGTGCAAACCGGACTTAATTTAGCCGATGTTGTATACGAAACAGAGGTTGAGGGCGGAATAACCCGTCTGGTTGCAATTTATCAGAATGTATCTGCAGCCGAAAAGGTTGGCACTGTGCGTTCTGCAAGATATGCCTTTATTGATTTGGCAATGGGACATAACGCGATTTACATTTATCACGGTCAGGACTCCAAATATGCCGCACCTCACCTTAAGGATACGGCACACATGACGCTTGACACAAACAACGCAGGCGTCAGAATTTCCAACGGTCAGTCGCGCGAGCACACCCTTTATGCCTACGGTGACCTGCTTTGGAAAACCCTTGTGAACAAGGGCTTCAAGACCGAAAACACCTCTGCCGGAACATGGCAGAGCTTTGCCGCAGAGGATGCGCCCGTGACATTAAGCAACACGGCAAGCTCTGTTACAGTCCCCTTTTCCGCAAGCTACAAAACCACCTTTGAATATGATGCGGCAACAGGGAAATACCTGCGCTTCTTTAATAACACCGAGCGCAAGGATTATGTTACAGGTGAGTCGGTTACCTTTAAAAATGTTTTTGTTCTCACAACAACCATAACCAATTACCCCGATAATTATCACAGAAAAATATACCTTGATTCGGGGGACGGATATTATTTCGTCAACGGAACATACACTCCCATCAAATGGAGCAAGGGAAGCTCCTCAAGCGGTTTTGTTTTCACCAATACTGATGGCACACCGCTGACGGTCAATCCCGGAAATTCGTGGGTTTGCATTGCCAACAAATCGACCTCCAAGCCGACAATTCAGTAAAATTCCTCACCGTTGCGTCATTTGAAGGGATAAAATATAATTAAAAGAAAACAAACAAAACGCGGCTGAAGTAAAAAGCTTCAGCCGCGTTTGATTTACTTTTATATTCACAATGCGTTTGCAAATTTTTCTGCTGATTGATAGCGTTCATCGGGGTTTACGCTTGTACATTTGCGGACAATTCTGCCCGCCTTGCCTTTTGCCAGCTTTTGGCTTGGATGTTTACCGGTTATCATAACGTTAAGCAAAACGCCGAGTGCATAAATATCGGTTCGTGCATCACTTTGTGCTACGCCTAACTGTTCGGGAGAAGCGTAACCAACGGTGCCCATAACAACGGTATCTTTGCCTGCGGCGGAAATTTTACGGGCTGCATTAAGGTCAACCAAAACCACTCTGCCGTCTTTTGCTATTATAATGTTTTCGGGCTTTATATCGCGGTGAACAAAACCCCGTTCGTGAAGCACGGTTAAAGCGTTGCAGATAGACCGCAAGACCTTACGGGTTCCCATATAGCGATATTTTCCACTCTCCATAACCTCTGCTACGGTAACACCCTCAATAAACTCCTCTAATACTATCTGTCCGTCATCTGAATTAATAACATCATAAATAAGCGGCAGATTTGCGCAGTTTATGGAATACAGATTTTCGTATGCATTAATTGCTTTTGGAAAGCTTCGTACAACAATATAGCTGTTATGCGCTTTGTTTTTAAGCTTTAACACCTTGCTCTCGTTTTTATCACTCAGCACCGATACTAAAGAATATGCCTTGAAAATTTTGGTTAAATACTGTTCTCTTGTCATAGCTTTAACCGTTCCATTCTTCATACAAGGCACCGTAGTATGATGCGCTGTTTTTGTAGTATCTGTAATTCCTGTCACTGCAATTTGCGGAGCAGTGAATGGTTAATGCTCCGTTGCGTTTTGAGGCTTCGGGGAACGCGTTTGATTCGGTATAAATTGAGTTACCGCAGAAATATATATCGGTCAGATTATAACAGTTTGCAAAAGCATTATTCCAAATGGTTCTGACCGATGACGGAACCACAACGGTTTTAACAGTATTGCTTATACCTTGGTCACAGAATGCCAATCCCATAATTGCAACCATCTTTTTGCCGTCAATCGTATCGGGTATTCTGTATTCACCGTTAGCAGAAGCGGTTTTGACCCCTGTTATTACAACCGAATTTTCCAAGTTTGTGCCAACCGAAAAATCATCGCCGTATTTTGCATCGCGATATGCGTATGTAACCGTTGCGGTTTCTGATGGAGTTGTAGTTGTAGCAGAATTGCTTTCGAAATCGCTGCTTTCGGTTTCGTTATCTCCAGATGTTGAAATAGAGGTGCTGTTATTTGTGGCGGTGCTGTTTGCAGATGTATTATCGGTTGTTGTATCCCCGTTCTTGGCAGGGCTTTGAGTTTGGCTGCTGCTTGAAGGAGAGGACGGTTCACCGTCTGCCACCTCATTGTCTTGTTCACTCGACACAGTATCATTGCTGTCGGCAGAAGTATTTGAAACACTATTAAAAGACGAGTTGTTTGAATTGTTATTCAAATCACTGTAGCCGTTGTCTTTGGGTGCAAAAAGAACAATAACAATAGAAATGAGCACAACGCCCAAAACGGCGGCAATGATATATAGCCGCCTTTTATTATTTTCTTTTTTGGTTTCAATGATTTGTTTTTCCTCAAAAGAGGTCATACAGTAAAGGCAAAATCGGGCTTCCTCTTGAATTTCTGCCTTACACTCAGGACATTTTTTCATTTTTTACCCCAAGGTTTCTAACCCATATTCATAAAGTATTTCGTTGATTTCAACAACCGATAGCTTTTTGCAAATACCGTATAACACTATGCTATCAAAAGGCAGTTTTACATAAAGCGTGGAATATCCTGCTGATTTTAACAAAGCTTGCACTTCATCAAGCGATAATTCCATGGCAACGGCAATACACAAGAGCTTCTTGCGTTCGGGAACTCTGAGGCCTGAAAAAATTTGATAGGCATAAACCTCGCTCATCTCTGCCGCACGAATAATCTGTGACTTTTTAAGGTTGTATTTTTTAATAAGCTTATCCAGAAGCGTGGAGAGGTCCTCTTTTACCATAAAATCTTTATTTTCGCTGTAAAAGGTTTTGAAATCGGGACAAACAGCTAATTCTTCAACTATTTTTGTTGTATCCTTCATTATGCAAAAACACCTGATTTCCATACTTTTCTTATACTTATGATTATTATAATAAACAAGCCGCGGTTTGTCAACTTGGCACACAAACCACGGCTTTTTTCTTTTTCTATGCTGACAGCATAAGACTTTTGGAAATTAATATTTTAAACTATTTACAAGAACGGAGGCGTACAAATGGAAAACATCATAAACAAATTATTTTCGGACTATCTTTCCGAGCAAAGCATAGCATCTGAGCAGAACTATTCTTCTCATGCAAAAAGTGCATTAGAAAAAGAAAAAGAGCTCAGGAGCCAATTAAACGAACAACAAACCTCTTGTTTCGAAGAACTGTTTGAACTGACATCGCAAATACATTTTTTAGAGGTTAAGGATGCATTTTTTAGCGGCTGTAGGTTAGGTGTCAAAGCATCAAAGGAATTTATTACTTAAGCTCTTGTTCAAGCTTTTTATATTCGGGCGTATCAAAAAATTCCATTACGGTAATCTCAAGACCATCGCAAATCTTTTTAAGGGTTACAATGCCCGGATTTTTGCTCTCGCCATTTAAAATGCTTTTAACGGTCGCCTGTGGGATGCCGCACATATAACTAAGCGCATTAGGAGTGATTTTGCGCTCACGGCAAAGCTCATAAATTCTATTTACTGTAAACTCGCAAATACCCATACATATCACCTATATCGTTAGTATCTCTATATATAGATGATATATCACTACCAATTTCTTTGTTAGTTATTTATCACTAATTATGATTGACATATCTTGCCGAAAGATGTATAATTAGTGATATATAACTAACATTTGACGAATTCAATTATTTTTCAAGGCAAATTGTGACAAGCGTCACTTGCAAATATAAAAACCAAAGGAGAAATTAAAATGGGATTTTTAGACAAAATGAAGGATGTAGGAAAAGGTGCGCTTAAAGGTGCATTGATTATGAGTGCGAGATCTTACGCAAATGTAACGCGAGGAAAGCACAAGTTGTGTAAAATTTCTTTGAACACAACACATGATAAACTTATGTTTATTAAGGTTTCTACTATTGAGGAAGAATGTGTAATTAAAGATTCAATCAGAACTTTCAGCATTACTCCAATTAATGATAAAGAAACTAGTTTTACATTGAAATTATTTTACAAAGACGGAGAAACGAGCGATGCTTTAATAATGATAAACGAAAACAAAGGAAGTGCATTATCTACGGCATCAGAGCGTGTAGCAGCACAGTATTCAGATATGGCTGATTTTATTGAAGCACTTGCAAAAAATGTATCTGAATTGGATGAAAGCATGAAGGAGTTTTCTAATAAGATTATGCGTTATGCAGGAAAGCAAAATATTTTTTAATTTAGGAAGGTTAATTTATATGGAACTGATTGTAAAAGAAAAAAATTGGTTCCTCTCAGAAGAGGGCGGCAAAAAATTTACCGCCCTTTCTTCTTTAGAGGAACGAACAATATTTATTTATTCATACCTGAAATCTACGGTTAATGAAGATTTTGATAAAAAGAATACCCTTTTTAAAATAGCGTTTTTCTTTGCGGATGCAGTTTATAATTCTGATAAACCGTATAGCAAATATCCGCAAATATTAAATCCTGAAATAAATCCGTTTTTACAGTATCTTGAAAAAGCAGATGAATTTTACGGGAATGAAAAAACGTATATAATTTTTACAGCCGTTTTGCAGGGAAAAGTAAATACCGCAAATAATGATGAATGGATTTATAATAACAGCTTTTTAAAATCCGATGATTTTTTAGATGAATTATCCGAAATGGGAATAGAATATTTGCCTACGCACTCAATGCATATGGTTGATCCCCAAGCGTATAAGACAGCTGAAATCGATAATTTTATTCAATTACAAATGGTTTGGATGTTTCTTAAATAGAGGGGGAAATGAAAATGCTTGAAAAATCAAATAAAGAAATAATAGAAAAATTAGAAAGACTTCATTTTTTATTAGAGGAAGCATTGGAAAATGATGAATATGTAAAATCGGGATGTGCTCAAGAATATGGTGAAAAAATCGAAAGTATAATAATGACGGTAGATGATTTAGGCAGTATACCATCTGTTTTTAAAAAGTTACCGTCTTTCCCAATTGACAATAGCGAAATTCCTGTTGCAAAGCAAGAATTTGAGAAAAGAAAAAAGATCTTTAAATTTATTTCTTTGCCAACAGCAGCATCAATATTAATATTCTTTTTGACACATTGGGGATTTTTTAATACAATTTCTTCTGTTGGTATTATGGCAACAATCATTTATTATTTTGTTTTTTCACAGGGCAAGAAAACATATAAGGAAAAAGAAAAAGCATATAATGATTCTGTGAAAAAATCAGAGAAAAGCTTTGACGAGTTCAGAAAAGCTTTGAGTGTTTATGAAAAAGAAAAGTCTACAGGTATAGCGGCAGCTCAAGAATTTGTGAAACAATATGATGGCGTTTACAAAAAATATGAAGAGTTGCTGACGGATTATGAAAATAGTAAACGTTCTGCTATGGAAACAGTCATAAAAAATATGAAGGAGGCAAAAACTATAGACTTTGTTCCTGAAGAGTATTATGATTTAGTAAAGCCTATGATTTCAATTCTCAAATCGGGCAGAGCAGAAAATTACAAAGAAGCATTAAATATGGCAATTGAAGAAGACCGACAGGCACAAGCAGAAGAGGCAAGAAGAGCAGAAGAGGCAAGAAGAATTCAAATTATGGAAGAGCAAGCTGCTGCAGAACGCCGCCGTGCTGAAGAGATGGAACGGCATAATCGTCAAATGGAATTGGAGCAACGGCACCAAAATAGAATGATGTTGGAAGAACAGAGAAAACAGGCAGAAGCGCAAAAACCAAAAACAGGTACTTCACATCCTTTATCATGGCAAAATGATAAGGTGTATGTTCCTGGAGTAGGATATAGAGATAATAATGGTAACTATTATAATCATAATGGTATACCTATTGCGCCACCTGTAACAATCAATAAAAAATAAATAGTTTTATAATGCTTTAAAAAGAGAAGTATAAATTTTTTTATTAAAACAATATAATATAATTAATGTGAAAATCAGCATAAATTTCCTTCTGTTACAAATAATAACAACACAATTTGAAAGAACTGTGTTGTAGGGCAGGGGCTTGCTCCTGCCGACAAAATCCGCGAAAACAAAACGGCGGGAGCAAGCCCCTGCCCTACGCTGTATTTGTAAAAGGAGCCTTATACATACAATTATAAGAAAGGTGTAGCGTTTCAACAGCTACACCTTTCTTGTTTTTTACCTATCCTGATTTACGGCGAAAACATCCGCAACCTCGCTTATGGTTATGAATGCAGACCTATCAATCTCGTGAACAATTTCTTTCAGCTTTATAACCTGAAAACGGTTGACGATAAAATAAATCATTGTTTTGGGCTGGTTTGAATATCCGCCTATAACCTCAATTTTTGTTGCACCCGTTTCAAACGTTTCCATAAGTTCTGCACAGATGGCATCCGGCTCGGTTGTTATAATCATTGCACATTTAGCGCGGTCGATACCCTCAACAATATAGTCAACCGTTTTGAGTGCCGCCGCATAAGCCACGATTGAATAAAGCGGAAGTATCCAGCTTTTGGTGACAAAGCCCGACACCGTGTAGAGCGCAACGTTGAAAATCATAACAAAGGTGCCAACCGTTATACCAAGTCTCTTTGCAAAGATAACCGCCATAACCTCAATACCGTCAATCGCACCGCCGTTGCGGATAACAAGTCCGCTTCCCACACCCGAAATAAGACCTCCAAAAAGGGCGCAAAGAAGTAAATCTGTTCCGGCAAGAGGTGAAGCAAAGTTGACATCAATCGGCAAAATATCGGTTATAAGCCACGCAACAACCGAGTAAATTATAACCGAATAGATAGAATAAACCGTGAAAACAATACCCTGCTTTCTGAGACCGTACAAAAACAGCGGAATGTTTAAAATCAACAGAAAAATCGAAAGGGTAAGCCATTCGGGTGTTATCTGTGCCAAAAGCATAGACGTACCCGAAACACCGCTGTCATAAAGCTTAACAGGTGTGAGAAAGCAAACAACACCCGTTGCGTTTATTATTCCTGCCAACGTCAGCAAAAGAAAGTTGTATATTTTCAGCTTTTTAAGCTGACCTATAATATTTGTTTTAAAGCGCATAATTTCTCCTCATATATGTAAAGTATTTAAGGGGTGGGCTGTCTCAAGCCCGCCCCTTAAATACTTTATTCGGTCCTCAAAGATGTCACGGGGTCCTTTTTTGCGGCAATTCTTGAGGGAATAAGTCCTGCTATGAATGTGAGAAGCATACTTATCACCACGAGTATCACAGCTCCGGCATAGGGCAGCACCGCAAGCCCTGCTATATCGGTAAGCATTTTAATAACGGCATTTATGGGTATCAGCAAAAGCAGTGTGACGATTATACCCAAAGCGCCTGCCACAAAGCCGACAATAAGCGTCTCGGCATTGAAAACTCGGGAAATATCGCGCTTTGAAGCGCCCATCGCTCTTAAAATACCGATTTCCTTTGTGCGCTCCAGCACAGAAATATAGGTGATAATTCCTATCATAATAGAGGAAACGATGAGTGAAATGCTTACAAATGCAATTAAAATATAGCTTATGGCATTTATTATTGTTGTAACAGAGGACATCATAAGCCCGATATAATCGGTATAGGTTATCTGCTCCTTTTCCTCTGCCTTGTCATTATATTTCTTTATAAGCTCGGAAATACTGTCTTTGGCTTCAAAATCCTTTGGATAAATATTTATTGCGGTAGGTCTCGCAAGGTCAGAAACACCCATCAGGCTGAGATTGCCCTCGTAGGTTGCGTTATCGCTTTGAGCCTCAAGCGCCTCGACAAATTTTGCGGTGATTTCCTGCTCGGTCATACCTGTTGACTGCATCTGCGCAATATATGCTCCGTACTGCTGTTGCTCGGCTTGGGGCAGGGTTGCAATATAAGCCTGAAGCTCTGCAAAGGTCATATTCTTAAAATTACTTTCAAAGGGAAGACCCGTAAAAACATTGACGGCTTCATCAGCCTTTTGCTGTTTGACAATCTCGCTGTCATTTACTGCATTGATGAGTTTTTCCATAAGCTCGCGCTTGTAGCCGATAAATCCGCTTGTCTGGTCATTGACAGAGCTGTCGGCAGGCTTTAATATGCCCACAACCCTGATTTCCTCGGCAGAGGCGAGCTTGGCACCGATATAAAGCTCATCCTTGGTCTTATCGGTCCAGGTACCGTTTTCGTTTTTCTCAAAATAATCGCTGTTGATAAGCAACTTGAATTTAAGGTCGAGCAATTCGTCAAAGGTGTAGGAAACCTGCTTTGTTGCCTCAACCTTTTCACCCTTTTGGATTTTTTCAACCATTTCCTCAAGCTCGGCTGTATCCTTAAGACCTAAGGAATAGAGGGTATAGTCGCTGATTTCGTTTTTGCTGTTTACAATCAGCACAACCTCATTGTAGTCGGTCGGCATTTTTCCTGCCAGCACCGTGTACTGCTGGTTTAAAAATTTCTCATCGTCAAACAGCTGGTGCCAAACCTCTGTATTCATCATTGCGGTGGTCATCTGACTGTCAGCCTCAGACATGCCCATACTTGTTCTTATAGTGTTAAACACTTGGTTGGGATTGATGTGTTTGCCATCCTCGGTGTAGATATTCATAGCAGTTGAGTAAACATACTCAATCTCGCTTGTGTAATCTGCAAATTCGGGGGTTTTTTCGATGTGCGCCTTGAAAAGCTCCAGATTATTTGCCGAAATACCGTTCATCATGGTGCTCATCATTTCGGTCATAATATTGTTGGAATAAATTTTGTCGCTGTCCCTTTCGGCTGTGCTTTCACCCTCGCCCATAAGGTCGTTGGCAAGACTGCTCATATCCATACCGGCTTCCTCAATGGTGATGGGGTAGCTTGAAAGGGTTTCCTCCTCAACGCGCTCGATATATGCGTTGACACCGCTTGAAAGCGAAAGTATCAGCGCAATGCCGATAATTCCTATCGAACCTGCAAAGGATGTCAGCAGAGTGCGGGTTTTCTTGGTCATCAGGTTGTTAAGCGAAAGGCTGAGCGCTGTGCCAAAGGACATTGAGGGGCGCTTTTCGCGTTTTGGGTTTTCGTTTCGTGCTTCATCCTCGGTGTGGTAAGGGTTTGTGTCATCGGTGATTTTACCGTCAAGCAGGCGGATAATTCGTGTTGAATATTCCTCTGCCAATTCGGGGTTGTGGGTTACCATTATAACCAGACGGTCCTCGGCGATTTCCTTTAAAAGTCCCATTATCTGAACCGAGGTTTCACTGTCAAGCGCGCCTGTCGGCTCGTCAGCCAACAAAATATCGGGGTTATTGACAAGGGCACGGGCGATGGCAACGCGTTGCATCTGTCCGCCCGACATCTGATTAGGCTTTTTGCGAAGCTGGTCACCAAGCCCCACCTTTTCCAAAGCCTCGGTTGCTCTTTTTCTGCGCTCTGCCTTTGAAACTCCCGAAAGTGTGAGGGCCAATTCCACATTTGAAAGCACCGATTGATGGGGTATGAGGTTATAGCTCTGGAAAATAAAGCCGATTGTGTGGTTGCGGTAGTTATCCCAATCACCGTCACGGTAGGATTTTGTTGACCTGCCGTTAATAAACAAGTCACCCTCGGTGTAGCGGTCAAGACCGCCGATAATATTAAGCAGTGTGGTTTTTCCGCACCCCGAAGGCCCTAAAACCGATACAAACTCATTCTCGCGAAACTCAATGTCCACACCCTTCAGGGCTTTGACAACGGTATCACCGGTTTTATATTCCTTGACAATGTTAGTAAGCTTAAGCATCTGCGCCTTCCTCTCAAGATAGTATAACAAGAATATAATATCAGCAAAATAATAACAAACTATTAATATATATTATACATTTGATAAATTAACACTATTTTCCAACACAGAAACGGCGGAAAATTTCGTCTGTGACCTCGGTTGTCACGCGCCTGCCGGTAAGCTCCAAAAGGGCGGCTAAGGCATCGTCCACACAAACGCCCACTGCATCTATCGTGCAACCGCTTTGCAGTGCTTCAAGTGCAGAGGTAACACCCTCCAAAGCGTGGACCGCGCAGTCGCGCTGACGCTCGCCCAGCAAAACGGCACTGTCAGCACTTAAATTGCCTATATTCACTGCCTTTGCAATGGCATCGCAAAGCTCGCGGCAGCCGTCACCCTTTTTTGCCGAAATAAAGACTGTGGGTATTCCATCAAACAGGGAAAGGTCAGGCAGACTGCCTAAATCGGTTTTGTTTATCACCGCCACGGTGTTTTTGTCCCTCACGCTGTCAAGCAGGGCAGTGTCCTCACCGTCAAACGGGCGCGAGCAATCAAAGACCGCAAGAACAAGCTGACAGCTGTCAAGCCTTTGCTTTGCAAGCTTCACACCAATGCTCTCAACCGTATCCTCGGTTTCGCGGATACCTGCTGTGTCAGCAAGGCGCAGGGTAATATCTCCTATATTCACCGTTTCTTCAATAATATCACGGGTGGTCCCTGCAACATCGGTAACAATCGAGCGTTCCTCGCCGCTTAGCATATTCATAAGGGTTGATTTGCCGACATTAGGTTTTCCGACAATTGCCGTTGTAATTCCTTGACTTAACATTTTACCTGTGTCATAGTCCCTGAGCATTTTTTCAAGCTCACACTTTGCGGTTAAAAGCATAGCCTCAAAGTCTTCAAGGCTCATACCGTCCAAATCCTCCTCGGGATAGTCGGAGTATACAGCGATAGAGGCATCTGCTGCCGTGAGTGCGGCTTCAAGCTCTGCTATTTTCTGCACCGTTCTGCCGCTGTGCGCCGCGCGCGAAAGCCTTAGCTCTGCTTCATTTCTTGCCGAAATCAGCCCCATAATGCTTTCCGCCCGTGTAAGGTCGGTCTTTCCGTTTAAAAAGGCGCGCTTGGTAAATTCGCCTGCCGAGGCAAGGCGGGCGCCCTTTGAAAGAACCAGCCTTAATATTGATCTTAACATCAGGCTTCCGCCGTGGACCGAAATCTCTACTACATCCTCTCCGGTGTAGCTGTGAGGTGCTTTGAAAACAAGGGCAACACCGTCATCCAAACGGCGGTCACCCTCCCTTATTTCACCGTATGCCGCGTGATAGCCCTTAAGCGAGCTTAAGGGCTTACCCGAAACCGCGCAAAAAACGCTGTCTGCCACGGAAATGGCATTCTCGCCCGAAATTCTTATAACCCCCAAAGCCCCTTCGCCCGGAGCAGTGGCTATGGCGGCAATTGTTTGCTCAGACATTATTTCACTTCCGAAATTCAAATTTTAACCGTTTCTCCCGGATTAACAGACACCGCTTTCCCGTTCTTTTCAAACCATATCTTGATAGCTGAGGGATTGTGCACTCTACTTCCGGAAGCAGAAAACTGCAGACGGTTATAGGCTGTTATGTAATCGTAAATTTCAATATTGGTAGCATACCATATATCCTCTTTGCCGCCAATTTTCTCAGCAAAATCCTCTATTACATTCCAATTATTATTGTTGTCAAACTCATAACTGTGTCCCCACAAATAAAACAGCCAAGGGGCTCTGTTGGGGCTGTCGTTTATAAAGTGTTGGGTAAGCTCGGGAAGCCTTTTATCATTATGGTGGCAGGTGGCGGCAAGCTTGAGCCAATCTGTGGGCAGACGGAAATTACCTGTGGAAATAACCGTCCGTGAATATGCAATGCCGATTGCACGCAAGCCCGAGGCAAGATCATCGCTGAAGGTACCGTAAGGGTATGCCATTCCTCGAATTATTTTGCCGGTTTCTTCCTCTAATTTTTTACGGTCGGTAAGCACATCGTCAATGGCAAGTGCTAACGGTAGCTGCTCCAAAAAAGGATGGGTTGCGCCGTGAACTGCCAATTCATGACCGCCCGCTTCTAAAAGAGAATTCATTTTCTCCACGGAAAGACGACCTTCACAGCCGGCATAAGCACTGTTTATATTAAATGTGCCCTTTAAACCGTGTTTATCCAGAATTCCGATAAATCTTTCATCCTGTTTAACTCCGTCATCATAGCTTAATGTCAGAGCTTTAGCCCTGCCTTCAGGAAAACGCAAAAAAATATTCATAAAAACACCCCGTTTGTTTTTTTGAATTATAGCATACAAACGGGGTAAAATCAATATTTTAATGTCGCACCAAGAGCCTGCATCACCAAGTTTTAAAACGATACTCCACAACTGTTGAGCAGGTCTTGATTATATAAAAGCATCAAATCCTTATGTTTGGTGTTATATAAAACATTTTTGATGTAAACACAGTACACTTCATCAGCGGTAAAGTCTGTAAAGGTTATATCATTGCCTGTAAAACCAAGCTTTATATGTTGGTTTTTGTTCTGTGTTATAACAGCATGATTATATCCATCAATATATATGAGATTTTTCCAAACATCAAGGGTTGCAAATTCCAAAGCGGTTTTCGCCCAGCACAAGGGGACAATATGATGCAACTCAAATCCTTTGGTTTTACTAACTGCGTGCTGTTTAAAATACTCCTCTTTCTCGGTTCTTGAGCGAATGAGTCGTTCTTTATTTTCATAAAGGGCGTCTTTGCCTATGCGGATACACAGTTCACCGGCATTTAATTCATAATAGGCAGTTTGGCTCATAAGCATAAAAATTTGTTGCGTTTCGTTTAACCAATTATGAAAATCACGCTTATTGGTTTTGTCACCCTGAAAGGTTTTCGGGTCGCAATAGTCCTTAACGATTCGAATGGCATAATCCTGTTGAAGTCTGCTTAACCGCCTGAATTCCTTAATAAACTCGACCAATTCAGTAACAGTATATATATGACCGTCAAGCTTTTTATCGCAAAATGAAAAGAAAAACTGAAATTCGGTTTCGGTGATATTGCCGTCTAAATCCACAATAGTAAGAAGTTCATCTGCCAAGCCCTTTGTCAATGTATCTATTGCTCTGGTATAACGGAGCTTTCGTTCAAATAATGAATGTTCAGTCTTAATAAAATCCAAGCCCAAATCGGAAATCTGAACATATTTTTTTATTCCGTTTTCGTACGGCTTAAGCCTTGTTTTATCAGGTTTGAATCTTTCTATCAAGCCCATTCTATGGAGATCGACAAACAGATTTTTTCTAACGGAGTCTTGTGTGCATCTTCCCAATTTCTTGGAGAGATTATCAACATAAATCGCATAAGAAGCTTCTTCCGGCAGATTTGCAGGTCGCTTTTTAAGATCGGAAGTGCGGATAACCATCTTTTCTGTGCCGGCTATCTTATACAGCTCATCAAGCATTGTGAAAATAACATCCATATCATATCGGTTGTGTTGCGAAAATTGAATGCCTCTATAATTATCACTTCTAATGCGGTCAGCCAAAAAAACGAAACATTGTTTTGAAACATCAATACTGCACAGCTTTTTTCTAAACTCGTTGTATGTCATATTGAATTTATCCTTTCGTTTATAAGTTTACAATAATCCTTATTATTGTCGCAAGCAATAAAATTCCTTCCTAATTTTTTTGAGCAATAAGCCGTTGTTCCGGTTCCGCTAAATAAATCCAGAACCAAATCTCCGCTATTACTACTTGCTAAAATCATTCTTTCAATCATACCTTCCGGTTTGGGTGTTGGATGTTTTTGTTTTATTGTCTTGCCATTCTTTTTATTTGTAAGACGAACCGAAGGAAATTCCCAAACATCCGTGCATAGCTTTCCATTTGGGTTAGGAAACCAACGTTTTCCATTCTTAAGAATACCTTTAGACTGTGCGGCTTTAATTCGTGCATCCGATAAATACGGCATCCTTATATCATCACAATTAAAGGTAAATACTTTATCACTTTTGGTAAAAAACAAAATAGTTTCTTGATTGTTACAAAATCGCTTCCTGCAAGCACTGAAACCGTCTTTTTTATACCATGTTATCCAATTTTTATAGTGCATACCCTTTGAATGAAGATAATTTAAAATCATTGCAGAATTAAATGCGGTATTAAATATGTATAACGAACCGGTAGGCTTTAACAGATCAATTACTTTATCAAGATATTTTGTTGTAAAAGTCATAAAGTCATCAACGGTTTTGAAAACATCCCATTGATCCCGGTTGAGATTATAGGGAGGGTCAATAATTGCAAGGTCTATGCTTGCTGTTTCAAGCTTATCAAGAAAGGAAAAAACATCCTCACAATAAATTTTATTTACTTCCATTGGAGGCACCTTCCTTTGCAAGTGCAATCTTTTTTTCAATTATATCTTTATAGCTATCGTACAGTTCGAATCCAACATAGTGCCGTCCTTCTTCGCAAGCAACCTTTAATGTTGTACCGCTGCCTGTGAATGGGTCTAAAACAGTCCCACCTTTGAAGGAATATAATTTTACACAACGGCGGGCAATTTCTTCAGGCATAATAGCCGAGTGGACACCAAAGGCAATATCACTCTTGTTCGGAATGGGGATTTCCCAAATTTGCTTTGTATATTCAACCCACTCATCCTGCGTTAAGGCACTTTGATTTTTAATATCCTTACTTACGGGAGCAGGTTTACCGTCTTTTACATATACAGTGATAAATTCACATGTATTCTGTGCATAAAAATTAGATGGGTATGGGTAAGAGCCGAACATTAATTTTTTTGTGGCATTTTTTCTTTGCCAAATATACAAATCCATTAAAAACAAATTTGTTTCTTTCAAGATGGAATTTTGAATAGCGCTTTGTATATCGAAAATATCACGGTTGTGGTGGGTGTTCATTTCCTTTTTTTTCATAGGCATAAGGGGAACGTTTATGCATAGTTTTCCGTTAGGCTTAAGCACACGTTCGCATTCCTTCCAAACCGTCAACAACGTTTCAATATATTTATCGAAACAATCCAAGTTGCCTATATCGCTTGTTTTGGCATCGCTTACAACTTCTTGCTGATAACCATCCTTGTAATAATCCTTTATATTAAAATATGGCGGAGATGTTACAATTAAATCAATGGAGGAAGAAGGAATACAATCCATTTTTTCAGAAGTTCGATAATACACTTGATCTAAAAATATATTACTCACGTTTTTACCCCCCATTATAGATACTTATCAGTTTTATAATATTATAATAATATAAGATTATAACATAGCTTAACGTATATTACAAGCAAAATCGTTTTGCCATTTCCAATGAAAAAAATTAAAAGGATTTGCAAAAAAACAAAGGACAGACTATTCTTGTTAGCCTGTCCTTTAGCATTATTAATCGTTTATTTCCTTATTAAATCTTTCAACATTGCCGTTTTCGGTATTGATTTCGTAAGAATATTCGTGTTCGGGCGTTTCAAAATCAACATCCCACACGGTAGTGCCTCTTTCCTTTTCAAGCTCAATGTCGATATCGTGAACACCGTCCTTTTTAAGCTCCGCGTGTTTAAGCGCTGCATCAAGCGCTTCTTCTCTTGTGATTTTTGCAGAAGCGGTGTCGGTGGTGTCTGAGCCAGACAAGGTCATATTTTTATCTGAGTTGCAGGCAGAAAGGGATAATACGAAAACCAAAGTTAGTATAAGTGCAAATAATTTTTTCATAAGAATTCCTCCCGTACTATTATGTGCGTTGCTTTTATTTTTATTAAAAAAGGAGGCCTTGCGGCCTCCTTGACTTGATTATTTAAAAAAACGGTTTAAGAGACCTTCAAATGCTTTGCCGTGTCGAGCCTCATCGCGTGCCATTTCATGAACGGTGTCGTGAATAGCATCAAGACCTAATTCCTTAGCAAGCTTTGCAAGCTCAAATTTGCCGAGGGTTGCGCCGTTTTCAGCGTCAACACGCATTTCGAGATTTTTCTTGGTTGAGTCGGTTACAACCTCGCCCAAAAGCTCGGCGAATTTTGCGGCATGCTCAGCCTCCTCCAAAGCAGCTTTTTCCCAATAAAGACCGATTTCGGGATAGCCCTCTCTGTGAGCTACTCTTGACATTGCAAGATACATACCAACCTCGGTGCATTCGCCGTTGAAGTTTTCGCGAAGACCCGAAATTATTCTTTCGTCAACACCCTTAGCAATTCCTACAACATGCTCTGCGGCCCAGCTTTTTTCAGCAGACTGTTCCTGAAACTTGGAAGCCGGAGCTTGGCAGATGGGGCATTTATCGGGTGCAGAATCACCCTCGTGAACATAACCGCAGATAAGACATACATACTTTTTCATTTTAAAATCCTCCGTTTAAAATAATTTTTTTAATTTTGATTGCAATCCTTACAGATACCGTAAACCACGCAAGAGAGAGTATCAGGTGAGAAACCGTATTCCTGCACAGCACTGAAAATCAACTCGCCTTTAAGGGGCATATCGGTAATACAGCCGCAGCTTCTGCAATGTAGGTGTGCGTGCGAGGAAATGTCCCCGTCAAAATGCTCGAAACCGTCTCCCACATCAAGGCTCAGAATTTCGCCCGATTTGCTGAGTGCCGAAAGATTACGGTAAACCGTGCCCAAGCTGATGTTGGGCAGGCTTTGCTGCACCATTTCGTAAATACGGCTTGCGGTGGGATGTGTATCTGTTGAACGCAGAACATTTAAAATCGCCTCGCGCTGGCGTGAGTAATTTTTCATGTTTACACCCCAAATCAGTAATGATTACTATTTTATTATACATATAATTTTCGGTTTGTCAAGAACTTTTTTCGAATTTCTTGACATTTTTTTTAAAGGGTATTAATATATATGTGTGGAAAGAATAAAAAATAAAATGAGGTACAAAATGGGAAGTACAATTTCAAACTCGGTTATAAACCGTCTGCCGAGGTATTACCGTTTCCTGGGCGAGCTTAAGGCTGCCGGTATAACGCGCATTTCCTCGCGCGAGCTTGCAGAAAGAATGGGAATTACCGCAAGTCAGATAAGGCAGGACCTTAACTGCTTTGGCGGCTTCGGTCAGCAGGGCTACGGATATAACATCCCGATGCTTCAAACAGAAATCGGGCATATTTTAGGTATTGATAAGCTTAAGAGCACTATTCTTATCGGAATGGGCAATCTTGGGCGCGCCATTACGATGCACATCAATTTTGAGACCAAGGGCTTTCGGCTTATCGGCTTGTTTGACAGTAAGGAGTCGCTTGTGGGGCAGGTTGTTAAGAATATGCCCATAAGGAGTGTAGAGACCTTGGATGAATTTTGCCGCGAAAACCGTCCGGAGGCGGCAATACTTTGTATTCCGAAGGCCGCCGCCGAGGAAATTGCGGAACAGCTTGTAAACTTGGGGGTAAAGGGCTTCTGGAACTTCAGCCATTACGATTTGGGCTTTAACTATCCCGGCGTTAAGGTGGAAAATATGCATTTTGGCGACAGCCTGATGACCTTGTCCTACAGATTGGATAATGACAAAATCCAATAAATTAAAATGTGTGTGAAAAGCACAAAAAGAAAATTAAAAAACTGCAAATTTCACTATTGACAAATCTATAAAATATGGTATAATTGTTTTTGCTTGCTTGGGGCGTTAGCTCAGTTGGTTAGAGCAACCGGCTCATAACCGGTCGGTCCGGGGTTCGAGTCCCTGACGCCCCACCAAACAAGCAAAAATGCTTAGGATTTGGATTTCCCGCAGTTTACATACAGTTAATGCGAGGTATGCGCATCAAGCGGCGCCAAGGCTTGCTTTCTGCGACAGGGACTTTCGGTTAAAAACATTCCACCGGAATGTTTTTAAGGCCCGAAACTAACGCCCCACCAAACAAGCATTGTTTTTTTGAATTTAATATTTAGGGGTATGGTGTCAATGGTAGCACACCGGTCTCCAAAACCGTTTGTGAGGGTTCGAGTCCTTCTACCCCTGCCAAAACGAAAATCCTGTCGACTTTTGTCGATGGGATTTTTGTTTTGTATTATTCACTATTCATTATTCAATATTCATCATTCATTAAACGGATTTTCGTAATGAATATTGAATGATGAAGTCGCTTGTGCTGATGAATAATGAATAATTGATTTAATCCAAAGTTTCTGCTATAATATAGGAAAAGGCGGTATTATGAATGAAAGAAAACTTACTTATAGATAAATCTATTGCTTTTGCAGCAAGAATTGTAAAACTGCATCAGCATTTAATTAAAAATAAAAAAGAAACAGTAATATCAAAACAAATAGTTCGCAGTGGTACAAGTATAGGCGCAAATATAAATGAAGCAAATTATGGTCAAAGTAAAGCTGATTTTATTTCTAAAATGCACATTGCATTAAAAGAAACCGCTGAAACAGAATATTGGATTAAATTGCTTTATATGTCTGAATACATTGATGACAAAACGAGTAATTCCTTACTTGACGATTGTTTGGAAATAAAACGAATCTTAATCGCATCTATCAACACCGCAAAGGAAAATAACAAATGATACATTATATGAAACTAAATCCTTTCGCTTTTTATCAAATGAAATGTGGTGAAAAGACCATAGAATTAAGATTAAATGATAAAAAACGTCAAAATATCAATGCGGATGATATTATAGAGTTTTCAAACACCTTAAATCCAAATGAAACACTGCATGTTAAAATAATTAAAGTCCACAATTTTGAAAACTTTACTGAATTATATAAATCACTTCCGCTAAACAAATGCGGATATTCGTTAGAGCAATTACATATTGCATCTCCAAAAGATATGGAAGAGTATTATTCTATTACCGATCAGAACAAATACGGAGTATTAGGTATAGAAGTTGAACTGATAAATATGTAGGAGTTCAAATCCTTATAATGAATTTTTTTATCCATTGCGAAAGCAATGGTATATCATCAACGATAGCAACGCTATCGTTACATCTCATCAGTCCGTCAGGACTGCATATCATCACGCGTAGCGTGTATAAAAAGAACTTTCACAATGATGATATACAAGACTTCGTCTTGATGATATGCAATTCCTTGCGGAATTGATGATATACACGGCTTCGTCGTGATTAAATATGTAGTGGTTTCGGGCGGTTCTCTGTGTTCCCGAACCGATTATAAAAATAAACCGCGGCAGAAGTGAATACTGAGCTTCTGCCGCGGTTATGTTTTATTGGAATTTCAAGCTTCCTCTTTCGGTCGGAATTTGCTCTGCCCTAAAGCAGGCTTGAAACAACCTTTGGAAAGTCAAGGTAATTGTCGATGGTGATGTAATTAAAATCTGATTTGTAAACAGCTTCATCGTTTCCGCCGAGGCCGTAATCGTCACCTATATAAACAACATTTCTGTGTGTAAGGTTGTTTTCCTTGCAGTAAATATCCAATGCATAGTATTTATTATAAGGCTTGGGTGCCATATCAAAGGAGGAGGAGCCTCCCACAAATACACAGTAGCTGTCAAAGGCTTTGACAACCTCGTCATAAATTTTGCGCCTTTTTGCCCGGTCGGGGTCGAAGGAAAGCTTGTCCTCACTTGCAGCCTTTGTGCCCAGAATGGGGAAAGTCACACAGCCGGAGGGGTGAAACTCCACTGTTTCGCCTGTAAACTTGGTATATCCGTAGCGCTTTCGCAGTGTTTCGATTTTTTGGGTTATCAGCTCTTTGTCACAGCTTAAAGAAATATCGCGCAAGAGGTCGATGCTTCCGGTGGAGCTGTTGTAAACCCCGTATTGCATACCGTAGTTTCCGATGATATCAACAGGAAATTTTTCCAATTGATTGAAAATTCTTATGACCTGACCGGCACCGACCATAAGTAGCTTATACTTTTTGGAAAGCTTTTCTAAAACCGCCCTGTGCTCGGCGCTCAAAGGGGTTTTGTGCTGTGTCAGGGTGCCGTCTAAATCCATCGCAATGACCTTTATATCGCTGTGCATTAGCTTTCATCTCCGTAAAAATCGTAATTCATCCAAAGAACGGTATACCTATCCTTTAAATCCTTAGCGTAAAGCAGGGCGGTTTCTATTTTTTCCTTGCCGTAAAGGCTGTAAAAATCCTTGATATCAAGCTCTGCCAAGGAAAGCATTTCCTTTATCTGCTCGGCAGATGGCATTTCTGAAAGGATTTCTCTGATTTCTGATTCCTTTTCAAGGAAAATCGCGGTTTTATCGGCTGAGTAATAACCAACCTTGTCCTGCAGTGCGATACAGCCGTCTGCTGTCTCGCGGTAAATTTCCCTTATTCTTTTTTCGTAAGCCTCGCGGCTTGGACGGTAAATTTTTGAGGGGAATTTGCGTGACAGAAGCTTTTCTCTTAACGAGGCGGTCATAACGGTGGAGAAGGCGACATCTATGCCGTGGGGCAGATATTCGGTATTGGTTATGATACCCGTTATCTCAAAAAAATGTGAGAGATGGTGTTCACTGCCCGAGGCGGGGCGCGAGGAGCCTGCGAAGCTCATTAAAATTCCGATAACCACTAAGGCTTCCATAAGGGTTTTTATGCTTTGCTCATCCCTTTTAAGAATACCGTCAGCCAAAGAAAGGGTTTTTTGGATTTGTTCGAAGGTTAAATTATATATGTATTCACAAAAATATTCGCCGTTAATGCAGTGGCTCAGCTTCCAATCGTTAAGGGCAGAAAACTTACCTATAATATCGCCGTAGCCTGCCTTTATCATATCGATGGGGGCGGCTTTCAGCACCTCGGTATCGGCAAGGATTGCGGTTGGCAGCCCTGCGGGATAGGTGACTTTCATACCGCCTGTGATCATAGCAGCACCGGTTGAAGCGTAGCCGTCCATTGAGGGTGCAGTTGCAACTATTATGTAAGGGATTTTGTTATAAAAGGAAACATATTTACAAAGATCCTGAATTACACCCGAACCAATTCCGATAATCAAATCGGAGCAGGCGAGCTTATCGGTAACCTCTTTAATTGCCCTTTCATCGGGTATGAGAATTGTATCACCGCTGAAAATCACCTTTTTAATGCTTTTTCCGGCTAATGCCGCCTCGGTTTTTTCGCCGGCGGCGGAAAAGGTGTTTTGGTCTGCAACCAGCAGAATATTATTATTTTCCCTGCAAATTTCTTTGAGCCTGTCGATGGCATTTTTCTCTATATAAACATAATCAATACTACAGGTGTGCTTTTTGCCGCATTTGCAATCGACACCCTTTAAAAGCTTGTTTATATCCATAACATATTACCCCCTATACTAAAACGAAAAACAGAATAGCGATAAATTGGAGAATTGACCCCAAAACCACAAAAAGATGGAAAATTGAGTGCATATAGCGGTGACCGCCCTTGCCGGCTATTGCGTAAAGCACGGCGCCCACCGTATAGGCAATGCCTCCTGCCAGAAGCCACCAAAAGCCCTCCATACCAATCGCGTTTATTGCCGCCTTGCCGGTGAGTATTATGCACCAGCCCTGAGCCAAATAGCAGATGATGGAGAAAAGATTGTATTTTTTAAGGTCGATGGCATTAAGGGTTATGCCCAAAGCCGAAACTCCCCAGACAACTCCGAAAACTGTCCAGCCCAAGGCGGAATTGTATTCCCTGAGGGAGGAGAGGGCAATGGGGGTATATGTGCCCGAAATGAGAATAAAGACAGAGCAGTGGTCGATAATCTGCATCACCTTTTTCGGGGTTTGTGAAACAAGCCCGTGATAAATGCTTGAAACGGTGTAAAGAATTATCATAGAGAAGCCGTAAATAAAAGAGCCGACCACCTGATAAGGGTCTCCGTTTAAGAACGATTTGATAATGCAAAGTGTGCAAACCGCAATTCCGATGGCGCCGCCGGCGATGTGGGAAACCATATTGAAAATTTCCTCGCCGCGGGTGTAATCGGGCAATATTCTGTCAATTAATTTTGTGCGTTTCATCTGTGCTCCTTAAGGTTTGAAAAAAGAGAGATTTTTTGGTGTTAAAAAGCTTAAAAATCGGTATAATATACAAAAAAATTTTATGTCGAAAAATGTCAAAATACTTTACATAATTTTTTATCCGTAAATGTTGATAGGGGGGAGTTTTCCCACTTATCAACCGCGTTATCCACCGAAAAAAACCCAATTTTCTTGATTTTAAGTGGGACAAGCCCCTGAAACGGTGGATAACTATGTGGATAAAGTGGATAACTTTTAAGGTTATCTCGGTTTACATAACTACATTTTTTTGAGTAATTTTTCCATTATGTCGGGGCCGTGCTCAACCGTGATTTGGGTGGCGGCGGCAGAGGCTTCCGTGAAGCTTGAAGCGCCCGATTTTTGCTCACTGCTGTCATACAAAAGATAGGGTACAGGCTCGGAGGAATGTGTCATTATGCAAAGGGGTGTCGGATGGTCGGGCATAATGAGGATACGGTAATCCTCACCGCAGGAATTGAGGTAATCGAGCATCGGCTTTAATGCGCGGCTGTCAATATATTCAATTGCAGTTACCTTGTTTTGCGCTTCGCCGCGGTGACCGCACTCATCGGGAGCCTCAAAGTGAAGGTAAACAAGGTCAGCCCCGTCTTGGAAGGCTTTGATTGCGGCGGCTGCCTTGCCCTCAAAATCGGTATCAATATATCCTGTGGCACCCGTAACCTCGGGTGTTTCCATTTGGGCGCAGATACCGATACCCTTTAAAAGGTCAACGGCGCTTACCACAGCCGCCTTAACGCCGTTTTTGGCTTCAAAGCTTTCAAGCTGTGGCTTTTTGCCCTCGCCCCAGAGCCAGATAGAGTTGGCTTCGTTTAAGCCCTTGGCGCGTCTTGCAAGGTTTACAGGGTGATTTTTAAGTATATCATAGCTCTTTTTCATAAGCTCTATCAACGGCTTGGCATTTTTGCTGTCGCTTAAATACTCACCGATTACTCTGCCGCTTATATCGTGAGGGGGTGTCATGGTGCCGAGGTCGGTTGTGCCGTTATCTACAACAAGGCAGTGGCGGTAGCTTACACCGCCGTAAAACCTGTAAATTTCGTTGCCGAGTTCCTCCTCAACGGTTTTGATTATTTCGTGGGCTTCCTTTGTGGAAATATCGCCTGCGCAGTAGTCCACCATTGTTTTGTCAGAGTAATTCTCCTCGTCCGACAGTGTTACGATGTTGCAACGGAGCGCAACATCGGTATCCTTAAGGTCAACACCGATGGATGCCGCCTCCAGGGGGGAGCGACCTGTGTAGCAAACAAGCGGGTCATAGCCCATAACCGAAAGATTTGCAACATCGCTTCCGGGCTTTAAGCCGTCTGCTACGGTGCGGCACATACCAAGCTCTGCTGTTTTTGCCAAGCTGTCCATAAGGGGCTTTTTGGCACATTCCATAGGTGTTTTGCCGCCTAAAGCGGCATTGGGACGGTCGGACATTCCGTCACAGAGTAAAACCATATATTTCATAATTAAAATTAACCTCGCTTTTATTATTTATTTTGAAAGATATATAAGCAGTACCGAAATATCCGCAGGGCTCACTCCGGAAATGCGGGATGCCTGACCGATATTTGCAGGTTTTATTTTGTTAAGCTTTTCGATTGCTTCAAGTCTTAAGCCCGTGATAGCGCTGTAATCAATATCGGCAGGGATAAGCTTGTTTTCAAGTCTCAGCATTTCGTTTACCTGCGCCTGCTGACGGGAAATATATCCCTCGTACTTAATTTCAATCTCAACCTTTTCCTTTACCCTGTAGGGAAGCTGCGGCCGCGCCTTGTCAAAGGGGGCTAAGGCTTCATAGCTTAGCTGAGGTCTTTTGATAAGGTCAGAAAGCCTTGTGCCGGTTGTCATCGGTGCAGTGCCGTGTGCCTCAAGCAGGGCATTAAGCTCACTGCCGGGCGCTAAAAAGGTGTTGTTTACGCGCTCGATTTCCTGCTCCTTTAAGCGGCAAACCTCAAGAAATTTTGAATATTGCTCCTCCCCTATAAGTCCCAGCTCATATCCGATGGGCATAAGCCTTTCATCGGCGTTATCCTGCCGCAGCAGAAGGCGGTATTCACTGCGTGAGGTCATCATACGGTAGGGGTCCATACAGCCCTTGGTTACAAGGTCGTCTATAAGAGTACCGATATAAGAGGATGCGCGGGACAAAACAAGGGGTTCCTTGCCCTGAATTTTAAGGGCGGCATTTATACCTGCAACCAACCCCTGCGCCGCCGCCTCCTCATAGCCCGAGGAGCCGTTAAACTGACCTGCGCCGTAAAGCCCGTCAAAGTCCTTCATTTCCAAGGTTGCCTTTAGCGCCAACGGGTCAACACAGTCATATTCAATAGCATAAGCATTGCGCATAATTTTTACATTTTTAAGGCAGTCAATTGTTTTGTAAAGTGCGATTTGAACCTCCTCCGGAAGTGAGGAGGAAAGTCCCTGAAGATACATTTCCTCGGTATCCTCGCCGCAGGGCTCAATAAAAAACTGATGCCGCTTTTTGTCGGCAAAGCGAACGATTTTATCCTCAATGCTGGGGCAGTACCGAGGGCCAACACCCTCAATATCCCCCGAATATAAGGGCGAACGGTGGATATTTTCAAGTATCACCCGTTTGGTTTCATCGTTGGTGTAGGAAATGTGGCAGACCACCTTGTTTTCGGGATCCTGCTCTGTGGAGTAGCTGAAGGGCAGGGTTTTTGCATCGCCCTCCTGAACCTCAAGCTGAGAAAAATCAATACTGTCCCTCGCAACACGCGCCGGAGTACCGGTTTTAAAGCGGCGCAGAGGCACGCCTAACTCTTTAAGTGAGTCTGCAAGCTGTGTCGCAGGGAAGCTGCCGTCAGGTCCCGAGGGGTAATTGACCTCTCCAACATAAATTCTGCCGCCCAAAAAGGTGCCTGTGGCAATAATCACAGCCTTGGCTTTGAAATCCGCGCCCAAAGAGGTTACACAGTGCCAAACCTCATTTTCCTTGTAAAGCTCGGTTATTTCGCATTGCTTCACATCAAGCCCCTGCTGAAGCTCGACCGCGTGCTTCATATAACCGCTGTAAGCCCTGCGGTCAATTTGCGCGCGCAGTGAATGAACGGCAGGGCCTTTCCCTAAATTCAGCATACGGCTTTGCAGGGTGTGCTTATCTGCCGCCTTGCCCATTTCTCCGCCCAAGGCATCAAGCTCGCGGACAAGATGCCCCTTTGCAGTGCCTCCGATTGAGGGGTTGCAGGGCATATTTCCTATCCAATCGAGGGTTACGGTGAACATAACCGTTTTACAGCCGAGCCTTGCGGAGGATAGCGCCGCTTCAATTCCGGCGTGACCCCCGCCTATAACGGCGACCTCATAGGTGCCGGCGTCATATTTTTGTATTGCCAAATAAATCCCTTCTTAACTCTTTTCCAGCATTTTTTGTTGACGGATATCCTTGCCTAAAAATCTCTGTCCGTCATAGTTACCGACCAACCGTGATGAAACTCGCGGTGTGTAAAGAGCTTCAAGCTGCTTCATAGTCAGGTTTGTGTTGATTATGGTCGGTTTTTTGGAGAGTAGTCTTGTGTTGATGAGGTTATAAAGTACGGATTTTGTAAACGAGGTGGTCATTTCTGCCCCCAAATCATCAATTACAAGCAGGTCGCAGTGAAGCATGGCGTCATAGGTGCCTCTGCCCTCACCCGAAAATTTTTCCGCCTCAATTGCAGAGAAAAGGTTTTCTGCAGAGCCGTAAACCGGCAGGCAGCCCTTTTTTATAACCTCTGAGACAATTGCCAGCGTCAAATGGGTTTTGCCAAGCCCCGTGTCACCCATAAAAAGCAGATTTGAGGAAGCGGCAGGGTCAAAGCTTTGGGCATAAGCCTTGCAAAGGTTTAAAATTGAGGTCATCCGTCTGCGTGGGTTTGCGCCGTCCTTGTCTGTCTTGTCCGGATAATATTTCAAATCAAAGGCTTCAAAGCTGCTGCCCGAAAGCGGCATTTCCTTTGAAAGCTCGGCAGACATAACTGCGGCGGCTTCCTTTTTGATACATTCGCAAATTTTGCCCGAAACATAGCCGGTATCTCCGCAAAGCTCGCAAGCATATTGCAGTTTTCCCACCCCTGCCTTTTTTAACAGCATTGCCTTTTCAGCAGAAAGGGCTTCGGTCAGCCTTTTAAGGGCTTCAAGCTTTTCTTTGTCGCCCGAAAGGGCGGTGAGGGCAAGCTGTGCGCCCGCCTGTGAAAGCTTTTGATCGATTTCGGCAAGTCGCGGATTTTCATAATAAGCCTTTGACAGGCGTTTTTGGTACTCGGTTTGTCTTTCCCGTAATGCCTGCTGTTTGTTTTCAAAAGCCTTTTTGTATGTAATTTCTTTGGTAATCATAGCTTCTTAATCCTTTGAATTTATCATTTTTTCGTAAAGGTCGATATCGTAAGCCCCGTAATCGCGTTCCTGATTTTTTGCCGTGCCTTGTGGTATATCTTCGGGGGTTTTGTAGCCCTTTTCGTGCCAGCTCTCCAAGATTTTTTCTGTGTACGGCATGGAGAATTTGGATTTTGTGTTTACACAGGCATCGTATGCCGCGGCAAGCATTTCTCTTGAGAGCTTCCATTCGTCAACCCATTTAACCGAAAGCTCCTTTTCCTTTTGGCTGGGCTTTCGCTTCTCAATACCAAAAGCGGTGGCAACAACAGACCAAGCCTTTTCCTCAACCGCTTCCTTGCGCATTTGCTCATCTGCCTGTTCGATGGTTTCAATACCCATATCGAACCAGGAGATTGCAGTAGCTTCTATAAATCTTATATTGAGCTTTTCCTTATTTGCGGCATATTGGATTATATACAAAATAAGGGAAACGGGTATACCGATATCGTCATAGAGCCAGACTAAGGTGTTGGCTTCGTTATCCTTAAGAATTCTGCCGAATTTAAGCTGTGCCTGTGCCATCAGGTAACGGATGTTTTCGTCCTCCTCGCTGCGGCGGGCAATATCGTTCCGATTGGGCTTTTCGGCGCGGCGCACCGTCTTTTTCTGCGGCTTTTGGGCGGCTGTGCGTTGCGGCTGTTCGGGCACAAGAATACCGGCATCTGCAAAATAAAGCAGAGCCTCTCCTACATCATATTCCGAAACGCCGGTGTTAAGCGCAATTTCAGACGTTTGCTTCACCGACATATTTCTCATTATGTATAAAAGCACCTTTATGTGCTCCGCCTTTGCCAATTTAAGGTGGCGGTCAACCACCTCGCAGGGCACCGGAAATGCCGAGGTCAAAAGGGAAGCGTTAATATGATACTCCATAAACACACCTCAAAGTATTAGTGATATTATTGTATCAAAAATCCGCCTTAATGTAAATATAAATATTTTGAAATTAGAAATAAAAAAATGATGACATATTCTGTTTAGTGTGGTATAATACAATAGATTAATTATATTTGATGGAGTGAGGGCATGAAGCTGCTTGCTATTGACGGAAACAGCATAATAAACCGCGCTTTTTACGGTATTAAGCTGCTGACCACAAAGGACGGTCAGTACACAAATGCCGTTTACGGATTTATAAATATTTTACACAAGCTTTGCGAAATGGAAAATCCTGACGGTGTTGCAGTTGCGTTTGACCTTAAAGCGCCGACCTTCAGGCACGAAAAATACAGTGAATACAAGGCAGGCAGAAAGGGTATGCCGCCCGAGCTTGCTTCGCAGATGCCGATTTTAAAGGAGTGGCTCACCCTCTCGGGCTACACCTGTATTGAATGTGCGGGCTATGAAGCGGATGATATTCTGGGTACACTTGCTTCCGTCTGCGAGCAAAGCGGTAACGAGTGTGTCATTTCCACAGGGGACAGGGATTCCTTGCAGCTTATTTCGGACCGCACAAGGGTGTTGCTTGCCGCAACCCGAATGGGGCATCCCGAAATTATAAATTACACTAAAGAGGCGCTTTTTGAAAAATACGGGCTTACTCCCGAGGAAATGATAGAGCTAAAAAGCCTTATGGGTGATTCCTCGGACAATATTCCCGGTGTGCCGGGAGTGGGCGAAAAGACCGCTACCGACCTTATAACCCGTTTTCACAGTATTGACAATATTTATGCCGACCTTGAAGCAATCGATATTAAGGACAGCGTGAGAAAAAAGCTTGAGGCAGGGCGCGAGAGCGCATATTTAAGCCGTGAACTCGGCACTATTTGCCGTACAGCGCCCATAAGCACCGATCTTGATTTTTATAAAACCAAGGCGCCCCAAATCACAGAGCTTGCCCGTCTTATGACAAGGCTGGAGTTTTTTAAGCTTATGGAAAAAATGGGGCTTGAGCCGGATAACCGTCAGCTAAGCCTTGATTTTGACAGCGTGCCTGCCAAGACCTTTACCGCCTGTAAGGCGATACCTGCCGATTTGGAAGGGTGTGTGGATATTTACCTTGAGGGTGAGGGCTTTGCGGTTGTAAGCGGTCAAAGGGTTTTTGCCTGTGATGAGGGCGAGATAAGAAAAATTCTTGAAAATCCGGACATTGAAAAGCGGGTTTACGATTATAAAAGCCTTTATAAACAGTACCCTGAAATCAAGAATGTGGTTTTTGATTGCTTGCTTGCAGGTTATCTCTGCAACCCGTCAGCCTCCTCCTACGCGGCGGACAGATTGGCTCAGGAATACGGTGCGGCTGTCCCCGAAATTAAGGGCGAGGCGGACAGTATCATTAAAAACGCCTGCCTTTTTTCCGATACCTGTGAAAGACTTACAGCCGAGCTTGAAAAAACAGGTCAGCTCAAACTACTTTATGATATAGAGCTTCCGCTTGCCAAGGTTTTGGGCTTTATGGAGCTTAAAGGCTTTTTGGTGGACGGCGAGGGGCTTTGTGAGCTGTCAAAGGAATTGGGAGAACGGATTTCGGTTATAGAAAATGAGATATACTCGCTTGTGGGCTATGAATTCAATCTTAATTCCCCCAAGCAGTTGGGTGTGGCGCTTTTTGAAAAATTGGGCTTGCCTGCAAAGAAAAAAACCAAAAGCGGTTACAGCACAAATGCTGAGGTATTAGAGGAGCTTCGCACAGCCCATCCGGCGGTTGGAATGTTGCTTGAATACCGCCAGCTTGCAAAGCTGAAATCAACCTATGCAGACGGACTGCGGGACTGTATTGCCGAGGACGGGCGCATACACACAACCTTCAATCAGACAGAAGCCCGCACCGGCAGAATAAGCTCGCTGGAGCCTAATTTACAGAATATTCCCGTCCGTACCGAGGAGGGCAGGAGGCTGAGAGAGTATTTCTCCGCGCCCGAGGGCAGGGTGCTTTGCGATGCTGACTATTCGCAGATTGAGCTTCGCGTGCTGGCGAGTATGGCAGGGGACCAAAATATGATTTCCGCCTTTCAATCTGGAGTGGACATTCACACAGTAACGGCTTCGCAGGTGTTTGACATACCGATAGATATGGTTACACCGATTATGAGAAGCCGCGCCAAGGCGGTTAATTTCGGTATAGTTTACGGTATAGGTGCTTTTTCGCTTTCAAAGGATATCGGTGTCAGCCGCAGTGAGGCAGACAGCTATATAAAGAACTACCTTGCAAGCTACCCCGGAGTTGCGAGGTATATGGAGAATACCATAAGCAATGCTAAGGCAGAGGGCTTTGTTTCGACACTTTTCGGCAGGAGACGCTATCTGCCGGAGCTTAACAACTCAAACGGAATGTTGCGTGCCTTTGGCGAGCGTGTTGCCAGAAATGCGCCTATTCAGGGCACGGCGGCAGATATTATAAAGCTTGCTATGATACGGGTTTTTGAGCGTTTGGAAAAAGAAATACCCACCGCACAGCTGATACTTCAGGTACACGATGAGCTTATAGTTGAGTGTGATGAAGCGGATGCAAAAAGGGTTTGTGAGCTTTTGTCACTGGAAATGCAGTCTGCAGCAAGTCTGGCGGTAAGTCTCACAGCAGACGCAAGCTACGGTAAAACCTGGCTGGAGGCTAAGGGCTGATGAGGGTGCTTTTTGTATGTACGGGAAACACCTGCCGCAGTCCTATGGCAGAGGGCTATCTTAAGACTAAGGGTATCACCGCTTTCAGCCGCGGTCTTTGTGCGGACGGTTCTGCTGTCAGCCCTAACTCTAAAGAGGCAATGGCTGAGACAGGTGTTGATATAAGCGGTCATATTTCTAAACAGCTTACGGCAGTTGACCTAAGTGAAGCTGATAAAATAATCTGTATGTCGCATTCGCACAGGGCGGCGCTTTTGGGTGTGGCTTGCGATAAGGAAATCACGGTTTTGGGTGGCGGAGTTTCGGACCCCTACGGTGGCGACATTGCCGCCTACCGCGCCTGCCGCGACCAAATAATAAATGAGCTTGACAGACTTCTTGACAGCGGCTTTTTTGCCGATTACCGTGTTGTTTCTGCCGAGGATGAGCATATAAAGGGTATCGCTGAAATAGAGGCGGTCACCTTTGCCGAGCCGTGGAGCGAAAATGTGATTGCTCAGGCAATGAAGGGCGGCACCGATTTTTTTGTTGCGGTTGATGCAGAAAAAAGGGTGCTGGGGTATGTCGGTATAAGCGCAGTTTGCGGCGAGGGATACATTGCAAATATTGCGGTGCGGTCTGATAGCCGTTTGATGGGGATTGGTACAGCGCTTATGAACAGGATAATGGATTTTGCCAATGAAAACGGACTTGAATTTGTTTCCTTGGAGGTGCGCGCGTCTAATCAAAAAGCCCTTTCGCTTTATGAAAAATTCGGTTTCGTTCAGGAGGGGCGGCGCAAGGGATTTTACAATAACCCTAAAGAGGATGCGCTTATTATGACAAAAAGGTTTGAAGAAAAATGAAAATTTTAAGTATAGAAAGCTCCTGTGATGAAACCTCCGTTGCAGTGACCGAGGGCAGAACGGTGCTTTCAAATATAGTCGCAACCCAGATAGCCGAGCACCGTATATACGGCGGTGTTGTGCCTGAAATTGCTTCACGCCGCCACACCGAGGCAATCTCCCGCGTGTGTGATGAGGCGATAGCCGAGGCAGGGATTACCTATAACGATATAGAGGCGGTTGCCGTCACCTTTGCACCCGGTCTTATCGGTGCATTGCTTGTGGGTGTGAACTTTGCCAAGGGGCTTGCAATGTCGCTCGGAGTGCCGCTTATACCGGTACACCATCTGCGTTCTCATATTGCGGCAAATTATATTGTTCACCCCGATTTGGAGCCTCCTTTTTTGTGCCTTTTGGTTTCGGGCGGTAACACCGTGATTGCAGAGGTCACCGATTATACAAGCTTTAATATTTTGGGCGGCACCCGTGACGATGCCGCAGGCGAATGCTTTGATAAAACGGCGCGCTGTATGGGACTTGAGTATCCCGGCGGCGTCACGCTTGATAAAATTGCAACCGAAGCTGACCTTAAAAAATATCCATTGCCCTTTCCGAAATCGGGCGGCGGAGAATTTGATTTCAGCTTTTCGGGGCTTAAAACCGCTGTTATAAACTTAATTCACAACGCTTCCCAGAAAAATGAAGCAATCGATATACCTGTGCTTTGTGCCACTGTGAGACAAAGGGTGTGCGATATGCTCATATCGGCGACACTTGAAGCGGCGGAAAAATTCGGGTATACTAAAATTGCGGTGGCAGGCGGTGTGTCTGCCAACAGCGAGCTTCGCGCAAGGCTTGACGGGGAGTGCAAAAAACGGGGGTACAGTCTTTATTATCCTCCTCTTAAATACTGTGGAGATAACGCCGCAATGGTCGGAGTTCAGGGCTATTATGAGTTGAGGGACGGTAATATTGCCGGCTGTGACCTTAATGCAACCGCAACATTACCTATAAATTACAGATAAAATAAGAGCTGAAGGAGAAAAGTGAAAGGCAAATGTCAGAGAAGAGACTGCTTTTGATTGTAAATCCCTGTTCAGGCAGGGCAAAAATGAGAACAGAGCTTTTAAAGGTTGTGGAAATTTTTTCTCTTGGCGGTTATTCGGTGACCGTTTATCCCACAAAGGCAAGAGGAGATGCCACCGAAAGAGTATCTCTGCTTTCACAGGACGAATATAATCTTATTGTGGTTTGCGGAGGGGACGGTACCCTTAATGAAACCATAACAGGGCTTATGCAGACGGGAATTAACTGTCCCCTTGGGTACATTCCGTCAGGAACGCTTAATGAGTGGTCCTCGGGGCTTGGAATTTCCCGTGATATCGAGAGTGCCGCAAGGGATATTGTAAACGGACGCGAAATCTCACTCGATATCGGCAAATTCGGGGATAAATATTTTTCATATACAGCCTCCTTCGGTGCTTTTACCTCCGCTTCATATACTGCTCCGCAGGATGTAAAAAATGTCTTGGGGCAGGCGGCATATTTCTTTGAGGGCATAAAAAGCCTCGGAAATATAAAGCCCATAAGCCTGAAATTTTCCTGCAAGGATAAAGAAATAGAGGGCGAGTTCCTTTTCGGAGCAATTTCTAACTCTATGTCTGTCGGGGGAATAGTTAAGTTTGACGAATCGGTTGTAAAGCTTAATGACGGTCTTTTTGAGGTTCTGCTTATCCGCAAGCCCGATAATGTGCTTAAGCTTCAGCCCTTGATTGACGGTATTCTCCGGCAGGAGCTTGACCGCGAGGGTATGGAATTTTTTCATACCGATGAAATCACTGTTTTGGGCGGCAAGGAGGTTCCGTGGACGCTTGACGGTGAGTATGCCGAGGGTGACGACAGCGTGAAAATAACAAACATAAATAATGCAATAAGCTTTATTGTGCCATAAATAAAATAAGGAAAAGAGAAGGAATTATGTTTACAAGAGATATAGGTGTTGACCTTGGTACCGCAAACACTTTAGTATGCCTTAAGGGTAAGGGCATTATTATGAGAGAGCCTTCGGTTGTGGCTTATGACATAAGAAACGATGCCGTTCGTGCCGTGGGCACAGAGGCAAAGGAAATGATAGGCAGAACTCCCGGCTCGATAGTTGCAGTAAGACCGCTTAAGGACGGCGTTATTGCCGACTTTGATGTTACAGCCGCAATGCTTAAAAGATTTGTCTCCCAGGCATTAAAGGGCTCTTTTTTCTCAAGGGTGAGAATGGTTATATGTATACCTGCAGGTGTTACCGAGGTTGAAAGCCGCGCGGTTTACGATGCGGCAAAGCAGGCAGGCGCCGCAGACATTGACCTTGTAGAGGAACCGATGGCTGCCGCAGTGGGCGCAGGGCTTCCTGTCTGGGATGCGGCAGGTAATATGGTTGTAGATGTGGGCGGCGGTACGAGTGAGGTCGCCGTAATATCTCTTGGTGATATTGTTACGGCTCAGTCCATAAGAATTGCCGGCGATGACCTTGATGAAGCTATTATAAATTATGTCAGAAGAAAGCATAATCTGCTTATAGGCGAAAGAACGGCAGAGCAGATTAAGATAGAAATCGGCTCAGCAAAGCCCTATGAGAATGAGACAAGCATAGAAATAAAGGGTAGAAACCAGGTTGACGGTTTGCCTAAGAATGTGGTTATTTCCTCGGAGGAGGTACGCGCCGCAATGGCAGACCCGATTTCACAGATAATTGATACAATCCGTCTCACCCTTGAAAAAACTCCGCCCGAATTGGCGGCGGATATTATCGACCGCGGTATCACAATGACGGGCGGCGGCGCTCTGCTTCGCGGCTTTGCCGAGCTTATTGCAGAGGAAACCGGAATGCCGGTGACGGTTGCGGCAAATCCCCTTGACTGCGTGGTTCTGGGAACAGCCAAAAGACTTGAGGCCGACAGCGGCTTTGAAAATTATGTTTTCCGCAGAGGCAAGCGCTTCAGATAAATTTTTGGAGGTAAAGCAATGCGATTTTTCTTTCGCAGCAGGCAATTTAAAATTATACTTTTAACCGTTATTGTGTTTATAGCATTATCGGTAATATTCGCCTTGATTGGCAGCAGAATTTCTCCCCAGGCGGATATAATGGGAACGGTGACTGCGCCTTTTAGAGCCGCATTCACAAAAATTTCCAACGGTGTGTCGGATTTTGTCTCGACCTACACCGCGGGAAATGAAATGGAGCTTAAAAACGCAGAGCTTGAAAACGAGATAAACGAGCTTCGCCGCAGGCTGGCTGATTATGAGCAAATGCAGGCGGAGAATGAGTTTTATAAGGATTACCTTGAAATCAAGGATGCCAATCCCGATTTCGGGTTTACTGCCGCAACCCTCATTTCGAGGGACACCACCGACCCTTACGGCGGCTTTGTTATCAATCGCGGCTCACTTGACGGAATTGAAGCCACCGACCCCGTTATAACCGATGCGGGACTTGTCGGCTACATAGCCGAGGTTGGGCTTACAACCTCTAAGGTTGCCACGGTTTTAAGTCCTGATGTGGTTCTTGGTGCTCTTGATAACCGCACTAACGATTCGGGTATTCTTTCGGGTGCGCTCCAATTTGCCGAAAAGGGACAAACCCGACTTTACAATCTTTCAAGATCCTGTAATATAGCTGTCGGTGACTATATTGTCACCTCGGGCGAGGGTGTTTTCCCGGCAGGGCTTCTTGTCGGCACAATAAAATCCATCGGCAGTGACCAATATAACACCTCTATTTATGCCGCGGTTGAGCCTTTTGCCGATTTGGAGGCAATCCGTTCGGTAATGGTGATAACAGAATTTGAGGGACAGGGCGGGGTTAAGCCCGGAAGCGGTGAATGATATGCCTCTGAAAAAAAGACATCCGCTTTATGCCGTTCTAACAATTCTTTTGTTTTTTGCTGTTTTGATTTTTCACACCTCGGATATAGCTGATATTTCGATAAAAACCGCAACTCCGTTACTTATAATACCTCTGCTTACAGCGTTTTCTATGTTTTCGTCCCCCTTAAAGGCGGCTGTGGCAGGCTTGATTTCGGGCGCTTGCATTGACGGCGTGGCGCAAAAGAACTTCAGCTTTAATACGGTTGTGCTTATAATCGTTTCGGTTTTTGTCAGCCTTGCGGCAAGCAATCTTTTCAATAAAAATATCCGCGCGGCGGCGGTGCTTTCGCTTATCACAGCAGTTTTTTACTTTGTGCTTTTATGGGCGCTTTTTTATGCCTTCGGGGTATCGCCGGAGCAAAGCCTTGAGTATCTGCTTAAATATGCCCTGCCCTCCGCGGTTTACAGCTCGGTTTTCATAATTCCGTTTTATTTTATTTTCAAACACTTCGACCGCAAACAAAATCAATAATTTTCGGAGGAACAAAATTGCCTTTCAAGAAAAAAAGCCAGACCCAGCTTACCGTTTTGTCGGTTATTATGGTTTTGGTAATCCTTTTATTCACAGTCAGAGTTTATTCTATCCAGATAGCCGATGCCGCCGAGTATACCGACAAAAATGACGGTGCGGCTTCGGTGCTTACTGCTGTTCTGAAAGCACCGCGAGGCGAAATCCTTGATTGCTACGGCAGACAGATAGCTATAAACCGAGACGGCTACAATATTGTTTTTAACAAGGCTTATGTCAAGGAAAATCTCAATGATATTATACTCACCCTTGTTAAGCTTATGAAGGAGTATAATGCATCCTGGGTGGACGAGCTTCCGGTGTCTCCCGCCGCGCCCTATGCTTTCACGGCAGACGGTGACACCAAAAAGCTTGTCGAAAAGTTGGAGCTTGCTCATTACGCCACGGCAGAAAACTGCTTCAAGGCGATGGTTGAAAAATACGGGCTTGAAAAGTATTCGCAGGATGAGCAGAGAATGATAATGGGCGTGCGTTACAGTATGACCTTGGCGGATTTTTCCATTTCTTATCCCTTCACTTTTGCGGAGGATATTCCCACCGAGCTTATGCGCAAGGTTTCGGAATCTGCCTTCAGGCTGGACGGTGTTACGGTTGAGGTTGTTCCTTTCAGAGAATATGTTGACACCTCGCTTGCCGTAAATCTTATCGGCTCGGTCGGCCCCATTTTTGCCGAGGATTGGGAGGAATACAAGCAAAAAGGCTATTCCTATAACGACAAGGTCGGCAAAAGCGGCATCGAAAGATGGGCTGAGGAGTATCTCCGCGGCAAGGACGGCGAAATCACATACAAATTGGACAGCAAGGGAAATATAATTTCCAAAGAGGTAACAAAGGAGCCTGTTGCGGGTAAAACCATAATGCTCACCCTTGATAAGGTGATGCAACGCAGTGCGCAGGACTCCCTTGCCACAGTGGTCAAAGGGCTTCAGTCAAAGGGCGGCTCGGTAACGGCAGGTGCGGCTGTGGCGGTGCGTATCGACTCGGGCGAGGTTATATGTGCCGCGAACTACCCGACCTATGACTCGGCAACAATGAATAAGAATTACGATAAGCTTGCAAGCGACCCTGCAAAGCCGCTTACCAACCGTGCCTTTCAGGGCGTTTACCCAATCGGCTCCACCATAAAACCGATTGTGGCAATTGCCGCACTTGAAAACAACTTTTATAATCAGGGCGAAACCATTAAATGTGTCAGAAATTATGACTATTTCGGGGACTATCAGCCCGACTGTATGCATTATCACGGACATATGAATTTAAAAAACGCCCTTTCAAAAAGCTGTAACTATTTCTTTTTTGAGCTTGGCAGAAGGATTGGCGCGACCACACTCACAAGCTATTTCAAGCAATTCGGTCTGGGTGTTACCACCGGTGTTGAGGTGGATGACGCCAAGGGTATTATCATTGAGCCTGCCTCTGACGGTGTCGGCGGTGATACCCTGCAGATTTCGATTGGTCAGATGAATGCGTTTACACCCTTGCAGCTCGCCAATTACACGGCAACCCTTGCAAACGGCGGCACACACTACAAGGCAGGACTTATAAGTAAAATAGTATCCTACGATATGTCAGAAACCTATGAGGAAATTTCGCCCACAGTTGTTAATAATGTTTCGATGAAAGATAAGAATTTGGCGGCTGTTAAAGAGGGTATGCTGTCTGTTACGGTGGACGGTACAGGACGTGCCGCTTTGGGAGACTATCCGATAAAGGTTGGCGGTAAAACAGGTACATCACAGGTGCAGGACAAGGTTGACCACAGCGTGTTTATTGCCTTTGCTCCGTTTGACAGTCCCGAAATCGCAATTTCGGTGGTGCTTGAGCACGGAAATTCCGGTTATTCTGCAGGTACGGTTGTAAGGAATATTTTAGATGCATATTTCTTTGCCGAAAGCAATTCCCCTGCCGAGGATATGCCTTTTGTGGTTTTGGATTAGTAAATTTTAGGTTTTAAATTGACAAAAAATACACATTGTGATAAAATATTCAGGAAAAGGAGGGGTATTTTATGTCAAAGGTTTTTGCCGTGACTTCCGGCAAGGGCGGTGTCGGCAAATCTACCCTTTCTGTGGGACTTGCCTTTTCGTTCTGTAAAAGGGATAAAAAGGTTTTGCTTGTTGATATGGATGAGGGGCTTCGCTGTCTTGACCTTATGCTTGGAATGGACAAGCTGGCGGTTTTGGACCTTTCCGACCTGCTTATGGGCAGAGAGCTTGAGGACGGGATATATTCCTGTGAAACGCAAAAAAATCTTTTCCTTGTTCCTGCTCCTGCAAAGGTCGGTATGATTGATGCCTTTGCCTTCGCAAGCTTTGCAAAGAATGTCTGTGATATGTTTGATGTTGTGATATTCGATTTCCCCGCAGGTATAAATCTTTCGCTTTACCCCTGCTTGCCAAAGGAAACCCTGTTTTTAACTGTCGCTGTGCCCGATCCCGTTTCGGTAAGGGATGCGGCGGCTGTGGGTGCACTGCTTTGCGAAATGGGGCTTAAGGCAAGACTTGTTATTAACCGCTTTGTTTATAAGCAAAGCCGTAAATATAAAGAAAAAAATATAGATGGTATAATCGATTCGGCTGAGCTGAGGCTTATCGGCATTGTGCCGGAGGCAGAGGAGCTGACTATGCTTTCTCTTACTCACAGGCTTCACCGCAGAGGTAAAGCGGCGGCGGCCTTCGGCAGAATTGTGCGCCGTCTTGAAGGGGAAAGCTTACTGCTTCCCAAAATCAAAAAAATCTGAAAGGACTCTTATTATGACAATCGCATTAATCGCACACGACACAAAAAAGGAACTTATGGTACAGTTTTGCATTGCTTATTGCGGAATTTTGAGCAAGTATAATCTGGTTGCCACCGGCGCCACCGGCAAAACAGTTTCCGAAGCTACCGGTCTTAATATAGTTAGATTTTTGGGCGGCTCACAGGGCGGCACACAGCAGATTGCCGCACGCATCGGCTGTGATGAAATTGATATGCTGCTTGTTTTCCGTGACCCCATCAATCCTAAGCCGAATGAGCCGGACGACCAATCTCTGCTCCGTCTTTGCGATGTTCATAACATTCCGGTTGCAACCAATATCGCCACTGCCGAAATGCTAATTCACGGTCTTGAGCGCGGCGACCTTGATTGGCGCGAGATAATCAAAAAAGGATAAAACGAGGAACAAAAATGTCTGAAATCAACCGTGCCGTTAAGGGCACTAATGATGTTTTGCCCGAAAACAGCCATAATTGGCAGTTTGTTGAGGGTAAAATGCTTGAAACTGCAGGTCTTTACGGATTTAGCGAAATTCGCGTTCCTGTCTTTGAGCATACTGAGGTTTTTTTGCGCAGTGTGGGTGATACTACCGATGTTGTGCAAAAGGAAATGTATACATTTGATGATAAGGGCGGCAGGTCTATAACCCTTCGCCCTGAGCTTACTGCCGGCGTTATAAGAAGCGCGATTGAGAACGGTCTTGTGAACGGTGCTTTGCCGGTTAAGGTTTGCTATATCGGCGGCTGTTACCGCTACGAAAAGCCGCAGGCAGGCAGACTCAGGGAATTTCATCAGTTCGGTGTGGAATGTATAGGCGCCGCGGCTCCTAATGCCGATGCTGAGGTAATAGCCCTTGCGCGTCAGGTGCTAAGCTCGATTGGAATTGAAAAAATTTCCCTTGAAATAAATTCAATCGGCTGTCCCGAATGCCGCAAGGCATATCACGCGGCACTTAAGGAGTATTTTAGCTCTAAGAGTGACGAGCTTTGTGCCACCTGCCTTGACCGTCTTGACCGTAATCCTATGCGTATACTTGACTGTAAGTCGCCTGTGTGCTCCGAAATTGCGGCAAGTGCTCCGGTTGTGCTTGATTATCTTTGCGATGATTGCCGCGAGCATTTTGAGGCTGTAAAATCTCACCTTACGGCGGCAGGAATTGAATATACCGTCAATCCTCATATTGTAAGGGGACTTGACTATTATACCCGAACCGTTTTCGAGTTTGTTTCGGGAGATATCGGCGCTCAGGCAACCGTTTGCGGCGGCGGCAGGTATGACGGACTTATCTCACAGATGGGCGGTCCTGCTGTGCCTTCGTTGGGCTTTGCTATGGGTATAGAAAGATTAATGCTTGTGCTGAAAAATCAAGGCATTGCTCTGCCCGAGGCTCCTGTTCCCGACCTTTATATAGCCGCCTTGGGTGAAAAGGCTCAGCTTAAAGCCACCGCGCTTTGCGCTTCCTTGCGTGAGGACGGCTTCCGTGTTTTAACCGATATTTGCGGCAGAGGACTTAAGCCTCAGATGAAATATGCCGGAAAATCGGGTGCTAAGTTTTCTCTGGTTTTGGGCGATGCTGAAATCGAAACAGGCAAAGCAAGACTTAAAAATATGCAAAGCGGCGAGGAGATTTCTGTGAGCTTAAACACACTTTCGGACAGACTGTTGGAGTGTGTTAATGCACAGGCACTTGAAAGCCTTGAGGAAGCAGTTTTAAAAGATTAAAATTCCAAATGAATAATGAGGGTTGCTTAATGAAGGTTCATTATCGCGTTCATTATTCATTTTTCGCTTATTATATATATGTATAGAGGTGTCATATTTTGAAATTGGATAGAATGGATGGCTTGAAGCGTACCGACTATTGCGGCACACTTTCCCGTGAGGATGAGGGTAAAAATGTTGTTGTTTGCGGTTGGGTGCAGCGTCAGCGCGATTTGGGCGGACTTATTTTTATAGATTTGAGGGACAGGACGGGTATCGTTCAATTGGCTTTTGACGATAACACCGAAAAATCGGTTTTTGAAAAGGCCTCCTCACTTCGCAGTGAATATGTTGTTATGGCTTCAGGAAAGGTGCGTATCCGTTCCTCAATTAATACCGAAATTCCTACAGGTGAAATTGAAATAGAGGTTACAGGTCTTAAGCTTTTGGGCTGTTCGGAAACTCCGCCCTTTGAAATTGTTAATGACAGTAATGCCAATGAGGAGTTAAGGCTTCGTTACCGTTATCTTGACCTGCGCCGTCAGGATATTCAGAAAAATATTCTCCTCCGCCATAAGATTACCAAGGTAACAAGGGACTATTTTGATGAAAACGGCTTTGTTGAGATCGAAACTCCCACGCTGATAAAGTCAACTCCCGAAGGTGCGCGTGACTATCTTGTTCCCTCAAGGGTGCATAAAGGAAGCTTCTTTGCACTGCCGCAGTCTCCCCAGCTCTATAAGCAACTGCTTATGCTTTCGGGATTTGACCGCTATATGCAGATTGCCCGTTGCTACCGTGACGAGGATTTGCGTGCTGACCGCCAGCCTGAATTTACACAGATAGACCTTGAAATGTCATTTGTGGAGCCCGAGGATGTTTATGCCATTGCCGAGGGGTATGTAAAGAGACTTTTTAAAGAAATTTTAGATGTGGAAATCCCAACACCACTTCCGAGACTTACCTATACCGATGCTATGAACGATTACGGCTCCGATAAGCCCGATACCCGCTTTGATATGAAGATAAAGGATTTATCGGATATAGTCGGAAGCTGCGGCTTCGGTGTCTTTGCCGATACCGTTAAAAACGGCGGAACAGTAAGAGCAATTAATGCCAAAAACGCCGCCGGTGTTTATACCCGTAAGGAAATTGATAAGCTTACCGAGGAAGCAAAGGGTATTGGTGCTAAGGGCCTTGCATTTATCCGTTGGTCGGAGGACACTCCCACCTGCTCCTTTGCAAAGTTTATGACCGAGACGGAAATGCAGGCAATTTACGAGCGCACAGGTGCCGAAAAGGGTGATGTTGTGCTTATCGTTGCTGACCGCAAGTCTACTGCACTTTCGGTTTTGGGTGCCCTGCGACTTACGGTTGCAAAGAGACTTGATATAATTCCCGATAAATTCAATTTCCTCTGGATTACCGAATTTCCTTTCTTTGAGTATAACGAGGATACAGGCAATTGGGATGCTATGCACCATCCGTTTACATCTCCGTTGGACGAGAGTATACAGTATCTTGACACAAACCCCGAAAAGGTATTTGCCAAGGCATACGATTTGGTGCTCAACGGTGTTGAGCTTTCAAGCGGCTCGATAAGAATTACCGACCCCGAGCTTCAGAAGCGTATGTTTGCGGCGCTCGGTCTCTCCGAGGAGGAAGCACATCAGAAATTCGGCTTCCTGACCGATGCTTTCAGGTACGGCGCACCCCCTCACGGAGGAATGGGTATAGGACTTGACCGCTTGGTAATGCTTATGTGCGGGTGCGACAGCCTGCGTGATGTTATCGCATTCCCCAAGGTCTCAAATTCGAGTGAGCTTATGTCGGGCGCACCCTCTAAGGTTGACGAAGCACAGCTTACCGACCTTTCGATAGCCGTCACAAAACAGACAGATTAATCAAAAAGGCTATGGAGCAAATGCTCCATAGCCTTGAATTTTGTTTGAGGATATACATATATATAATATATATACCAAAAAAATTCGCAAAAAAATTCATAGCTTTTTAGCTTTAAATGTGGTTGTCCTGCTACGAAAAGCCCAATATATTGTGCCTGAAAAAATAATTTAAAAAAGTTTTAAAAAAAACAAAAAAAAGTGTTGACAAACCGAAATGGTTGTGGTAATATAATCAGGCGCTCCAAACGAGGGGTGCTGAAACGGACCTTGAAAATTAAACAACGAAGAAATAAGGACCCGACGATTCTTAAGAGAAATCTTA
>JAFWAC010000034.1 GCA_017507805.1 Clostridia bacterium
CTAACTTATCGCATATCTTTTGGATGTACTGCTGTTCCTTGAGGGTGGTGTGCCGCCGCTTGTCATTATCCTTTGTCAGCGACAAAATCTCGATATTCTCCGGAAGCTCGGTCTCCGCTTCCTCATCCTCAAAAAACTGCTGCGGAATGTATTTTATAAAATCTTTGTCGTTTGGGTTGACATTTTTAAATATTTCGGATATACTAATAGTGACAGGCGAGGTACGGACGTGAGACCGATTATTCGGGACACCCATACTTATGACCCTGTTTTTATTTATGCCTTCGAGAGATACCGCAACATATAAACGATTAGGCTTGTCTATAAATTCTTAAAGACAGATGACCGTCCCCCATCCTATTCGATTGCTTAAAAAAAGACTGCATTCCTATCCTTTCGGATAAGTTTGCAGTCTTTTTTATTAGGATTGTTTTTTACAATCCCTCATCATTCGCGCTAACGGGTCGGAGTGATTGTAATATTATCAAAAGCACCGTTTGCCTGCATGGTCATTAATGAGATATATCCCATTGTTAATCTTTCATCAACAACCTCGCGGATAAGCTTATTTTGGGCATAAACCTGAATTTTAGAGCCCTTTACAACAAGCTTGTAATTAATCCACTTGTCATGCTCAAAGCCGGGTATTAAGCCGTCTCCCTTAACCTTTTCATCCATTCCGGGGTACAGGAACACTCTACCGCTGGCATCGATAAACATACCGTAGCCGCCCTTTTCGTGATTTTGACCCTTTGCCGGCTGTCTGAACAAGACGCCGATAAAGTTTGTTTCGCTTGAAATCTTTGCAGAGAAAGACATTTCGAAATTCTCGAATTTTCCGACATTAAGTGTTGCCGCTTCGCCTCTGTGTTCCTGAACATAGTTTACATACAAGGCGCCATCCTTAATCTGCCATTTACCCTCGGCAATTTGTAAATCATCCAACGCGCTTGCAGATTTGAAATCCTGCTTATACGCAGAGGAACGAATGCCGGATATGTTCACAATACCGATTTGTGACTTGTAAATTGCAGTGTTTTTATAATTCTCATCTGCTTTCAAGCCTGCAATTTTAAAGTTTGAAACAGTTCCGGTTCCGCCCAATGTATAGAAAATCGGAACTGAGCCTAATTTAAATCCGCAATCGGCTTCATAAAGGAGATTTGATGTGCCGTCCACAAAAATCTTTAGCTTGCTGTTTTGCATAACAATCAACAGATTTGCATGGTCAGGCATTCCGGGAAGTGTTTTGCTTGCAAGCACTTCTTCGCCCTTAAGCACACTTATAACATCACCCTTGTAGTTGACCTTAATGGTTTCAAGCTCATTGTTTTTGTTGGTAATGTCACACATTACGCCAACATCCATAGTGTTATTAGATTTCTCAATACGCGCAGTCATAATATAATCGGTTGCTGCAACACCCGCAACATACGCCATTGATGTAGTCTTTGAATTAGAATTTATAACAAGACCTGTTGCATTGTTGGTAACCATGGTATAACTCGAAACAATCCATTCGGCATCCAATGAACCTATATTATAGTTGTTAATATGAGAAATACATCCGTTGGAAACATAGGAAACATAGCCGTTAGCCGGCTTAGTAATGCTATATTCCAAAACAACCTTTGCATTTTCGCCCATATAGGCAACAATACTATTTTCACTTGTAACCAAAGTTACACGACCGTATTTATAATCCTCATCAGAAACCTTAACAGATGTAAGAACCTTACCGCCCTTTAAAAGCTCAAGCTTCTTGTTTGTGTTAAGACGAAGCACATATCCATCCATTGAGCCAACCTCGGTCTGACCGAAGGAATATCCTACCCAGCCTTTGCCGCTGTCAACCAAAAGTGTTGCGTCCAGCTTAAAGCTTGAATAAGTGTTGGAAATATAGTCTACTCTTGTGGTACCCTTTTTATCGGTTACCTTTAAGCCGCCTATATCATACTCCAGCTTGCCTGCGCCAAGCTCGAGATCTGCCTTGGTATAGTTGTTGGAAACAGTCTCATATTCCGGCGTATAGGTACCTACCAAAACAGGTGTGAAATAGCTGTTGCCGTTTATGCAATCACCAAACGAGAAAGAATCAAAGGAAACCGCACTCTTAGCATTTGTAATCAAAGCCGCCGTTTCGGTACTGTATGAGCAGAACAAATCCTGAGTATACAGATTATTCCATGTATTATTGTCATAAGAATATACCGCTGTATATCTTGAGGAGATTTTCTGAATTTGAACTGTTACAGGCTTGTCGGGCGATTTATCCTTTACCTTGTGAAGAATGAGTGTTTTGCCGCCATCGGTTTTACCGAAGTAAAGATAATTCACACCGCCGATTACAGTTCTGCCGACACTTACATAATCCTCTGTTGAAGCAAAGGTACTAACCGCAGCAAATTCATCGTTTTTAAGCTTTAATCCTCCGGAAATCACAGCTTTGGCAGTCCAATTAGCAACTGCAATGTTTTTGCTTGACACTGCACCAGATTGACTATTAGCGCCATCAGCCATAACTCCGTTTTCAAGAAGCAAGCCTGCTGATTGCACGGTTCCCAATACGGTAACACTATTCTTTACAGGAGTTCTGCTCGTTAATGCAACGGTTTTACCGTTACCGTCAATACTCATAACACCATTCTTAATTTCAGATTTCAATTCCCCAACCGCAATAAAGTTCATCGAAGGAACTTCACCTTCAAAGGTGTCATACATAGTCATATCAAGATTAGCGGTTGAAAGCTTCTCTAACTGAGCATAGCCGTCAAGAATAGCAAAGCCTGCATAAAGCTTTTCTTCCAAAACTAATTTTGTTGCAGATTTTTCCAATACTTTCCAGCTATCAGAGTTACCGGTAGCGGTATAAACCTTAAAGGTATTGGCTTCGCGAACAAGCTTTATGCTGTCGCCCATGTTCATTGTTCCGATTTCGGTTCTTTCAACTGCCTTACCGTTTTCTGAGCGAACGCAAAGGGTTACCTTACCCGTTTCATCAACCTCTACACCATAATATGCGGCATCCTTTTCCAAGCTGTTACGCATTGCAAGGTAAACATTGCCGTTAGATTCCTTGTGAAGCTGTGTGGAAATTTGAGAATTGTTATAAACGGGAGTTCCGGCAAAGGTTATCTTGTCAGACTTTTTGCCAAGCTTGCCTTCACCCTCTAAATAATAGCTATCTGTTCCTACGCGGAGTATGCTTTTATTAGCGTTTGAAAGCTCAAACTTTCCTCTATAATTTCCTGCCTTTCCGGAAACCAACATTGTGCCGCCGGGCATAACATTAACCGTTATCTTTCCGTCCTTAACAGTGTATTCCTCACCTGTTAAATAATCGGTAAGAATTGTACCGTCCTTAACATCACATTCGCGAACCTTTAATTCTGCAGTCTTAACTGTGCTGTTACGGTTGGTAACAGTAACAACTGTACCGTTTTCATCCCATCTGCCGAAAGCATAAAGGTCATCCTTATTGCTAACCAACAAATCCTTAACTACGCCGGTTCTAACCGCAGAATACTCATTATGAACAGTACCTAAAGCACGCTGAATTTGGTAGAAATCATAATCCCAGGTAGATTCATCCCAATTCATTGTGTTCCATCGTATACTGCCCGCTTTTTGACCGTATTCAGCGCCGTGATAAATCCAAGAGCTGCCAACATAGTTATGAGTCAGGAAAATGGAAGCCAATACCGCCTCTTTCGACTCAGCAGTATATCCGTAAAGACGGCTGTGGTCGTGCGACTCGGTGATAAGCCAGCTACACAAAGCAGTAGGTCTTGCCAATTGCAAAACATATGTATGCAGAGCGCGAACAAGGGCATCACCCTCAGCTTGACCCTCAATCCATTCCTTCATGGTTGACATTTCAAGGTCTTCCATATGCCAAGAACCGTCTGCCGCATAACTCTTGAGGAAATCCATCCTGTAATTTTCGGTAACCATTAATGCGTCTTTATTGCCAGCCTTTAAATAGTCATATATTCTCTTCATTACCTGCATTGAGGTATCTGAGCTACCGTACCAATAGCCGCCAACATCCATTCGCCATCCGTCTGCCGAGTAAACATCGTTTTTCTTGATGTAACGCTGTAAATAGGAATTCTCTGTGGCATAGAGCAACTCCTGAGTAGCTTTCTTTGAATGGTCAAAGGTAATGGTTGACCATTCGGTTTTATAAACATCGGGCCAGCTATACCAACGAATAATATCCTTTGCAAAATGATTTGGATCCTGATACCAACCGTCTAACGGAGAAGCACCGCTTTTATTGAATATCGGATTATCAAGCGATACCTGCTGAAGCACAGCGTCCAGAATTACTTTAAGGTCTTTGTCGTGACAGGCTTTGATCATTTGCTTATGGGCTTCCTCGTTACCTCTGTTACCATCGATTTGATTTAAATCGGCAGGAGAATAGCCCACATTGCCTTCATTTTTCCACATGGGGTTCATAAATACACCGTCAACACCGAAGCTGGCGATATAATCCAATTTTTGAACAAGACCCTCAAAGTCACCACCATACCAAAGCAATGCCTCACTGTCCTCGTTCCAACTCACCTCGGTACGCTCATTAGAAGCGCCAAAGTCGTTGGTTGTGTCTCCGTTATAGAAAACTGTGGGCAAAACATTATAGTAGAGAGCACCTTTTGCCCAATCAGGTGTTTCCAAACCGGGCATAACATAAAATCCGCTTGTAACCGAAGGCTCCTGAGCCTTTGTTCCTTCAAGGCTGACATAGGCTGTTGAGATTTCGTTACCGACTATAAAGCGATAGTAATAAGCCTTATCCTGTGCAGGAACTGTGCCCACCCAATAATCGTAGTAGCCGGTGCCGTCAACACCATCGTGCTTCATTTCAATATTGCCCCAAGTAACACCCTCATCGGCAGTATACTGTATCTGCGCATTTGTAACATTATTTCTTGTTGTTCTTATGCGCATAACAACCTCGTCCTTTGTAGTAGGCTCAATCGGTTGCATATAAATATGACCTTGGTCGTGGAATACTTCCTCAATCAAAGCAGTGCTGTTTTTTGCAAAATCAGCATCGGTTAAACCCATTGGTGTTACCGCCGTTGTTTTTCCATCTCCATTGGAGCTTAACAAAATGATACCGCCGGCACCGAAAGCTCCTGCAAGAGCAACAACGCCTGCAAGAATAAAGCAGAGGGTTTTACTGCTGAGATTTCTTAACTTATCAATCATTTTGCTTAAACCTCCTTTCGGGAATTAATACCCGCTTTTTTTCTTTTCAGATCCACGAAAAGCATTACGCCTCCGACAACCGCCAAAACAAACATAACACCTGCCAAAGCAATCAAAACAATCGGTAGAACTGCCACGGAATTTTCACCCTTGACAGCAGGTGAAACCGCATCGTTATAAAGACGGTTGTTTTCGCCGGTCAATGTGTTGCCGGGGAAAACTTTAGCCGGCGGTTCTACATCAGCCACTTGCTCTCTTTTTGCCATATCATAAAGCTCAATATCCTTAAGCTCAACACCGCATTGATACATTGCCAAACCGATAAATTTAACATCAAAGGATGGTGCATTATCAATATCAGCAAGAAGCTCACCGTCAAGCCAAACCTTAAGAACAGATTCCTCGCTATACATTACGACATCATAATCCTGTTTTTCCTTAAGGGTAACTATTGTATTGCTAAAGCTGTGATAGGTGTTGTTCATTTCGGCAACAGCGCCTATTGCATCGGGGAAGAAAAAAAGTCCAAAGAACTGCGATTCACTATCGCCGCGAATAATAACACGAGGGCTACTTGATGCCAAAATCGAGCCATCCTCGTTTCTTTTGCGCTCAGTAATATTAATCTTAAAGCGCAGTACAAACTTATCGGTATAGTGGAAAGCAGCACCGGTATTAAAGCTGATTACACCGTGAGCATTAACATTCGGGTTAGCGAAGGTTCTGCCGGTCATCGTAGATTCCTCCATACCCTCACCCTTACGAATGGTGGTTGAGCAGTTTTCGGGGAAAAGATTAACATTTCCCTTAGGAATAGCATTCATTACCTCTTTAACGGTTTTGTATCCTGCCTTTGCTTCAACACCATAAGCGCTGACTACCCTCTTGGGTTCTGCAGGAAGCTTTGAATTATCCTTATGTGAAAGCAGAGATATATTTTCCATTTTAAATGTGGCTTGTCTCGAAGCAATGCCAAAAAGTGCCGGCATTTCGGGAATATCCACATTATCTAAAACAAGATTGTCATCAATATAAACCGAAGCCTTACCATACCCGCTAATTATTACAACCTTGTTTCCGCGCTTATCATTGCGCTTATAGGGAGCAACATTTTCAGTTTCGCCTGTAAAGGTTGATTTTGGATTACCTTGTGCATCTAACGATACTATAGAAACAGCATTAGGGAAAAAGTAAAAAGCCAAACAATCCTTGGTACTGTTACCGCGGAAAATAACCACGGGAGCCTGCCAACCGCTTTTATCTGGGTCGTTAATAGTTAAAAGCTTTAAATTAAATGAATAACGATATGTACCCTTACTATGAACATCAAGCTCAGAAAACGCACCGCTGTCATATATAGAATTATCTGTACCGTTAATCGTAAGCTTGTTATATTTTATAGCATTGGAGCCGGATGCAAATTTTGAGTTGTTGTTAATCAGGTTTTGAGTTTTAAAGCCTACCATACTCAAATCGACATTTTCGCCAACATTTTTATTGCTTGCTATCAAAGAAACAGGTTTAAACTCTGCGATACAATTTCTAACAGCCGCGCCGTACATTGCGTTCATTTCGGGAACTGTTGCATCATCAAACAGCAGTTTTCCGTCAACAGAAATACTAACCTTACCGTTAGAGCTTACTATAACAAATTTGTTACCGTTTACATCATCTCTTATAAAGGCACGGTAATTTTCTGCTGTACCGGTGTATGTGGGAGAAACATTTCCGTTGCCATCTACTCTGACAATGGATAAGCTGTTTGGGAAAACATAGAGAGCGAGGAAATCTGACAAGCTGTTTCCGCGGAAAATTATAAGCGGTGCTTGCCAACCCTTGTTATCGGTCTCCTTAACAAACTTAACATCAACCTCATAACGGAAGGTTCCGTTTTTCAAAAGATTGAGACCGTCAATATATCCCATATCAACAACATTAGACTCTTTGTTTGTGATTACACCATCGGAATAATTGAGCTGGTCGTTGTTTGAAACGAAATCAAAGCTTCCGGCAAGCAGGTTTTTACCGTCAAAGAGATTTTCCTTTACAACAACCTCATTGTCATCGTGGGAAATCAAGGACAAAACTTCTGCATTCATTGAACATTCACGCGAAGCAAAGCCAAACATTGCGCCCATCTCAGGCACAGTTGCATTTTCAAACAAGGTTACACCGTCAACCTTTACCGAGACGGTACCGTAACCGCTTATAATTTCAAAATTGTTCCCTTTACTGTCATTTCTCGTAAACTGTTTGAAATTTTCAACACCGTTTGTATATGTTGATTTAGGCTGACCGCCGCTGCTGTCAAGCCGAACGATGGATACACCTGTCGGGAAAAGGTAAAGTGCCAAGCAATCACCCAAACCGTCTCCGCGGAATACTATAAGTGGCGCCTGCCAACCCTTATTATAGGACTCTTTTATAAACTTGACATTTACATCGTAATAATAAACACCGTCAGAATCCAATGTCAAATCAGCGAAATAACCGCTGTCAAAGCCTGCTGCTTCGCTCTTTGCAAGCGAACCGGCACTGTAAGAAAAAAGGTTATTCAACGAAATAAACTGTGCGTTTTCACCTATAAGACTCTCACCGCTGAAGCCCTCAACAGGTTTTTTTTCGGTTGTTGAGCCTTGATTGTTTTCAGCAATTTTGGTTAAGGATACAGGTGTTGCCTGAATTGGAACATAGCGACTTCCTATTCCAAAATACGCGTTAGCTGCCGGCATTGTTGCATTTTCAAAAACAACTGTACCATTAACAGTAACCGTAACCGAGGTATAATGACTTTCAATTACAACATCATATTCTTTGTTGATTTCTCTCTTTAGCGAGGTATTGAAATGATCTATACCTCCGCCGATAGCCTTTGGATTTTCATTTTGCATTTTGGTAATACTTGTACCGCTTGGCCAGAAATAAACAGCATAGCAATCAGACGGGCTGTTACCTCTGAAAGGAATAAAAAAGGTGAAATCCTTATTGCTGTTTAAACCTGTTTGCTTAACCTTTATTTCATAACGGTAAGAAGCAGTAGGGTCAAGATCTAAATTGGAATAGCTAACCGAATCCCAATTAACGGTGGTTGAACTGCTTATAACACCATTTTTAACCGAGAAAACATTTTTATTTGATGTTATGGAAAAATTAGATAAATAGTTGGTGGTATCAGCATTTACTACCGATACATAAACAGAGGAAAAAAGCAAAGCGAAGGCTAATATAACCGAAAGAACGGTAAATATTCTTTTCTTTAACAAATCCGTCACACTCCTACCTCATTATTCGTTAAGCATACTATTAATAGTATCAGTGAAAACGCCTGATAAAGACTCAGCCTGAGATGCAGGTGTGCCCTGATTTAAATAGATTGCCTTGCCAACCATATTGTTACTTACATGGCTCAAGAAATCGGGAACGACTGTACCGTAATCAATGGTACTGCTTTCAAGTATCAACTCATAAATTTCAAGGTTTTTATCTTGATTTTTTGTGAAATAGTCTCTCTTGATATCCTCTTTCCACCAATTATCGCCATCGCCGGACTCGCTTAATATTCTTGCCATAGTGTTAAATACAATAACGGATTTATCAATATCCTTGTTGGTTGTGGTGAAGGCAAATGCGCGGGTATGCGCTGAGCTGCTTGTATATTCGGTTGCATTGGGTCCCATAGGCATCGGTAAAATACTGTAATCCAAATCAACAGTATTATTAACTAAGAATTTATTTCCTGCCCAACTTTCAGTAAGCCAGAAAGCAACCTTGTTGCGGCAGAACATATTGAAAATATCTGTTCTCTCAGGAACCTGAGAAGTTACAGAGGAGGTTCTCATAAAATCAAAGATATATGTAGTTTTGTCAACATTAACGAGTGTATTAAGAAACTCAAAACCGTAAAGAAAATCCTTATTGGTTATGTTTTCAACATATTTGCCTTCCGAATTTTTCACAAGCATCGGGGCATTATTTGCAATTGCGAAATACACTCCGCAATCAGGTGCATAGGACATAACCAAACCTGTTCTGTCCACCTCACCGTCACCGTCTGTATCCTTGGTTACCTTTTTGCAGATTTCTCTGAACTTATCAAAGGTCCACTTTTTATTCTTAACCAAAGAGAACAAATCCTCGTTGATGCCGCTTTCCTTAAGCACGCCGTTGTTTACAAACATACATACTCTTACTTCCTGCGGACGGATAAAATTGAGGAATAAATGCAAATCATCATAAACACCCAAATTTGTTACAGATTTAACCCAACGCTTGTCATTATAATCAATGCCGTCTATATATTCCATTGCGCGAATATATCCGGCTTCATAAGCAGGAATTAAATTCGTTGGTGTAATGTCAAGAAGGTCTGCCACCTTTTCACCCGCCATCATCTGCTGTTGAAGCGAGGAAACTGTGGTTTCCATATTCTTAACAGTAATTTTGCAATTAAGTAATGCCTCTGTCTGGCGGCGTGCATTCTCAAAAGCAGTGTCCTGAGCTGTAACAATTCCGCCAAGCTCATTTTGCAGGAAAACGGAAGCTATAACAAATTCATAGCCCTTCAAATCCACAACATCATCCTTGCTGTATGGCTCGTACCTTTCGAAATTGAAGTTATTATTCCCGGAATCTCCGTCAATGGTGGTGTTAATCTTTTTTCCGCCCTCGTCCTCGGTATCGCCCGAAGCTGTTCCGCCTGTTTTTCCGCAGCCGGCAACAGAAAGCACCAAAGAAACCGCACATAAAATTGCAAATAACCGTTTAAAATTTTTCATAATATTACAACCTTCCTTTTTAATTTATAATAATTATATATCAAATTTCCCAAAAATCATAGTGCCTGTTTTTACCTTTTTAGCACTAAATTACACCATATTTTTACTTCATGATCCGAAGCTTTATTAACAGATATTTTTATTTTCTCTGTACTGCCTCCAAACATTTTCAAAGAAATCGTCATTTTGAGGAATTGGTCTGACACTGCGCCAGAATGATTTAAAGCCGTTTTCTGTAATTACAGTCTCCTGAATTTTCGAGCGAGTGTTTCCTTTTTCCTCTGTGAAACGGAAAATTTCCTCCAAGCCTTTTCTGAGCATTCCATTTTTATCAAAGCAAAGACTTGATCCTCTGGTGTCACCCACAGTCTCGGCATAATCAATCATAGCTGTTAAAACTGCGCTTTGAGTATAAAGAATGTCTTTCAACTTATAATACATATAAACCTGTGATTTATCTTTAACTCCAACCTTATTGAGTGTCTCAATTGCAAGCCTTGTGGCTTGCAATGCTTCCTTCATACTATCCGCATTTCTTATTGCCGCCGCACAGTCACTCATTTTCCTTTGAGCATTTTTTATCAGTAAGCTGACATTATCAATATTTTCAGTAACACCTGCAATTTCCCGAATATGTTTTCGCTCTGCAATATTGGAAATTTCGGTAAAAACACTGTCACCAACAAGTGTGTTTCCGTTTTGTGAAATGTATTGCGCGGCACGCAGACTGCCTACCTGTCCTGCGTTTAAAGCACTGCCGCCCGGTCGGGTAATTCCGTGAGTTCCTGCACATTCACCAGCGCAGAAAAGTCCCTTAACATTTGTCTGCCACCACATATCAACCGCAATACCGCCGTTGTTATGCTGAGCGCAAAGGGCAATTTCAAGATAATCCTTTGTTATATCCAAGCCTTTATCCCTGTAAAGCTCAATGGCAGGGGCGTTCATTTTTTGAAGTCTTTCAATAGGAGTGCCGAAAGCAGCTTCTGCTTTACATAAATATTCATAGGCTTCGTCAGACAGCTTACTGTATTCTATTTCTTCCATACCGAACGGATTTTTAGTGAAATCAAGATAAACTCTGCGTTTTTTTAGAACACATTCACGGTATACAAGCAAATCTATTACAGATGAGCCAGAAAGCACCTTTTTACTGTCAAACGGCCATTGATAGCCCTTTAAGAATACCATTGAAAGTGCTTCATATTTATCCTCGAAATAGTCTGCCAAAAATTCGTATTCATTTCCGTTTTCATCAACAGAAACAAAGCGCGGCAAAACCTGCATATATGTACCCGAAACATTCCAACGAGGGTTAATTGAAGCTAAGCCGTACTGCCACTCGGTAAGATTTTGTGCCTTTGCACCTGCAAGGAGCGCAAGGCTTGTGGTACCTGTATGACATTCAGGGAAAACACTATCGGCATAAATTCCTGCAGGACCGCCCGTTGCCATCACAATATCAGCACACTTAAAAGCAACAAAATCGCCGCTTTTTTTCTCAATACATAACAGACCGCAAACTGCATCATTATGCTTTAAAATTTCAATGGCGAGATAACCGCTATACACCTCAACACCTAAATTCTCAGCATTTTTCTGCAAGACTTGCGTCATAAATTTAGAGGTCAAGGGGCCTGCGCTTGTCGCCCTTGCATAGGGGTCGTGGTCGGTTTTATAGCCCACATATTCACCGTATCGGTTTACAGGAAAAGCCACTCCTAATTCACACAAATTCATAAAAGAGCGTACAGACAAAGCCGCCTCGCAAAGGGCATTATCGCCGTCAACCGAGCCCCCTGCAAAAAGGTTTTCCGCCATTTTGTAAACACTGTCAGGGCTATCTCCGCCCAAGCCTAATTTATAATAGGTTTGCTTATCGCTACCGGTATTTCTCGATGTACCACAGCCTGTTGCCTCGGTTACGATAGCAACTTTTTTACCGAACTGTTTAAGTCTGCAAGCGGCATTATAGCCTGCCGCACCCGTACCGATAACTATTGCTTCATATTCAAAAATTTTCATACCTTATAACCTTCTAATATGAAATCCGCCGTCTACATCAATAGACTGACCTGTAACATAAGGCAAGCTACCGTTACAGAGTGTCCATACAGCATTTGCTATATCCGAAGGTTCACCCCAACGCTTAATCGGTAAAAGTCCGCCGTCTATCAGCGCATCGTACTTAGCCTTAACCTTATCTGTCATACCCGTTGCAATAATACCGGGACGGATTTCATTGACCATTATTCCATATTCGGCAAGTCGGTCTGCAAAAAGGGTTGTTATCATTGTAACCCCTGCTTTAGAAATGCAATATTCTCCGCGGCTTGTTGAGCTTGTGTAGCCCGACATTGAGGAAATATTTACAATACTGCCGCTATTATTTTCTTTCATAATATTAGCAACGGCTTGTGTTAAGAAAAGCGTACCCTTAGTGTTGATATTCATAACAAAATCGTAGGATTCCTCTGTCATTTCAAGGATATCTGCTCTGACCTTGGGTGCTACGCCTGCAACATTTACAAGGATATCTATTTTGCCGTATTTATCCATTGCGGTTTTAACATAATTTTCTCTTGCTTCTTTATTGCTCAAATCGCCCTGAAAATATGTAAATTCACCCTCTAATTCTTTGGGCATTTGAGGTAATACATCCATACCAACAACTGCTATACCGTTTTCAAGTAAAAGCTCCGCTGTTGCAAAGCCTATTCCGCCTGCAACTCCTGTTACCAATGCAACCTTCATTATTTGTTACCTCCGCAAAATACTTTATATATAGGTAAATACACATCTCTATCCCTTATAACACAACCCGGTGTGCCACCCGGTTTTCTCATTATTTCGGTACATTTTGAACAGCAAATACAGATTTTGTTTTTATCCATACTGCCGTTTTTCAGTATATCGTTTGCAAAATCAGGGTATGCGAATATCGTTCTGCCAAAGCCTGCAAAATCAAATTTGTTATTCTTAATATAAGCCGCCACAACATTAGGAGCCGCAACACCCAAATATGAAACCGCAGAACAAATAATTGCCATTTGAGGGTTTAATTCCTTTAATTTGGCAGTTCCGTTTAACATTCTGCCTACACCAATCAGCGGATGCTCAGGCGCTTCGTAGCCGCCTTGTGCATAAGGACGGTTTACATGGGGATTAAAATAAGGATTTCCCATTGTAATATTAAGAAGTCTTACACCGTATTTATATAGCTCCTTTATAAGCCAATCAGGCTCAGTCACATCAAAATCCAAGCCTCCGTTTTTTGAAACGCCAAAGCCATACGGATACTCAAAACCGTCATAAACATTAAGCCTTGATGAAACTATAAAATCTTTAGAACAGTTATCTATAGCTCCCTTAATGCTTTCTCTAAGCAGTCTTGTTCTGTTCTCTAAGCTGCCGCCGTATTTGCCCTCTCTGTTATAAGCAGAAAGAAGCTCTGAATTAAGATAGCGGTGACAGCACTTAATATCCACACCGTCAAACCCTGCTTTTTCGGCAAGCAATGCTCCCTTTACCAAAGCCTCACCCACGCGGTCTAAATATTCATCGGTTACAATCCTGTCAACCGAGATTGGGTTATCCTTTTCAAAAATCGGGTTGTTATAGGCTATAAGGGGAGTAGGAGTGCCGTTTGGCTTTGAATATCTGCCCGAATGGGTTGCCTGCATAATAACAACAGGCTCATAACCATTCGTCTTTAGTGCTGTTTCTTTTATAGCCTCAACCTGCTTTTTGAAATTATCAAGGTTTTTTTCGGTTATGTAAAGCTGGCGAGGATTGGCTCTGCCCTCCTCCATTACGGCAGTAGCCTCAAACCAGATAATACCGGCTCCTCCCTTGGCAAAGCGTTCATAGCGCCTTTTAGTCAGAACATCGGATGATCCGTCAGCAGTACCGTCACACCCTTCCATTGCCTGACAGGCAAGGCGGTTTGGAACGGTTTTATTATTCAAATGATATTTACTGCCAAATACAGCAGTATCAATATCATACGGTAAAGCTAAACCGAGCTCGTTATTCTGTATATCAAATTCCGATTTTGTTGTGTAAACCTTTTTTATCATATAAATATCTCTTTTCTGCGCTTTAATCAGGAATGGTATTATCCGAATTTCTTATCTCCGTTCAAAGCCTTTGTTTGAGCCTTGATTGCTGTTTCTATAGCATTAAAGGATTTTATTTCTTCTGCTTCTGTGTTGTTTCGTTCGGCAATGCTTTGTAACAAATCCGCAAAAAAGGAAACACCGACCTTTCCGCCGACAGTTTCATAAAATATCCCGTCATCAGTAACCACAAAAACATTATCGGCACCGTTATCAAAACCTATATTGATGTTTTTTCTAAGCTCAATATAGCCCTTTTCGCCCTCGATAACTGTGCGGGGATCACCCCAGGTATTAAGCCCCTTGGGAGCATCCCAATCCAGCCTGAAGCTCCCTGTTATGCCGTTTTTTGTTTTTAAAAGCATTTCACCTGACTGATCAAAGTCCTGTTTTTGGGGATAAGAAAAATTAGAAACACGGGCAAATTCCACCTCTGCGCTATCACTTCCCGTAAAATTCAAAAACTGATGCACCTGATGGGAGCCTATATCTATTAAAATGCCGCCGCTTTTTTCACGCTCGAAAAACCAAGTGGGACGCGAAGCATAATTAAGAACATGAGGTGCTGAGCCTGTAATATAAAAAACTTCGCCTATTACCCCCCGCTTAATTAAATCGTAAGCAAAAATTGTTGACTCGCTGTCAATGCTTTCACCGTAATAAACAAAATATTTTCTTTCGGTTTGTCTCCGGACTTCCTTTACGGCATTTAATTGCTCCAAGGTGATAACGGGCGCTTTATCGACAAAAAAGTCTTTGCCTGATTTCATAGCCGCTATTGCAATTTCTGCCCTTTGTGAGGGAATAGCCGCAGATACAATCAATTCTATATCCTGCTTTTCATAAATCCTTTCCTCACAACTGCAAGCTTCTACAAAGGGATACGCCTTTTTAAAATTTTCCAAAAGCGTTTCGTTATCCTCGTATACATATTTAAGCTCAGCGCCTGCAGAAATAAGACCGTTGCACATTCTGTAAATATGAGCATGCGCCAGACCGACAACACCAAAGCAAATTTTGGATTTTACGGTTTTTTCAGATTTAAAATTACTGTAATCAAATATTTCGTTATGTTTCATATCAATCAATCATCTCGAGGTATTGCGGATATTCTCTCAAAAGCTTTTCGTCATTGTAACAACTCAAAAGCAGTGTATCCAAGCCATCCGCATAAATTTGATTTCCCTGTCGCAAAATAAATTTCTGTTTAATATTATGTATGTTATGCTTTTGAATTTTTTCGACACATCTGACCTGTGCAGCGGCTGTGGAAACACCGCACACCGGTACATAATTACCGCTTTTGCTTGCCTTAATAGCCTCATAAATTTTCTCATTTGCATCATAAAAAGGATTGCCGTAATTATACTGATTTCCATCCAAGGTTTTCCCGATGATTTCTTTTTTAGTCGCATCATAGGTAACAGTGCCCTTACTAAAGCGGTATTCAAAAATCGGATCTGTTGCGGTCTCGGTAGCGTGGGAGGCTAAAAACAAGCCCCTCGCGCCGTTATCTAATGTAAACCTGACGGCAGCAGTATCAAAATTTTCAATTTTATTGGTGCGGCTCAGGTCACATTCGACAGATATAACCTCACTGCTCATATCCCTTTCTTTTCCTGTAACATACAGCATATTATGCAAAAAGTGCGCCGTTGCGTTATTAACCACGCTATCGTTAATAATCTCACCCTCAGGACTTAAAAGCCTGCCTGCCCAACCGCTTCCGCGGGTAAAATAATCCTCTGCTCTCGGCCAAAGCACCAAGCTTTTTAAAAACTCGGGGCTACCGTACAAACCGTTTATTATATCACTTTTCAAAGCATTTATTGCTTTTGAGTAGCTCCATTGATATCCGATTATAACAAATTTGCCGCTTTGTCTGATTTGAGCATTTATTTCCTGTTCATCGGCTGAAACTCCGGACAGAGGCTTTTCACACATAACATTTGAGCCGTTTTTAAGGGCGCAAAGAATTTGCGGTTTATGCAAATGAATAGGAGTGGTAATTATTGCAAGGTCTGCCGAATATTTTTGATAAAATTCCTCCATGGTTCCGAAAAGTGGCACACCCAAAGCCTTTAATTCCCGATAACACTCACATCTTTCGGGAAATATTTCCACCATACCGACTATTTCAAAATCATCTCTTTGGTTTTTTAACAGGCTTTTTAAATAAATGGTTGCATATCCGCCTATTCCGACACAAAGAATTTTCACCTTTTCAACCAAATTACATCACTCCCTCAACAAAATTAAATCTCAATAAATTTCCTATGGTCTTTATTTAAAAATTAAAATCATATACCTCGCTGTCCGTACCGTCAGTTACATATATTATGCCGCTGCAGTAATCAGAGCAAAGCCACGGACTGTCATATAGCTTTTCATACGGAAATATCTGCTTTTCGCCGTTCACCCAACGATCCTTGTAATCCATCAATATACCGTTGAATTTCACCGTCATTGTATTACTGTCAAACTCAATCGGTAATTTTTTCATAGCTTCTGCAAACGCCTCAAGGGAGCCGTACTTTTCCAAAGGCTCCACATGGCAGATGAATGCATGCTTACGCCCGTCACTGACAGCTTCAAAGCAGGTGGTTAAATCCTCGCTGACAAATCTGTAATCATTTGAGAACCATACCATAATACCAAGCTTTCGGTGCTTTAAAAATATATATTGCTTTTCAAGCAACCTTTCATCAAAAAATTCCAAGGGTATATCAGCATTAATATAAGGGCATTCTTCTTCCTTTACAATATTATACATACTGATTGCAGTATCCTTTGTGCAAAAATGGGTGCCACAGCAACAGTGTATATCCCCCGTCCAATGGTTGTGTGAATTATGATAATTGGGTTTTCCGGGATGATGCGAAAAAATCTTTGCCCTTCCGTTACCGGGAAGTGTGAGTTCCCACTCGTGTTGCTGATGATGAGCATACCAACCGCACTGCACATCCTCGGGATACTTATCCTGATGATTAATTCCGCCGAGCATATAATCCTCACAAATATAAATCGATTTGTCAATGGACAACCCCTCGACCTTTTCGAGCAGCTCATAGTCGATATCGCCAACCCATGCATCGCAAAGGTGCAGATGCTTTCTTTCCTTATTTTCGTATGGTAAAGAACGATTTTTCTCCACCTTAAACACAATTTCGGAAGGATAATAATCTGACAGCAATGCCGCGCTTTGAGACATATTGGTTTGGGGATAATCAGGATATGCTCCAAAATAATAACAATAATAGTCATACATACCGCAGACACAGGAATTTAAGGAGTTTCCTTCATAAATTCGTGCATGAGCACCGCCGTAAATTCCTTTCTTGGAATCAGCAATCATATCTAAAAGAATTAAATCCATAGACATGGCTGCTTTTTTCTTTAGTCTTTCATCCTCTGTATACATATAGAGCATGTGCAGAATATACATAATATCCGCCGCATAACAGCCGGAATCGAACTCGCCCCAAGCACGGCGTGCGCGGTACATAAGAAATTCATCGATATACTTACTATCCTCTGCAATAACCTCTGCCGCATTCATATTGTACTGCTCAAAATAGCGGTCATTATAAAACTGTGCCGCCAACAAACGGGCAACTCTATACATTATGGCATGGTTTTCAGAGCCGAAAATCGAGCTGTAATCTCTGTGCAGGAAAAAATTTTCAAGTGAAGCCTGACATTCTGCCGAAACCTTATCATAACAGCGATACAAAGCATTTATCATACGAAGCGCCGCAAAATCCGCCTCTCCCCTATGATCTCTGCCGTGAGGATGCGGATGCTCAAACCAATCGGCAGTAAAATGCAGAGCCTTTTCCGCCGCCTCCATATCAACACCATGTATCAAGCGGAAAATAGCAGCATCACCGCATAAATCAAGTGACATATCCTCCTTCAGCTTTATAGCTATGGCGGTGTCACGCCTTGCAAGAAATTCATTTGTCATAATTTTCAGCTCCTTTAATTCATTCTGAAACAGCAAGCGCAATAAAGCGTTCTTTCTTATCGTTTACCGCGCAATAAAAATGATAGTTTTTACCTTCGTTGCGAACAAACCATGTTTTATGCGCATGAATATTCTCCCACTCAAACTCAGGCTTCACAAGCGGCTCGCCCTGCCAGATGTTCCAATTCACAAGGTCGCGCGAAGCGGCAAAAGTGTTATATGCGCCTTCCCCTTTTATATAATGGAAAAAGAACATAACATAAATATCATCTATCAGAATTATTTGCGGATCTCCGCAAATTTTTTCTTTTTCGTTTTCTGTGAAATGGTCAATAATAGGTCTGTCACCATAGCGTTCCCAATGTTCAGCATCGTTAGAAACCGCTAAAAATATTCTTTCGGTATCATTCGGTGCTTTGCCGTTATATGCATTAACATATTTATAGCCTGTAACTCCCAGCTTGTCTTGGAATATAAAGCTTTTATATAAGGTTCTTTTCTCCTGCGGACGCGCATCCTCATCGTCAGGTCTTAAAATTGGCTCCTTAAAACGGACAAAGCCATCCGGGTTTATAGGATTACTGTTCTTAGCCATACCCATATATAAAGGGTCAGGCTCATATCCGTCACTGTTGCCTGCAAGATACGATATATAGTAATTACCGTTTACAGGAGACATCTCGTTCGTCCCTTCAAAATCAATATCAATAAAGGAGGCATATCCTGCGCATTGCTTACTGTCCCAACGGTTTTCATCATTTCTTTTAAAGACAGGACCGATATACTCCCAATTCAACAAATCGGCTGATTTTGCAAGATGCGTTTCGTAGCCCGAAATATTACAATCCTTTGAAATGGCGATAAAATACATATAATATATGCCGTCTTTTTTGAAAACGGTCGGGCTGTCAGTCAAATCGTTATCCCATTTGATTACAGCTCCCAACTTTTTTGGGGTTGCAATTTTTTTATATATTACTAACAACTCGTCATCTGTCACAGGAGAATAATCACTTTTTTTAAACGGTATCATTTTGACCTCCAAATATCGCTTTTAATCTATGTCCAGCATATCATAGGTTGTGCTGTCGGTTCCGTTTTTGATATCATCGATAATACGCATCGCTAATATATTCCAACTCATATAGTGCTGTCTTGTCAAGGGATGACCGGTATCACCGTGATAATACTCATGTACGCAACCGTTTTGACGAATATCCCTTGCAAACTGTTTTACCAATCTTATGGCAACACTGTATGCCTCGTCTTTGTATCCGTACCTTAACAAGCCATAGGCAGTAAGGAAGGTGGATATTCCCCAAACAGGGCCCTGGAAATTACTCGGGTCGCCCATAGGTGTATTATTATAAATGGGGTCAGCCTTGGATTCCGAACGGATACCGCAGGGTGCTAAGAACTCATTTTCATCCATAATCTTATTCTTAACAAGCTCTGCCTGCTCTTTAGTTGCAATGCCTGCCCAAAGCGGGAAAAGGCAAGAGAAATGACGGAATTTTAAATATGTAACCCAATTAATTGCTTGGTGACCGGGTCCTCCGAGAACAGCCACATCGTAATTAACATCAATGCTGTAAAAGAAATTATCCATCTGATCAAAGTAACGCTCTGAGGCAAATTCTCTTAGCTTCTTGGCACGGTCAATATAATATTCCTCCCGTCCCTTGTTTAATATTTTGGATAATTTTGCCATTGCGCAAAGCTCACGATACAAAAATGAAACCTGATCACAGCCTGCCGTACCCATTGGGGTTCTGGCATATACTGCCGGATTATTGTCAATTCCCGAAGCGAACATAGAGGTAAATACATAATACCCATTTCTCATGGTATTTTCATCAAACCATTTTATTATGTTCTCTAAGGTATCCCAATAAGGCTCAACCCAAGAAAAATCATTCAAGCGTTTTGCAACAAGATAGGCAAACTGTGCCTGTAGAGGCTTGCCGATACAGTTTCCTCTCACAACTCGCTCAGGTAAAATCAATACGCGGGGTTTCCCATCCTCATCGGCATGATTTAAAAGATTACAAATACTGCCCTTGGCATATTTCAATTTGTCATCATCCATTGCTGCCGAGGTAAAAAAAGCATCCCAATCCCAAAGTCCGGTATGTCCGCCGCCGGGAACGATATACGGACCTTGCAAATTTTCGTTATCGATTTGTCTGAAGCATTCGTTGTATCTTACTGTGAAATACTCACGAACAGTAGCACAGGCTTCTTCCTCAGAAATGTCTTCATATTCTATAGGCTTTCCGGGCTTTGCATCTGGATCGGATAAATACTTTTCAACATCAAATCCAACTTCATAATATTTCATAGCTAATCCTCTTTCCGTTTTTTATTTAAACCTTTTTAACTGTAAAATTGGGCATATAATCTCTATTAACCTCGAACATATCGTTGACCATGTGCTTGATTTCCTCTAAGGACAGCACTGCGGAGGTAAGCGGATCATAGCAAATTGCCTGATAGATTTTGCGCGGGTCGCCCTCTAAAATACCGTTCACTGCCAATTCCTCGCACTGCGCGCTTGTATTAACCATAACAGCCAACTGCTCGGGAAGCTTTCCTACATGAATGGGCTCTAATTTGTTACGCGAAGCAAGGCACGGAACCTCAACAGCACAGCCGACAGGGAGATTATCAATCAAGCCGAAATTACGGACATTTCCGTTAAATTCAAAGGGCTTGCCGTCACCGAACATTGCATTAAATATGTAAGCGGCATATTCCTCTCCGCGGTTCAAATCAACCTCATTTTCCATCCACTCGTTTAGCATAGACTCGTAATTCTTTTCGCGATCCTCGTAAAGCTCCAATGAATAGGCATATTTTCCGGGATTCCAGCCTGTGCCGTCAATGCAATACTTATCAATCAAGTCCTGGCGCTTTCTGAACCAAGCATTATACTCAGAATTGTGACCGCTTGACTCAGTAACATAATAATCAAAAGCCAAGTACATCTCGTTTCTGACCTTTTCCTCATTATAAACCTTGGGCTTTTCCATTGCCTTACGGATTAAGGGATAAGCGTCCTTACCGTTCCACTTAAAATCAAGATAAAAAGCCTGATGATTTATTCCTGCGCAGGTATAGGTCACTTCATCCATTGGAGCTCCTATCCAACGCGCAAGCATATTAGCGGTAGCCTGCACGCTATGGCAAAGTCCTGTTGCCAGAACCTTTGTTTCCGACTGAATAGCGCGGCAAAGCATTGCCATTGGATTTGTATAATTCAAAAGCACCGCATCAGGACAGTATTTCTCAATATCCTTACAAATATCAAGCATTAAAGGAATTGTACGCATTGCGCGGAAAATTCCTGCAGGACCTCTTGTATCGCCGATATTAATATCAACGCCATATTGCTTGGGTATCTCGATATCGTGACGGAAAATTTCCACACCGCCCTGCAAAACTGTTGTGATAACACCGTCTGCGCCCTGCAAGGCTTCTGCTCTATCCAAGGTTGAAAGAACAGTGGCTTGATAATTACCTGCTTTAATTATACGGTTTACAACATTTGTTATTGTTTCCAATCTGCCCTCATGAATATCCATCAAGGCGATTTCGCAGTCCTGAAAGGCGGGAAAGGTTAATAAATCCCTAACAAGATTTCTGGTGAAAACAATACTTCCTGCTCCGATAAATGCAATTTTCTTTGACATAAAAATTCTCCCTTTTTTTATTTTTGTTTTTATTCTTTTGCTATGATACCTTGGCACTACCGAAAACGGCATTAGCCTTGCTCGAATATAGAATTGGTGTGGCACCGCAACTGAAATCAGCATCCCAACTGCAAACTGCATCAGTTACTCCATCAATATAAACACTGAACTTTCCGTCCTTTAAAACAATACTCAGCCTAACAGAGGATTTTTGAACCTCAACACTTTTTATGATTTTTCCATCCTTTTTAACCACCAGGCATTTGTCTGTTCCTAAAGCCACTTTATAATCGGAAAGCTTGTTTAAGCTTGGAATATTCTTAAATAAAATACCACTTTCACCTATGCTTGTTGTTGTAGCAGTGCAGAATATCTGCAATTCCATTTTCATTTCTGTTGCTGCAAATCCAATAGGAATTAAATGTGCTTCAAAGCTTGAGGTAGAAGGCTTTAAATTGATATTGCTGCTACTGTCCGAAACGGTTCCGTAACGCGCACTCCAATTACAATTCAGGTCATACAAATTGTAATTACTGAACAGAACGGGAGTATCCTTTGCAATATATGAAAAATAGCCCGATGTTTTTGTCAGTCCGTCATATTGCAAAACGCAGGTCAGTTTTTCTCCTGTATAAACTGTTACCTTTCCGTTTTCAAATTGCAAAATAACCCTTCCGTATTCAAAGTCCTCTTTTGAAATATACACGGATTTTAAAAGCGTTTCCTTGTCATAAAGAGAAACTGCCCTATCAGAGGTAATTCTCAAGGCATAACCATCTGCACTGCCTTCGCTGCTTTGACAGAACAGATAACCTGCAAAGCCGCCTGCGCATATCTCTTTAAAAGTAGTATCAGCCCTGAAATCCTCAAAGGTCTTGGATGTATTAAGCAGTGATATACCGCTTTCGTTATTACTTCTTATTCCGCCAAGCTCATAAGAGAAGTTTCCGCTTCCAACAGTTGTATTACAATTATCTATTTTTTTATTTAAACCAACTGTGCTGAATTTGTACTCACCAATAAGCTTCGGTGTATTATAAGAAGCTCCGTCCTCATCGCTTTCACCAAAACAGAAGCTCTCAAATTCAACCGTCTTTTTAGCCGAAGCCGCAATGCCTGCAAGGGCTGTACTGTAATTGGCGAAAATATAATCATCGCCTAATGAATACCACTTATCTTCTCCCTCATAGCAATAAACCGCTGTGAATACGGTACCTATGCGTTGTAATTGAACAGAAATTGTTTTCTGAGGAGCTATATCCTCAATCTTGTGCTTGACAATAAGCATTCCATTGTCTGTCTTGCCAAAATAGATATATTGCTTCCCATTTTCACAATATCTGCCGGCACTAACGAAATCTGTTTCATTTGCAAATGCGGAAACACCAAAATACTCACCGTCACTAAGGTTTGCATTGCCCGAAAGCAGAGCCTTTGCAGTCCAATCCGAAACGGTTGGCAGCATTGCGCCAAAACCACCGATTTTATCAGAGCTGAATTTCAACTTTGCGTTTTCGAGCTTTACATTTTCAACCTGACCGATTGGCTGACTTAAGCAGGTTTGGAAATCACCGCTAAAATCATCAAACAGTGTTGCCGATCCGCTGACACCATCAGGCTTTGAAAATTCAGCCGTTCCTTTTATACAAGCAAAGCCCGCATAAAACTTTTGCGGCAAATCAATAGCACACTCTGAACCTTTAATAAGCTTCCATGAAACGCCATTATCCGAATAGAAGGCTTTGAAAATGCCGCTTTCCTCCCTGCTGATACGGAAAAACCTTCCGCTTCCAACATTTACGGAACATACTTTTTTCAGATAATTCCAAGCCTTTTGTCTGCAATAAACCGTTGCATTTTCAGTGCCAACAACAAGCATATACTCCGCTGCTGTCTGCGTTTCGTCACCGCGCAGAGCCAATACTGCCTTTCCATTGTCGGAGCAATCAATTCTGCTAACCAAAGAAGCCTTATTGTATACTGTTTTTAAGGCAAAATCAGTAGTATCCCATATTCCGCCTATTCTGCCGGAAGCCTTTACTTTATAGACCTCGGCAAAATTTTCCTTCTTTTGCAATGCCACAGGTGTTGCAACAACGGTTGATTGACGCGTTCCTACACCAAATAACGCAGGTTTGGAAGGAATTGTTACCGAATCAAAGATTTTCACCCCGTCAATAGTAACCGAAACCTTTCCGGGAGTGCTCTCAATTACAACATTGTATTCCTGTCCTATATTTCTTGTAAATGACGAATAATAATTATCATAGGTATTTCCATTGTCATCTGTGGGTACAGATGGATTTTCTGAATTCATCTGCACAATACTTACACCCGTTTTCCAGAAATACACTGCCATGCAATTCGTGACGCTTTTACCGCTAAACGGAATAAAGAATGTATAGTTGTTGTTTTCAACATTTTCGGGTTGGCAAATATTGATTTCATAACGGTAATATCCGTTACTGTCTAAGTCGGGGATACTGTAAAAAAGTGTATCGCTTGTATTTGTTGCATTGCTAATGATACCGTTTTGATATGTAATATTACCGTTTGCCGTATTAACTGACATATCCTGAGACAGTAGGTTTTCACCAAATATATTTTGGTCGTTTATAGATACTAAAGACTTTTCTGTTTTTTGCTCGTTATTATTCAGCTTGTATTCTCCGATATAATCGCCGGCTTTTCCGGTAACGAGAACGGTTCCACCACCGTTGACCAAAACATTAATTTTTCCGTTGGCAACTATATAATGTTCTCCGGTAAAGTAATCGGTCAAGACAGTACCGTCAGCAACATCCAACTGTCTGACATCTAATTCGGTAGTAACAGCATCTGTGTTTTGATTTGCAATTGTTAAAACAGTACCGTCCTCATCCCAACGGCCAAAAGCATATATTCTCTTTTCATCGTCTGCTTTTACATTCTTGAATGCGCCTGTTTTTACAGCCGAATATTCTTGTCTTAACTCATTTAATGCTTTTTGCAGATTATAAAAATCATAATCCCAAGTGGTTTCATTCCAATTGAATGCATCCCAATTTATTTCCTCGCTTACAGCACCGTTTTCGCTGCCGTAATAAATCCAAGGCGAGCCGACAAAATTCATAACCGTAAGTCTTGCGGCTATAATTTTAGCCTTGCTTTCCTCTGTGCCGTCATACATTCTTCTGTGATCGTGACTTTCATAATAATTCTGACAGCAAAGCGCTAATTGGCGGGTTTTTTGTAACAAGCTCAATCTTGCGTCAGAAGCAAATTCTGTTGCAGTCTTTCCTTCGGAAATCCAATCACGCAAATATTGCATCATGTCAAGCATACACCACTGACCGTCAAGCGCACCGCTTTTAAGTTGGTCGGGTGTTGCCCATTCAGAGATGAGAAGTGCATCGCTTTTTTGTGCTTTCACATTATTGCGTATATCCTGCATAATTGTAACTGTATCGGTAGATGAGCCCCAAAGCTCACCGCCGATATCCAACCGCCAGCCATCAGCATCGTAATAGTTATTTAAGTACCTGCGGATATACGAATCCTCATCCTGATACATCATTTTTCTCGGCAGTTCATTTGAATAGTCGATTTGTATACCGCCCCAATAATTATTATATTTATTAGGCCAGCTTTCAAAATAAAACAAATCATAAAACGGACTGCTTGTCGATTGGAATGCGCCCTCTAAAGGATTAAGACCTGATTTGTTAAACCAAATATTCTTGTTTGATGCGAAATTCAAAACCGCATCCAAAACCACCTTCAAGCCATAATCATGTGCTATTGCTATGGTTTCGGCGAAATCCTGTTCATTACCGTAGCTACTGTCAATTTGGTTATAATCGGTAGCACCGTAGCCCATACCGCTGTCACTTTTCCAAACGGGGTTAAAGGATAAAATCTCGGCTCCCATTTCATCGGCAATGTAGGACATTTTTTCCTGCAAGCCTTCAAAATCACCGCCGTAACGGCTTAAGCATTCATTTTCCTCGTCTGCAGACAGAGCAAAAGTTCCGCCGGTTGTTGCGTAATCGTTAAGAGTCGTACCGTTATAAAAGCTATTCACAGGCATAGAATATACGACTGCCGCTTTTGCCCAATCGGGTGTTTTGAGGGTAGGAATCATTATAAAACCTGATGTATACCAATTTGCAGTGCTTGAAACCTGCTCATTCAAATCCAAATATACAGTATATTTTTCATTAGAGCATTTAAAACGATAATAAAATGTTTTTGATTGCGGTGGAATTACACCCTCAAAATAATCGTAATAACCGGTTTTATCAAGGTCAACCTTTTTCATTTGAACAGAGGTAAAGCTATTACTACCCACAGCATATTCTATATTCGCTTTGGTGACATTACCCTTTACGGTACGGATGCGAACCGTTATTTCCTGCGATGCGGTTGGCTCTAAGGGAGATATATAAATATACGCCTGCTCATGAAAAACATCGGTTATTTCGGCATAAGCATTTGCGGCTATTTCACCATCTGTAAGCCTTGATTGTTGAGAAAAAGACACCTTTGAATATACGCAGTTATTATCTGCAACCGTATATCCGCGTTGGAAAACGGTTGCTTTTTCAGCAGCTGTTAGTTGAACACCGCTTAATTCAAGGTTATCTCCAAGATGAATTTCCGTATTGGTAAAATTAATTATTCCACCCTGAATTTTAACCTGCTTTTTATGCTCTAACCAAGCCGAAACATTAACCTTATCTAAAATAACAACCGTTCCACCGTTTTTCACTAAAGCAATTGCCTTGGAGAGTGTTCTCACAGGGGAAGTGTCGCTTCCCGAATTGCTGTTGCTTCCCGTTTCGGAAACATAAACCGTTTCCACTGTTCCGCTTTCTAAGGAAAAATATCCCTCGTTTGCGGTTGTAATACGGTTAAGCTCGTATTGATTTAAAACTTCCTCATAGGCATAGTATTCATAGATATCTTTAGCAGAAACGAACTGTGTTTCCCCGTAAATAACCAAAGCCTCACCGTTTGTATCGACAGCATTTATATACGGTCTGAAGGCATATTTCTTTTGAGCATTTTCAGATGAAATATCATATAAATATGCTGTAAACTCACCATTATAGGCTATGTGCGCAACACTATCGCTTCCGTTAATTTTAGCATAATTACTGCTAACGGTAAGCTCGGATTTTTTAGCGTTGTTTCCTGAAGCAATCAAAACACCGTATTTAACCGCCTTATAAACCTGATTTTGATATAAAATCCTGCCGTTTGCATCAACATCCAATGCAAAATGAAGGCGCATTGCCTGCTGCTTTAAATCGGATTTTTTAGTCGTATATGTACTATATCTTAAAGTAGCCTTTTGTGCCTGCAACGGATTTTCCCTGTAATCTGTAACACGGATATCCGAAATTTCACAGCTTGCATTTGAAAGCTCAATGCCAAAGCCGACACTTAAAACAAACGAAGCGTCAAATGCCTTCGCGCTGTCAATCCAAACACATACCCTTTTACCTGATAAAACATATTTAAGATTATAAGCTTTGCCCGTATCAAACGAAAACTCAAATACCTTTAATTCTGAAACGGTGTTATCTGATTTAATTAAAATCAGTTCCAGATATTCTCTGCCGATTTCAAGTGCGAAACGCCCTTCATCACTCTGTCCTAAGAATATTCTTAAATAATCATTCACAGCAAGCTCATTCTTAAGGGCAACATCCATACTGTAAAGATATTCCTTGTTATTTGCCAAAACCGATTGTTTAAACCAAACGGTTTCGGTTGCCGCTTTTTTGGTGCTTAATTCATTTTTCGAACCATCAAAAGACAAATTATCGCTTGCCAAATCAACCCAATTAAACGAATCGGCATAGTTTTCTATTCCGCATGCAATACTCTCTTTCTCCAAAGGTGCCGCGGCATACACTGTGCTTGGGGCTGCTAATGAACACGCTATCAGCGATAAAACCAATATAAAGCCTACTAACCTCTTCAAACTAATCATCCTTTTTCAACCTTAAAATCAAACTCGTTACTGCAATCCAAGCAATCAAAGCCAATCCAAAGCTTATAATCGCCTTCTTCGATAACATCATTCATATTCCAATCCTTAAAGCTAAGGCTTTCTGCATTTAATCTGAGTGTGAGCCTTTGAGAGGATTTTTTCTCAACAAACACCTTTTTAAAGCCCTTAAGCTCACGGACAGGTCTTACGCGTGAGGCAAACAAATCCCTGACATAAAGCTCAACCACAGTTTCACCATCGTAATCGCCGGTATTGGAAACTGTGCAGGAAACATCAATGTAGCCGTCTTTTTTCATAGTGTTTGAAGAAACAGAAGCATCGCTTACCTCAAATTCGGAATAGCTTTTTCCGTATCCGAATGGATATAACGGTGCTATCGGCACATCGAGGTATTTTGCTTCATACCACACCTTATCCAAAGCGGGCTTGCCGGTGCTGAAGTAATTATAGTAAACCGGAAGCTGACCGACAGAATATGGGAATGATGTGGTAAGTCTGCCTGACGGGTTATACTTACCTGTCAATACATCTGCAACCGCGTTACCTGTTTCTGCGCCTAATTGCCACATATAAACAAGGGCAGAAGCCTTTTTGTTATAGTTTGTCAAAACAAGCGGACGGCCTGCCGATACGAGAACAACAACAGGCTTATCGGTTGCAATAAGTGTCTCTACAAATTGCTCCTGAACACCCGGCAAATGCAAATCGGAACGGTTTTTGGCTTCGCCTGCCATATCTATTGACTCCCCGACAACCACAATAACCACATCTGCACTGTTTGCCGCTTTAACGGCATTTTCAAAGCCGGAAGTGTCATCCCCCTCTATATCACAGCCCTTTTCATATATAAATTCTGTATCGGGCATAGCTTTTTGCAAGCCTTTGAGAACCGATACTGCCATACCCTTTTCAGGCAAACCGCACCACGGGCCTAATATGTTCCAATCATCATCTGCAAGAGGGCCGACAACCGCAATTTTATTACCCTGCTTTAACGGCAAAGCTCCGTCATTTTCAAGCAGAACAACCGAGCGCTTACCGGCTTCTCTTGAAACTGCGCGATGCTCGTCACAATAGAAGCAGGCTTCTTTTGCTTCATCAACAAAGGGATTTTCAAAAATACCAACAAGGTATTTCATTGTGAGCACCCTTAATGCCGATTCATTAATTTGCTCCTCGGTAATTATGCCTTCCTCCAAAGCCTTGGGGAGTTGTTCCCAGAAGCCCTCACCTGCCATAAGAATATCCACACCTGCGGCAAAGGCATCAACAAAGGCTTTTTCCTGAGTTTCGCTGTAACCGTGAGCAACCATATCCTGAACCGAATTAAAATCGCTTATAACAAGACCTTTGAAATCACATTGCTTGCGCAAAACATCCTTAAGCAGATATTCATTTGCCGAGCAAGGAACTCCGTTTATATCGTTAAAAGCGGTCATAACACCTGTTGCACCCTCATTAAAGGCGGCGATAAAGGGAGGCAGATAAACATCCCACAGCTTTTGCAGGGACATATCAACACTGTTGTAATCTCTGCCGCCTTCGCAAGCGCCGTAAGCGGCGAAATGCTTTGCACAGGCGCCTATATGGTCCTCACTGCCCAATTCATCGCCCTGAAAACCGCGAACAGCCGCGGCAGACATTTTTGCACCCAAAAAGCTGTCCTCGCCAAAGCCTTCAACAATTCTGCCCCAGCGCGGGTCACGGGCTATATCCACCATAGGCGCAAAGGTCCATTTAACACCTGCGGCATAGGCTTCCTTTGCCGATACAGCCATTGCCTGCTCCACAACCTCCGGCTCCCACGAGCAGGACATTGCAAGGGGTGTGGGCATGGTGGTTTTAAAGCCGTGAATAACATCGGCGGCAAAAAGCATGGGTAAATTGTGGGGAGTTTCGGCAATCGCCCTTTTTTGAAGACTGTTTGTCAGCTCTGCGCCGGTGACGGCGAGATAGGAGCCAATCTTACCGTCCTTCAGATAGGTTTCATAATATTGACCCAGCTCAGAGTAAATTGAATGTCCGTACTGCGATATCTGCCCGATTTTATCCATCAAGGTCAATTCGCTAAGCTTTTTTTCGGCTTTTTCGCGTGCAATTCTGTATTTTTCGGTTTTAAAAATATTCATATTTTACTTCTCCTTACACTAATGGTGGATTAATCAGTTCAACGGTAAATGCCGATGACCATCCGAAATGGATAGCACCGAGACCTGTTCCGTCCTTTGAATTGTAATATTCATAAATGTCCTCGGGATTTTTTTCAACCCAGCCTAATATCGTTTTTGTAAAGTCCTCGGCCAATTCATTGTAGCCGTAGCGCTCCAAGCCTTTAATTGTGAAATAAGCTAAATTAAGCCATGTCGGACCGCGCCAGAAGGTATCCTCAGTGTATTTGGGGTTATCATAAGACACGGTTGGTATTCCGGGGTAAAATTTATCTGTTGATTTTGCGATTTGGGCAAGCCTTTCTGCCTGCTCCTTTGTGGCAACCCCTGCAAAAAGCGGCTGGAAAATTGCAGGCGCCATCACCCTTTCGCGCTCACCTGTAAAGCGGTCGGTATCATAAAACACACCGTCCTCCTCATCCCACAGAAGCTCTCTGATAGCCGTTGCCAAGTTTTCCTTGCGTTCAATCCAAACCGCTTCCTCGCCCAAATCGAGCTCCTTTGATATAAATGCCATTGCTTCATAAAAATCAACCATAAAGCAATTCAAATCTACAGGCCAAAGCTCATGTATTTTTCGGTCAAAGCGAACCGAATTATCAAGCCCCGATTCAAATTTGACAAAGGTCAGCCAATTCTCATCCGGCTTTGAATCATAATGGAAAAGGCGGTCGCCTGCCTCGCGGCGTTCATTGCACCAAAAGGCTTCGTTCTTTTTATAGCTTTCATAAGCTTTCCTTAAAAATTCCTTGTCGCCACAGCGCTTGTAAACAATAACGCAAGCCCAAGGAAAAACGGGAGGTTTTCCGAATTTGTCTACAACCCGTCCATCCTCAAAGATAACATCGGGAAACAAACCGTCCTCCAATTGGAAATCAAAAAACACGCCTAACTGTGTTTTTGCAAGCTCTGCATCCCAACGGGATACGGCTATCGCGTGAAATGCCGAATCCCAATTCCAAATTCCGCGGTATGTTCTGGGAGAAGGCATTATGCATTTGCAGGTTTTAAAGGGCTCAACCTCGCTGTCTATTATGTTATCAGTAAGCACCGTTGAAGCGCGGTCAAGAAGCTTTAGCTGTGCTTCACTGACCTTTCCGCTGTTTGCAATTTTTTCTAACCAAATCTCTCTGTTATTCATAGGTAACACCTCAAGCAGAATTTTAAATTTTTATTGTTTCATTTGGCTTTATTTCGTAAATTGTTCCGTCCTTAGCAATCCAGACCGACAGGGCGGTGGGATTTTGAACTATACTCTCATCCACCGAAAAACGCAGTTGTTCAAAGGCATGCACATAATCACAAATTTCAAGGTTGGTTGCGTACCAAATATCATCGTGACCTGACAGCTTTTCCAAATAATCAAACAAAGCATCCCAATTATCGTTTAAATCACATTCATAGCTATGCGCCCAAAGATAGAAAAGCTTCGGATCATGCTCAGGGGCAAGTGCATTAAATCTTTCCAAAAGCTCGGGTATATCCCTTTCGCAATAATGGCAGGTGGGGCCCCAGGCAAGCCAATCGGAGGGGAGCAAAAAATCGTGGTGAGACGAGCATGTCCTTGAATAGGCTATCCCGCAAAGTCTTGCGGCGGCTTCGGTTTCGGTTGTGAAAACACCGTAAGGATAAGCAAAGCCGCGAATGGGAACACCGAACATTTTTTCAAGCTCGCGCCTATCCTCAATAATTTCCGAAACAATCTCAAAAACAGGAATTCTGCCTAAGTGAGCGTGATTTTTCGCATGGCTTGCAACCTCAAAATTCGGGTGCTTATAAAGCTCAATACATTCCTCTTTAGACAGAATGTTATTTCCGGTTTCATCCTTTCTGTCAGGATCACCCATAAAACCCGAATTCAAATTAAAGGTTGCGCGCATACCCAATTCCTTCAATTTTTCAACCAGGCGGATATCTGCCTTAACACCGTCATCAAAGCTAAGGGTTACCGCCTTTGCTTTTCCGTTTGGAAATCTCATAAAGCTTTTCATTTCTATCTGTCCTTTAACAATTTATCTTTTGCAGGGACAGGCTTCCCGTCTTTCATAAGCCTTGACGGACAGCCCGGGAGGTCTGTCCCTACAAAATATCATTTTATTTTTCAAATGACAGATGGATACAAACAGCTATTTCATATCCATCTGTCGAAAGTGGAGCGAATACGCGCTAAGAAAGCGGCATTCCGTGTTCTATGTACTCTGCATCAAAGCTTGATGATACATTTTCATCATTTGAACTCTCGGAGCTTTCATTTAAAGAAGTGTCTGAGGATGTCGCTTCATTTGAAGCAAATGATGAGTTTGCTTCGCCCGTATCATTGTTTTCTGTTTTATAAGCCTCACCGTCCGAAATTTCCTCTGCGCTGTATGAAAAAGAATTGGAACTAACATCCGGCGAGGATGTGTTGTTTCTAACAGAGTCATCACCGTGATCGCAGCCGCAAAGTGCCGCAAGTGACAACAGCAATATCATCAAAGCAATTTTCTTCATAAAGAGTGCTCCTTTAAGTCCTTGTTTAAATTATAGTGCTGATAAAATCAACTTTTCGTAGGGGCAACCTATGTGTTGCCCCGTCAAAATTCATCAATATTCAACGGAACGACACGTAGGTCGTTCCCTACCATACAGATGACAATTTTAAATGGTATCTGCGCTGCCATTGGCAACATCGGCTGATGTGGGGATACCTAATATGGTCTTAACGATCAAAACTAAGTCCTCACCGTCAATATCGCCGTCAGCGTCAAGGTCTGCTGCTGCTTCACTTACAGTAACATCAAGACCTGCAATATACTTTTTAACACGGATAAGGTCCAAAACATCGGTCTCGCCGTTGCCGTTAGCATCACCGGAAACTACGGGTTCAGCCATTTTAACAAGTGAGAAATCGCTTGCCTCAACTGAGCTTGCACGGGTACCAACACCGAAGCATGCATTATCCATTTCGGGTAATGCAACATTATCAAAAATTGTAACACCGTCTATAATTACAGTAACGCTGTCATAATGGCTTTCGATTACAACATTGTACTCTTTTCCTGCCTCTCTTGTTACGGCATAGGGATAAAAATAATCATACTTGCCACCGTTTTCATTCAAGAGGTCGAAGTAAGTATATGAATTTACCATTCCAAGAATACTTACATGACCGGCTTCCCAGAAATAAAGACCGTAGAATTTACCCATCTTTCCACGGAAAGGAATATAGAAAGCTTCCTTGTTTTTTCCTACTATTTGCGGTGTCTTAACATTAAGCATATAGCGATAGCTTGCTTTTGCATCCAATGCCAAATCAAACAACATAACATCGTTTAAATCTGTATCCGGACAAGAAGCTACACCGTTGCTATATGTGATTATAGGTTCACCGGATTGATTTGCAACGGTTGTTGAGGAGGTGATTAAGTTTTCACCTGTAATGATTTCTTCATCGTCCTCTTCTTCATCCTCAGTCAAAGCAGTAAGAGAAACAGGCATTGCAGCAAGGGAAACATTGCGTTCACCCACGCCGAAGGCTGCATCCATTTCAGGTAATTGAATATTATCGAAAATTTTAACACCGTCCACAATTACGGTTGCGCTGCCATAATGGCTTTCAACTACAACATTGTATACCTTACCAAATGTGAAGGTATATTTTCCACCCATGTTTGAGTAGTAATACACAGCGTTACCATCGGCATCTTTAAGATCGTTAGGAATATTATATTTCATATTATTAATGAATATATTGCCTTTAAAGAAATACACTGCAAGACAGCTTTCACCTGTACCGCGGAAAGGAACATAAATTGAATAAGAATCACCATACGAGGATTGCCACGGTTGCATAATATTAACCTCGTAGCGGTAGCTTCCCTTGGGGTCAAGCTCAACATCAAGCATAGCGGTATCCCAACAATCTTTTTTATCAACACGGATTAAACCGTTTGCTTCCCTTACCATCTGCATAGGAGTTCTTATTGTAGATACAATAGGTGTTGATTTTGAAATCAAATTGCCCTCGATAACAGGCTCTTGCTCCTCAACATACTCTGTAAGTGAAACAAGTTCAGCAGTAACGGGAAGGTTCTTTGTACCGATACCGAACATTGCGGGATATTCAGGCAATGCTACATTGTCAAAAATCGGGAAACCATCTATAATTACGGAAGCACTGCCCAAATGGCTTTCGATTACAACATTATATTCCTGACCGACATTACGGGTCTTTTGATAGAAATAATCCTTTACCTCACCGTTCACAACAACGCCGTTGGCAACAACATTGTTGGTTGCCATTTTTGCAATACTAACACCGCCCGGATAGAAGAACACTGCCAAGCAATCACTTGGAGCATTACCACGGAAAGGAATAAAGAAACCTTCGGTACCGTTGCCATAAGGATCAGACGGAAGCTTAATGTTAACTTCATAACGGTAGCTACCGTCAAAATCTAAATCAAGATTTAAGGTTGCTACATCCCATGCAAGCTGAGATGAGCTGATAACACCTTCTTCAAGCGTAAGTATAGCAGGGTCTCTAACTGTTGTAATGGTTGCACCGTCCAAAAGATTAGTGGGTTCTGTTGCAGAAACACTCATCGGAACAAAGATTGCGGCGATAAGCATAACTACACTCAAAATTAAACTAAAACATTTTTTCATTTTTTTCACTCCTTAAAAAATTTAAAAAGGGTTGCTGTTTTTGCCGACCGATGTCAGCATGGTATTAAAATGGCTATCACCTCCAAAATATATAATAATGCCGATTAATTATCTTGCCGCAAATGAGAATTTGCTTGCAGTCTTTGAGCCGAACGGTTTTAATTATTCAAATTATAGTTTATTGGGGTTATTCGTAGGGGACGATGCCCACATCGTCCCGTTGGGTTTCTGCAAATTTTGGCGGGACGATGTGGGCATCGTCCCCTACGAAAGGTCACTTAAATTAGTGCGATAAACTATAATTCAGACACATTTACACCATCGGGGTATTAGGTTGCGATTTTGCATGACGAAAAGGCGGATTGACCACCGCGGCACGCGGCAAACTATAATTTGATTACAACCTGTGCATCCTGCGGCAAGACATTAACCCAAGAAACGAATCGGGAAAGCAACCGTTGCAGGAACAATATCATCGGTGCAAACAGATTATTTTCCCCCATCCGATGTGGGTTTCCCGGCAAAAACTCCTTTCAGAGTAGTACCAGCTTCTATTTCAATAATATTGCCGTTATACTCAAACCAAAGCTTTCTGTCTGTGGGATTTTTGATTGTATCGTCAGCAAGTGATATTTCCAATTTATTGTAATCGCTGACATAGCTGTAAACATCGCCATAGGTAGCATACCAAACATCCTCTTTGCCGCCTACGCTACTGCAATATGCTTCGAAATTTTCCCATCCCCAGTAATTAACAATTTCATAAGCATGACCCCAGATATTAAATAATTTAGGATCGGTAGTAACCTGAGTGTTAAAAAAGTCAGGCGAGAATAGGTCCTTGATTTTTGACACCTGCGGAATAGAAACAGTAGCCTCCCATACCAACCAATTAGTAGGTATAGAAAAATTATTAGAGCAAGAAACAGGACGAGCATATCCTACATTATTTTTTTCAAGATAATTTACAACTTCACCATTGTAGACAGTATATGGCGGTGCGCCGGGATAAGCCATTCCCAAAACATCAACGCCAAGCCAGGCTTCAAGGTTAGCCATATCATCTAAAACCTCAGCCTTCAAACCTGCCTCACCCTGCTGGGCTAAAACAGTAGGTAAATCGGGATGTGTGGTAGAATGACTGCCAACCTCCATACCGTTATTTACATAGATTTCCTTCGCCTGTTCTGCCGAAAGGAAAGAACCTGTACCCATTCGGCCGCTATTCAGGAAGAATGTGCCTTTAATACCGTATTTTTTGAAAATTTCAACTATTTTCTCATCATCGGGCATACCGTCATCAAAAGACATAGTAAAGGCTTTTGCTTTTCCATCGGGATATCGCATATAAACACTAATCGGAAGCCCAAGTATTATTCTGCAGAGTGCAGTTACATCCTGAGCGTCAATTATATATTCATCGCCAACAAGATTAACTAAAGCCTTATCAATTTTCACATCAAGACCTGCAACATATTTCTTAACGCGAATAAGGTCTAAAATATCGGTTGTGCCGTTGCCGTCAGCATCGCCGTAAACAACGGGTTTGGGCATTAATTGTTTAATTGAGAAATCGGTTGCCTCAACTGTGCTCATACGGGTACCAACACCGAAGCAAGCAGCATCGGTTTCGGGCAATGTAACATTATCAAAAATAGTCTCACCGTCTAAGATAACTGTCACGCGGTTGTAATGGCTCACAATTACAAAATTATATTCCTTATCATATTCTCTTCCGGGGGTATATGTATACCAATGATCTATTTTATTGCCGGAACTATCTGTGGGTATAGCGAACTGTGAACCACTGTAATATCTAAGAATAGATATGCCTGTACCCCAGAAATGTAGACCTAAGCAATCACCCATCTGACCGCGGAAAGGAATAAAGAAGGTGTAATCCTGAAACTTGGCATTTTCAAAGGCAGGTTGCTTAACGGTAAGCTCATAACGATAGCTTGCCTTTGGCTCAAGCATAAGGCTAAAGAGAGCTATATCGGCATCATTAGCGTCTGTTCCTTTAATAGTGCCGTCTTCATAACTAAGAAGCGGATTGTTGGTATTGCAGTTATAAATGGTTGTTGAAGATGTAATTAAATTTTCACCTTCAACGAGGTCTTCCTCATCTAAAGCAGATGGTTTTTTAATTCTAACAAGCGAGAAATCACTTGCTTCAACTGTGCTGAATCTTTCACCAACACCAAAGCAAGCGGCGCTGGTTTTGGGCAATGAAATATTATTAAAAATAGTAACACCATCTAAGATAACGGTTACGCTGTCGTAATGGCTTTCGATTACAAAGTTATACTCCCTGTCATATTTTCTTCCGGAAGCATATTGATAAAAATAATCGTATTTATTACCGGCAGTGTCCGTAGGTACAACAAATGAATTGCTTGAATTGAATTTTAAAATAGAAATACCGTTTCCCCAGAAATACAGACCTAAAACATTGCCCTTTTGACCACGGAAAGGAATAAAGAAGGTGTAATTCTGAAAATAAGAGTTTTCAAAGGTAGGTTGCTTAATATTAAGCTCATAACGATAGCTTGCCTTTGCGCTGGTATCCACATTAAATAAAGCCATATCAGTATTTGTATAATCTGTGCCGGTGATACTACCGTTAGAATAAGCGAGTATGCTGTTTTCGGTTGTAATAGCTGTTGAATCGGTGATCAGGTTTTCGCCTGTGAGGGTTTCATCCTCGTCTTCCCCGACATCCTCGTCACCGTTATCAATGTAGTCACCTATTTTAACAACCGAGAAATCACTTGCCTTAACTGTGCTTGCACGGGTACCAACACCGAAGCATGCATTCTCCATTTCAGGTAATGTAACATTATCAAAAATTTTAACGCCGCCTATAATTACAGTAACGCTATTATAATGGCTCTCGATTACAACATTGTATTCTTTTTCTGCCTCTCTTGTAACGGCATTGGCGAAATAATGATCATACTTATTACCTTCGGCATCCTCGGGAACATAAAAGGTATATGAATTTACCATTCTAAGAATACTTACAAGACCTGATTTCCAAAAATAAAGAGCATAGGAATTACCCATCTTTCCGCGGAAAGGAATGTAGAAAGCTTCACTGCTTGTTCCTGCTAATTTCGGTGTCTGAACATTAAGCGTATAGCGATAGCTTGCTTTGGAATCTACTGCCAAATCAAAGAAAACGGCATCGTTTAACTCAGTATCCGAACAAGTAGCCACACCGTTACTATATGTAATTATAGGTTTGTTTGATTGATTTGTAACGGTTGTTGAGGAGGTGATTAAGTTTTCGCCTGTAAGGTTCCCATCCTCCGTTGCAGTTGCGGTTATACTCATTGGTACAAAAATTGAAACAATAAGCATAACGACACTCAAGATTAAACTAAAACTTTTTTTCATTTTTTTCACTCCTTAATAAATTTTTAAAGGGGTTGCTGCTTTGACCGAATTTGTCGGTCAGGCGTTAATTTTTCTACCGTCTTAAGAATATATAATAACGCCAATCAGTGGCTATTAAACCAAGAAACGAATCGGGAAAACAACCGTTGTGGGGTGATCTGCCATGGACACCTCAAGCAAAGCGTCAACAACAGGCTCGGTTACACCGTGGGGCGTGATTGTAAATGTGGTCTTGTCACCGTTTTGCTGACAGGTTTCCCGAACCGAAACATTGCGGCATCTTGAAGGAGAAACCGACAAGCACTCAGGCAACCACCATTTAACCTCAAACCATTTGGGGCTTGTGGTTCTGTTGAATATTTCAATCTCAAACCTGAGAGGCTTATCCTCCTCAAGATAAATGCCGTCCTGATATTTAACCTTAACCTCCATAGGAACAGCACATTTTTTGACCGTGAACGGGCTGTCCTCCAGAAGTCTCGGAATATCAATAACCTCAACCGAGCCAACCTTTAATTCTTTACAGTAAAGGTCGTTTTCGTCAACCTCCACCGTAAAGCCGGGGGCATCCTCGTTGAAATAACAAACGGGTGATTTCAAAAATTCAGGCACCAAGCGCGCCACTCTTGAAACCAGCTCATCAACCGTTGCGGGGAACTGATAACCGTGAGCGCGATTTACAATGCAGGTTTTTATTGTGTTACCGATAGGCTTAAGCCAGCGCTCGCCTATGCCCTCCTCACCGTAAATAATACCAAGCATTGCGCCAACGGTTGAGGCGGTGCAGTCGGTATCCTCGCCGCAGGAGGCGGCAATGCAAATTGACTTGCCGAAGTCTCCCTCGCCGTAAAGCAAGCCGATAGCAATAATTCCCAGATTGCTGGGTGCATCATAGCCCTTCGGACCAACCGGCTCATCCTCAGGAATTTTCTCAATCGGGGTGCAAATTGCGCCGAACGAGCCGGGAACTGCCTGAAGCACCTTTTTACGCGCCTGTTTCCAATCAAGACCGCTGTCGTAAGCATTGATAGCTGTATTTATACCCTTAGCAACATCGCAGGTATCCGGAATATAGGAAAGAGCAATGTTTATAAGCTTGCGGATGTCACTCTCAACAAAAGCGGCGCTTTCTAATGCGGTGCAGAAAACAGCCGCATAAAGTCCCTCGCCCGAATGGTCAACGCTGGCATCCTCAAAGGCATATTTAACAGCGTTAATCGGATTGCCGGGGTTTAAGCACGCCCAGATTTCAGAGAAAATAAAGGCGCCGTTACTGTGCATACAAGGGTTATTGTAATAACCGGAAAGCGGGGGCAAAATTCCGCGTCTCAGGTTAGCACGGCAAACACCGTACTCCGACAAATCGGCAATGACACCGTCCAACCAATATTCGGAAAGAATTTCAGATGTGATGTGTCTACCGTATTTTTCAGCGGCATTAAGCCACAAAAGCTGCAAATCCAAATCATCGTTAGGAAGCATTTCACCATTCAGGTTATCAGGATAATCGGTAATATCGAAAACACCGCGATGACATTCATAGGGAGCACCCAAGGTTCCACCGCAGTTTTTACCACTCCAGCAGCCTCTCATTTTTTTCAAATAATCGTTATAACTTAGTTTCATTTTCATTCCCCTTAATATTTTTTGGGTTAATTTTTTTAAAATTATTAATTTGCCTGACCGGTTCTTGAAATACTGCTTACCAACGAACGCTGACAGAAAACGAACAATACAATCAAGGGTAAAATAACAAGGATTGCCATTGCGTTTCTGGAAATTTCAGTTCCAATATCGTTTACAGCCGCCGTAGCAGTTCTGATTGCAACGGTACCGGTCATTGCGCCCATTAATTTCGGCTCGGTAAACAGGTAGGAATTTCCGTTACTGCTCCACTGCCAGCAAAATGAAAACAGGAATACCGTTGTCATAATTGTTCTGGCATTTGGCAGTGCCACCTGAAAAAAAGCCTGAAAGAAGGATGCACCGTCTATATAAGCCGCTTTTTCCATGTCCTTCGGAAGCCCCATAAAAAACTCACGCATAAGATATATGTAAAGCCCCTGTTTAAGCCCAAGGCAACCGAAAGCTATGATATACATCGGAAAAACCGTGTTGATTAAATTGATATTAAAGTCCCCTATACCGAAAAATCTGAAGGTGAGAAATTCAGAAACACCGTAAATCTGTTCGGGAACAAGCATTATAATTATTACCATCAGGAATGCAAGGTTTCTTCCCTTAAACCTGAAGCGCGCAAAGCCATATCCCACCAAAGCGCTTATAAAGGTCTGAATCACACTGACACCCAAAGCCGCGGCAAAGGTAAAAAGCAGTGTTTTTTCAAGCTTCAAACCGTTAAAGGCTTCCCTCCAATAATAAAGGCTCCAATTTTTAGGTATCAAATGAACTGTTGCATCTATCAAATCGTTTCTGCCCATAAATGCGGCGAGTATCCGCACTACAAAAGGCGACAAAATGATATAAGCCATTTCAAGCAGGAACACATAAAGAAAAATTTTATAAACAAATCCCGCCCGCTTGGTTGCGGTGAATTTTGCATTCAGTCTTTGGTTATTCACTTTAGTCACCTCTCATTCGTTATAAATAATATGTCTGTGGGCAATTAACCAAACTATTCCCAAAATCAGAGCAAGAGCCACGAAGTATATGACATACATTGCTGTTGCAAAGGAATATTCTCCGTTTTGGAAAACCTTTGCCGAAATAAATCCGAAAACCTTTGCATCCGATCGGACATAGGAATCAATTATCGTGTAGATTGTTGAAACCAAAATCTGCGGGCTTACAAGCGGCACGGTTATTTTCCAGAACTGTTCCCAAGCCGAGCAGCCCTCAACCTGGGAAGCCTCATACAGAGAGCTCGGCACCTCCTGGAAGGCTGTGAGCAGGATATAAATCTGCAAGCCGGAAGCATTAACGATAATACTTATCTGCTCTGCCGAGCTTGCAATAATCCCAATCAATGTATCGTTAAAATCCATCGAAAGTAAAAATTCCCGCACCTGATTAAGCTCTGCACCTGCGCCTGAAGCCGAATCACTGTGAGCCTGCAGGATATTGACAAGTGAGCCTCCGCTTGCAATGCCGGTTGCCAGCAGAACAGGCACAAAAAAGATTGTTCTTGCCACAATTCTGCCCTTGAACTTTCCGTTCAGCATTGTTGCAACAACAAGGCTGAAAAGAACAATCACCGGCACCCTTGTCACCATTAAGCTCAGAGATTCGACAACATAACGGTTGAAATTAGGATCCTCAAACAATGCCTTGTGGTAATATTCAAAGCCTTTAAAGGTGAGGCTGTAGCCATCAGGCACAATCTCAATATCATTAAAGGAAAATATCACCGTTTTAATGAGCATGGGCAAGAACAAAAAGCAAACTCCCAAAATCAAGGGCAGAATAAAAACATAACCCATGCGCGCCTCGCGCCGTTCCAAAGAGAGATTTTTTCTTTTGTTTTTCACTTGGCATCCCCCTTTATCAAAGCATAATTTTCAGCGGTAACGGTAACACCGTTCACATTAACATCCTCGTCCCCGTAATTCACAAATACCCGACTTCCGTCTGCATACTCGGTAACGGTTACATTCTCATCAAGCTGTTCGTGAGATAATATTTCAAACGATTGCAAATATCCGAGGGTACTGTTCATTTCCGCCCAAATTTCTGCAATATCGCCATAGCGGCTGATAGAATTTGGAAAATCAATTTTTTGGAAATCTGTTCCCACCAAAATCTGATCATCCTCGGTTATAAATGAATAGTAAAGACCGGCACCCGTTTCTGCCGCCTTTAAAAGCGCTCTTTGCGGATTGGCAGAAAGGTTGATTGGAGCTCCGGCATAGTTTACATACCCGTGTATTACCATTGAATAAAACGGAACCTCTCTTAATTCAACCTTGTAGCCCGAGGAGCTAAGCGGAAGGTTTAAAACCGCGTCCGAATAATCAAGAGTGTAAGCATTGCCGCCATCGGTTATTATTTTGCCGCTTTTGCTCAGAAGCTCCAACACATTGGTAATTGCATCTAAGGACATCTGGCGGTCAAAATCCACATCCTTATTAAAGTCCGAGGTAAGGAATGAGCCGGCATTTGAGAAAGACGGCGTCAACATTTTAAAGTCTTTTTCAAGCTCGGAATACCATTTTTCAGCAAGTGAGCTATAACGGTTAGGAGTAACTATTTTCCTTTGGAAGCTCTTAAAGCTCAGGTCGTTTGTAACAATATCATAGCCTTTTATTTTCAGTGTGCTGTTATCCAAAATGGAAACCAAGTCAAGCTTATCAATCAAATTGAAAGAATCGGTACAAACAGAGGTGAAATCCGCATCGGCATATAATTTGCCGTCCATACCCACAAGCAGCTTTTGCAAAGCCTCGGCTTCCTCAAGGGTTCCAACCTTACGGTCAATTTCAAAGCTATCTGTTATTTTGTTCTGCCAGCCGCCGTTTCCGACACCCTTAAGGCGAATTGAGACATTATTTACACCCTTTTCGGAAAGCTCCTGCGAAAACTCAAGAATATCCGCAAGCCTTGACAGTGCAACCTTTTTTGTCACAGGCACACCCACTATGGAATCATCCATCAGAACATAGCCGGTGAAATCAAAATAAAGCGGTAAAGCATCTGTCCTTTCACCTTCCGACAATGCTCCGTTTTTCTTTAGGTAATCACGGTAAACAGCAGCCATATCGGAATAAGAATTGCTTTCATCTGCAAGCAAAACAAATTCTGTTCTCGGGTGTTCCCAGACATAATGCTTGCTATACAAATTCAATATCGGAGTACCCATATCTTTGCCTATATCGGTGACATCCATTCCGCGTATTCTGAAGGAGGCAGAAGCTCTTGCAAATTCATTTTCCTTTCCGAAGGTGGCGGCATTCACTCTGGCAGTTGCCTCGGCGCCGGAAATGATTGCAAAGTAACCCTTTCCGGTGTTGCTTTGACCGTAAACCGGGAGCAAGGCATCCTGTGTTGATTTGACATCCTTCTCGGATTCCACAGCAGGGTCCTTGCCGTAAACATTAATTGAGAGATTTTCGCCGCCCGACAAGGGCAATATTGCACCGTTGCCGTCAGGAACGAACAGATACCCTTCAAGGTCGGTGTTCAGTGCCGAAAAATATTCAAGAGGATAAACATCGGTTAAGAAAAAGTCATCGGAGCCGGATGTGATTTTATCGGTTAAAATCTCATAATAAAATCCGTTATCGGTCAAGCCGTATTCAACAGGGACGGTAAACTCGGGGTATGAGCTTTGCATATCGTCCTGCATGGAAAGCTTTTTCAGTTCCTCTGCGTATGCCTCGGAATCGAAGCCTGCAATGCTCATATATTCGGTTATTTCTGTATAATCCTTTTCCTGAAGGTAATCGGCATTTAACACATATATTCCCGTTTTTTCAAGTGCAGGATATTTTTTCAGCAGGCTTTTATTCGTTGAGGTCTGAGGATAGCTTGTGTATTTCAGCTTCAAACGGCGGGAAGCCGATGAATCAAGCTTAGAAGTGATTTGCTCCATTGTATCGGTTGAGATGTATTTAGGAGCAAAAATATTAATTTTATTTTTACGGAAGGTATAATAAACCCGAATTTTATTTTCATTCGTAAGCACCTTATATGCCCCGAAGGAAACCGAATTTTCAAACGAGTTCATCATGTTTGAAACACTCTTATCGTCATAATAAAGAATGGTCAATTCGGATTTAGCCCTTGCAGAGGCATCATTTTCGGAAAGACCCTCCGCGTTTTGTGACGAGGTGTAGATATTTCCGCCCTTCTTATCCTTAACATTGAAGGATGCTGTCAGAACATCAAACACCAAATCATACTTTTCGTTTGCCAAAACAAGCTTGCCGTCCGGCACCTCGCGCCATGCGGTATCATCCGAGGCGGCATTTTCCTTTTTCCAATCCCTTAAAGGCGGGATGCTTTTGCGAAATGCGCCCATAGATATTGCGGCATAGCCTGCAAGCAATACAAAGACAAGCACAAGCGAAACGCTTATCAGAATTTTTTTCTTCATTTGCACCCCTCCCTTCAAGAATTAAAGCGCAAGGAAATTTCTCTGAATATTCCTTTGATAAAGTCCACCATCACCTGAAGCTGGTCGAAAAATACAACCGCAAGGAACAGTATCAGACAAATACCCACAATTGTGAGAACTGCGGTTACAATTCCCTTGCTCAGGCTGTAATCGTGAATGGTAATCATACCAAAGAATATCAGCATCAGGCACCAGACTGTGATAATCATATCAAGCGAGGAATAAATAAACGCTTCATCCAAGGAAACACAGTTTGATAAAACAAGCAACGGTATGCTGAAAATAACATAAGGCTTTAGGGCATAGGCGGTAACTATATAAATATCCGACATTTTCCCCTTGCCGTCCATAAGGCTTGTAAAGCACCAATTGGCAACACACCACAAAATCAAAGGCAAAAGTATTTTCAGCACTGCAAAGAGTGTATCTGTGGAATCGGGGACATAGCCCAAAATCAGGTAACCTGAATACTGCGCCCTTAATGCATAACAAAAAATGAAAAGTAAAAGCACAACCGTTGCCGTCCGTTTACTGCCCCTGCCCTCTCGCTTGACATCTCCAAAACCGTCAAACGGATGGAACATACATCGCGAAATGAACCTGTATTCCTGATAAAAAACCGTCTGTTCATATCGTGCGACAATCGGTATCTTATTTTTCAGCTTTTTCCAAAGAACAACTACAACTGCGGCAATGATAACCGCCAAAATCAAGGGATAGAACAATCTGCGGACGGTAGCACTGCGATACTCCTTAAATGCCTCGGAATAATACTTGGTTTCCCCTAACGCCTTTAAGCGCTTCATTGCATCGGTGTAATTACCGCGGCTCAGCATTATTTTAGCCTTTGCTATAGTTGCAGGATAGTAATTCGGACAGCTGTCCGAAACCTCCTCCCACAGGGTGTATGCCTTGTCATAGTCTCCACTGCTGTAAAACCGCTGTGCCTCGTCAATCTGTTTGCCGAAATTGGTTTGACTGTATACCGTTATATCCCCTGTGCTGTAATCCGCAACAATCACCCTGTCCTCCATAAGCGAAAGTGCAATCGGGGAATACACCGTACCCTTTTGCGAGCCTATTGCTCCAAAGGCATATAGCAATTCACCGCTTTTACTGTATGTAAATACCCGTCCCTTATTGTTATCCAAAGCAAAATAGGTACCGTCATCACGGGCGGCGATATCTATAAACAGAGATTTGTTTGTCGCTGTGCCCCCGGTATACCAGCCATCGCCCGAGGGCGCCTCACCGGCGCTTCTGAGAACATTTGTACCCTGACTGTTAAGCCGCGATATCGGCGGAATATCGTTTGATTTTGAGGTGACATACATAAAGCACTTGCTATCCATAAAAATTGAGTTGTACTCTGTCGGAATATTTTTATATGTTTGGGCAATCTGCTTTTCGGTCATAAATTTGCGCCACAGCATATCGAGCGCATTTGTTGTAACCTCAGGCGCGCCGAGAAAGCCTATGAAGCTTCCGTCCGCCTCCAAGTAAATAATTCCCGATGTAATTCCGTTTGCCAGCACATAAAGTCTGCCGGCGGTGTCAACAGCAAGCTTTGAGGGCTCGTAATTATAATCCTCATCCAGAAGCTTAATAGCCGGCCGTTCAAGCACCTGCTTAAGCTCGCCGCTGTTTTTATCAATTAACACTATTCTTTTATTACCTGTATCGGCAATATACAATGTATCATCCTTGATACAGGCTCCGCTTGGGTTATTAAACCGCCAATCAGCATTACCGTTGAAAACAGAAACCGTTTCAAAACTATCATTTAAAACAACTATTCTGTTGTTTCCCGAATCCACCACAAACAGCCGTCTGCCATCTACACAAATATCGGTTATTCCGGAGAAATCACCGCAGCCTGCCAAATTCCCTGTAAAAACCTTTTCGGCAATATAGGGTGCCGAAATTTTAACCGGATTGTAGTTCAGATCATAGGTATAGGAATCAAAGCTGATGTCGGTTGCATATTCCTGCGCTGAAACGGTCATACCACCGACCAAAAGCACCACCGCAAGGAGTAATGCTGAGATTTTTATTTTTTTCAAAGCCTTATCCTCCCTACCTTTAATCCTTCATACCCGATGTAGCCATGGTTTGCAACACCTGACTTTGGCTTATCACAAAAACAATGACCGGCACCGACATCATAACCACTGAAGCCGCGGCAGCAACACCTGCACGCGAAATTCCGGCAGAGCCGATTTGCTGTATTGCATAAGCAAAGCTTTTATTGTTTTCACTGAAAATCAGTGTACTGCTTCCGGTGTTCCAAAGTCCCTGCACCGAAAGTAATATAAGCGTCATCCAAGCAGGCTTGACATTCGGCATTACAATGGTTGTGAAAAGCTGAATCTGGCTTGCGCCGTCAATACTTGCCGCTTCAAGCAGTGCATCGGGGATACTCGAATCCATAAACTGCTTCATCAGGTAAAGACCTACAGGGGTGGAAACCGCAGGTAAAATTATTGCCAACAAATTATCAACTAAATGCAATTTCGTCATAACAAGGTAGCTTGGAATTGCTGTTACACTTCCGTTAAACATCAAAGCCAAAACTATTGTCTTAAAAACAATGCTTCTGCCCTTAAACTTCATTTTAGACAGCGGATACGCGCACAATGACGATATGATTACATTACCAACCGTACCTGCCACCGTGATTACCACGGTGTTCATTAAATACCTTGTGAAGGGTATTGTGGAGTTTGACATAACGATAAACATATCCTTGAAGTTTTTAAGCGTGGGATTGGTCGGAAGCAATTTCGGAGGGAATATCCAAAGCTCGTTTAAAGGCTTCAACGAATTGCTTATCATTAAAATCAGCGGTAAAACCATAACCGCGGCATAGCACACAATAAATATTGCCATTGCCGCTGTTCCCGCTGTGGAGCGATTAAGCGTAACGCCACTTTTTTCCTTTTTTCTCATTGCTAAATATTCTCCTCAATTTCCAAGCTTTTGAAGTAATTTCTGAACAACCTCATTTGCAATAATCATAATTGCAAACAAAATGGTAGCAATCGCAGAAGCATATCCCATTTCAAAACGCATACCGCCGTAATCACTCAGGTGATGAACCAAGGTGTGCAAGGCATAATCTGTTGTGGGATATCCGAAAAGCCCTGTAATTACATCACCTATACCGAAGGAGGTGGTAATGCTCATTACTGCACCGAACAGCATTTGCGGCTTCATTGCAGGTAATGTGATATACCAAAGCTCCTGCCAGCGGTTGCGAATTCCGTCTATTGCCGCCGCTTCATAAAGCTTGGTATCCATATTCTGAAAGCCTGCCACGAATGACAAAAAGCTTGTTCCTAAGCTTCCCCACAAAATAACCGCTATTGCCGTTCCCATCATATATGTAGAATCGGTCAGCCATTGAAGCGGCTCATCAATAAGCTCAAGTGACAGCAAAAACGAATTGAGCAGACCGTAGCGATCGCCGCTGAAAATAATTGTCCATATACCTGCGGCTCCGCCCAAGGACGGAACATAAAGCATTAGGGTTAATACTGCTCGCACCTTAGGCGAAAACTCATTCATAATCCAAGCCATTGAAAAGCAAAGTATAAAGCCCACAGGCCCTGTCACCACAGACAAAACAAGTGTATTTGCCAATGCTCTTACGAACAAACTGTCGTCCAGAAAGAGCTTCATATAGTTTTCAAGTCCGATCCATCGCGGAGCTTCCATTACATTGAAATAGGTAAGGCTCAGTCCCAGCGAAGAAAAAACAGGTATAACCGTGAAAAAAAGGAAGCAAACAAGAAAGGGAAGCATAAAAATATATGCCACAAGCTCATTGGAAGAAAAAATCTTTTCCTTTATATTTTTCCATTTATTCAAAACCGTTTCCTCCTTAATCAAGCCCGAATTCTTCACGCTTATTTTTAATTTCTTTATTAATGGACACAACCGCGGAATTAAGCGCTTCTCGCGGTTCCCTCGATTCATATACAACCTCGCGGAAAGCGAAGCTGAAATGACGGGATGTGTAATATCCGCCTGCAACCTCGGGGATGTTATCAAGCCACTGTCTCTGAACATCTATACTGCTTTTAGTAATCCTGTCCCAGCTCAGCGTATCAAAGGCTTGGTTGTTGGCAGACATATATCTGCCCGAGGCTCCCAACAATATTTCCATTTCGTTGGCATAACTTGCCTGTATTTCAGCACTGCACCACCATTTGATAAACGACCATGCCGCCTGCTTATTCTCAGACTTTTGCATGATAATACAGCCTGATACCGTTGCAACGATTGTTCTGTCAACCGTGCCGTCCTCTCGGCGGGTGCCGGGTATGGGGAGCATTACCCAGCTTCCCTTTATTTCGGGAGCAAAAACCTCTAATTGGTTATATGAGCCCAGGCTTGCAACAGCAACCGGCATCTCGCCGCTTCTGAATCTGTTTGAGAAATCGAATGAAAGCGGCTGCTTATAATCCGTGAACAGCTCGGTAAACTCGCTAAAAGCCGAAACCGCCTCTGTGCTGTTAAGCAGAGAAGCTTCCCCTTTCTCGGAATAATATTCTCCGCCGCGTTGCAAGAAAAGCATTGAAAAGCCGTCCATACCGGATGAAAAGCCGAACTCCAGATAATTGTTCTGAAGCTTTGCCAAAACACTTTCAAAGATATCCTCCCAGGTTTCAAAGCTCTCCAAGGAAATATTAAGCTTGCGCATAACATCTGTTCTTACAAAAAGCATCGGAAAGCCCTGTGCTTCAGGTAAAGCATATACCCCGCCCTCCAAACGGAAGGGCTTTACGGCACTCTCGTCAAACCACCCGATAACGGTGTCAAAATCCTCCATCTTAGATAAATCGACCACCGCATTTCTCAATGCAAAGTTTACCGGGTCAGACTGTCCTTGCGAAAGCGCAACATCCGGACCTATTCCGGCAAGGGTGGCAGGGAGAAGCGAGCCGCCGTTTACCAACTGAAAAACAACACCTATTTTTTCCGAAGCAGTGAAATCCTTTGTCATTTGACGGATTACCTGTGCCTGGTCTCTGCCGCCGGAGCTTAACCACACCTTTATACTGCTTTCGGTTTCAATCTCTGTTTCCTCCAAGGAATTATAATCCTCTGAATATGAAAGTATCAGTTGCTTCAAATGGTGAATAAGTGTTTTGAAAAAGCCCGAATGTGCTTTTGGCAATTTCTCGCTTTCAGGAGAAAAAATCAGCTTGTCTATTTCCAAGGGCTGTAACAGCTCTGCCGATTGCCAATTTGCAAGTGCAGAAATTGCTTCCTTGAAAGCCGAAAGTGTGCTTGCGATATTCGCCGGCTTATCGGTCATTTTGTCAAGCTGTGTGCACAAGGTATGGAAATATGCCGTGTTGGAGCCTTCACCCGATTGCTTTAAAAGCATTTCCTCAATTTCCTTGAGCCTCTTGCTTAACTCCCTCATCTTCTCTATTGTTTCGGGAATCATCTTATCAAATTTGTAGTCTCTGCCCATATCGGGATCAACACCGGTAACCATAACGACATCCAGGTATGTATCGTTCAATTCAGCTATCAGCAGATTAACCTGTTGAACCAGGTCTGCACTTTTGCCAAGATTGACCTCCATCCGCAGTGTGTGCTTTCCCTTTGTGAAATAAAAACGGTAGGGCTCCTCTCCGCCAAGCCTGTCAAGCTGCCAGGAGGAGTCATATTCAAAGGAAAGCTCTGCTGCTTCCGAAAAAGGAATTTCCCCATCAATATAAAGGGCTCTCGAGGAAAAGGAATTTTCTTTCTGGTCCTGCTTAAAGCGCAAAGCAATTGTGTAAAGACCGTCCTGCGGAATATCAATTTCCCACTCTATCCATTCACCGGAGTTTTTCCATTTGTCGCCGCCGATGGTATTCATTTTCACAAGATAAGAATGATAGGGTGTGGTGTTTGGAGACGTGCGGTCATTAAGCTGAGAAATTGACTGCACCGATTTGGCAGCGGTTTTTTCCGCCTCAAAAATATAGCTTTCGTCAGCGTCCCTTTTGCCGTCCTTTACCAAAGCATCTATATATGTATCGTATGAAATCAATTCCTTTGCCGGTGTAAGTGAAATACCGCCCAGAACAAAATCAACCTCCGCCGCCGAAACCTTTATAATATGTGTTCCTTCTGAAAGATAAAGACACAGCGGTGTTGCGGTATATCTTTCATAATCGTAAAAATATTCCGAATACCAACCGCTTTTTTGGGTGCGCTTTGGAAGCAGCTCATTGCCCTTGCTGTCACAGCCGACCTCCTCGTCTTGCCAGACACGGGGTATGCGAATATCATTACATTGAGAAAATAAAGCCTCGCCGTCAACCGTTATTGAAATTTCATAATCTGTATTAACAGCTTGCTCGTAACCGCTGTAATATTCAAATGCGATGTTATACAAGCCCGAATGTGTCACAGTGAATGAAAAAGCCGCAGTAGCTTCCTTAAGCAAAATGCCGTCCTTTCCGGTTTCAAGGACATTCTGTATTATCTGTCCGTCCCAAACGGCATCCTTCACACTCAATATGAGATTATCCTTTCCGGCGCCTTTGTCGGAAAGCCTTGAAATATATTCCTGATAATCCACAGTATTTTCAGCCACATCGCCCTGTGACGCCGAGATATCGTTTGAGGAATAAGCTGATGGCTTTGTATCAGCCGTTACACAAAAAGAAAATGCATATAACAACAGCAATACCAAGACCAAACTTAACAACCGTTTCATTTAAATTCCTCCAAAAACAAAAACATAGATTTCGTTAATTATATTATAAAATAACTTTTTGTTTTTTTAACTATTATTTTTTACCAATTTGCTAACAATTTACCTTGTTTTTTTACTATTTTATTCTTATTACACAAAATCGTTGACCTTTTTACTCTTGCTGTGATATAATGCCAATGAAAGGCGCGTGTTATTAATGAAAGGAATATTATCTTTTAATAACCCTATACTCGGTAATGCTATTTTGGATAACGGAATTTGCATTAACCGCGATGCTTACGGGTTTGCAAACCCTCACAGCCATTCTTTTTTCGAGCTACAGTATATTTTGATTGGCGGCGGTACCTATTATGTTAATAACACAAAATATTCCGTAAAGGCAGATGATATTTTTTTCATAAATGTCGGAACCGAACACCGTTTCGAGCTTGACCCGGGTTCAATTATGGTGAACCTGATATTTGAATCACCGAAAATCTTTGCCAAAGAGGTACAGCAAGAGCTTTCGTCTTTAGACTCGCTAATAAAACCTTCTGATATTCAGGCGTATGAAATCAAGCACCTGATCTTTGATTCGGAAAATGAAATCAACAATCAAAAAAAGGGCTATCAAAACATCGTTAAATGCAATATTGAAAAAATACTTCTATTGCTTTTCCGGATTTCCGAATCAAAAAACAAGCAGAGTAAAGCCAATATCTTTTTCTCCGAAATAATAAAGTATATTGACGATAATTTATACGATGTAACATTGCCCCAAACAGCAAAAAAATTCAACTATAATGTATCTTATTTCAGCAGAATTTTTCATCAGAATGTCGGTCTTACCTTTTCTGAATATATCACAACTGCAAAACTGAGCAACGCGCTTCAGCTTATAATAACCACCAACAAAAGCATTGAAGAAATCAGTAGCATCTGCGGCTTTAAAAATCACAATATTTTTTGTCAAAAATTCAAGTATTACACGCAGCAAACTCCGACAGAATACAGAAAGCATTGGCGTGAAAGGAATTAATGCATTATGAGAAATGTTTTTGATTTGACGCCAAGCTTCAAGCCTGACAATGAAGTGAGCTTAGAGGGGAATACCCCCGAATGGGCAAAAAGCTTAATTATAGCAAACTGCAGAATTGAAACCCTCACCGAGGAAGGCACCTTCACGGCGGCAATTCCAAGGTTAAAGCATTTTGCGGAAATGGGTGTGAACGGAATATGGTTAAATCCCGTTCACGAGCATTCGCCGCTTCTTCCGCGCTTTAGTCCCCGTCCGGACGCTCCCTCCGTCAGACACGGCTACGGTTTTTTTGACCACGAAAAATTATGCAGTGAGCTTGGCAGTGAGGATGACTTCCGCCTTTTTGTTGAGGAAGCACATAAATTAAAAATCAGAATATTTTATGATGCCGTTCCGCACGGTGTAACTCATGACGCACCCATTGTTAAGGAGCATCCCGATTGGATAAAAAAGGATGAAAACGGCAATATGACCGGCACATGGGCAATGCTCGATTTTGATTTTGAAAACGAGGACTGCCTTAATTGGTATGTAAATGCCTGCGCGAATTGGGTTTTAAAATTCAACTTAGACGGAATCCGCTGTGATGTGGAGCCATTTGTGACGGGGCCTGAGCTTGTTTGGAGCAAGGTGCGTAAGAAATGCTATGACGCGGGCAAAAAAATAATCATTTTTTCGGAACACCCCACCCATAATCGCGGCGCCTTTGATTTTGAACAAATCGGTATCGGTAATATTCCGGGCAAGCAATTTTCTTTTGATTCCCGCAATTTTTTCATGGAAAACAATATTGTTGACTGTGTAAAAAATACAGGATACGGTATGCATGGAGAAGGCGCTCACAGGCTGTATACCTTTGCGGTTTCCTGTCACGATTCACCCGAATACAGGATTGGCGGCAATGTATTAAAATTCGGTTATCAGGCACTTTTTTCTCCCTTTATCCCGCTGTTTTTTGTTGGCGAGGAATGGAACAATGATTATCCGGGGCAGTTGCTTTATACGCGGTACATTGATTGGTCGCTTTTAGATAACGAAAATCATAAGACATTTTACGACACGGTTTGCAGAATGATTTTTATCAGAAAAAGCTACCCTGAAATTTTTGAATATTTCCCGGAAAACCACAGGGAAAGCAATATATGTTCAGTTAAAACTGACTCTGACGGTCTCACCGCATACGCCCGTTTTTTCGATAAAAAAGCTATACTTATCATCCCGAACAACACCGAAACAGAGACCTATATTACAGCGGAAATCCCCTTTGCCGAAATGAATATACATAAACCCAAATTTTCTGCAAAGGAATTATTATTTAATTCTGCGGTTAAAGCCACTGATAATACCGTGGCTGTTTCTGTTAAACCAAACAGCCTCGCTGTTGTTTTAATCGAATAAGCTTTATTATTCATAAATTGATATAACGATAACAAAACCTCCTACGGCAGTTCTTTTGATACTACCGTAGGAGGTCGTTTTTTTCTATTATAGTTTTACACCCGATTTGGGTATTAGCTCCGGCTTAATAAACCGTTATGTCTCTAAGCTTCCAATCCTCTACTGCATCGGTAACACGAAGTTCAATTTTAGAAGCCGTAAGATTTTGAGTTTCGATAATGCGCTTATGACCGATACTCTTTCCGCTGTATATAACCTTTCCGTCTGCAAGAACCTCAAATGTATTGATACGCTGTCCCTTTGAAATATCCTCTCTGATTACGATATAGGAAATCTGTTTAGGTTCTTGTGTGCAAAGGGTTAAGTCGGTTGAAGTCTTAATCGGGGTTCCGAAATGCTTTTTAAGGAGCTTTCCGAACTCAACAAACTGCTGTTCATCCTCAAAGAGACCGCCCTTTGCGATTGACATACCAATTAAAAGGTTGCTGTTTCTACCGACAGTTTCAATATAACGGCTGAGTAATTCCTCCGGACTGTAAATCAAGTGTGTCTCACCTTCAGCCCAGCCCCAGCCGCCTTCGGAAGCGCATTGGAGACGGTTGCCCATATCTGCCTCGGCAGGATTATAATACTTTCCGTAAAGAGAGCCGACACCAACCTCTTCGTTCTCAACTGTACCTGTGAAATTCGCCTCATCATAGCTTGTAGCTGCAAAACACACCTCGGGTGCAACGCCTCTCTCGTTTCCTACCCATCTCACATTTTGTGTGTGGTCACGCGGGCCTTGGAAGCAAACTGCATTAGGCTGATATTTTTTAAGCATTCCTGTTATATCTATTTTACTCTCAGGTAAAACACCGCCGTCAAACCAAATCTCAAACAGCTCGCCGTACTCTGTCCAAAGCTCGGTAAGCTGGGCTTCAACAAATTTAAGGTATCCGAGATAGAACTCAGAATTAAAATCAACCGACTCAGGTCCATTGATGCCATAATAATAATTGTGATTGAGGCAATAATAAATTCCGGGCTTTACATCATATTTTTTGCAGGCGTCAATAAACTCACGGACAATATCCCTGCACCCATTTTCCCACGACATTGAGCCTACGGTATAATCGGTTTCTTTGGAGGGCCACAAACAAAATCCGTCTCCGTGCTTTGCAACGAGTACGGCATAATTTGCACCCATTTCCTTAGCAACCCTTACCCATTGGTCAGGATCAGGATTGGGAAGCTCAAAATCCTCCGGTCTGTTTAAATCTCTTACATCTTTACCTATTTTAGTAATATTTGCTCTGCATTCCGTTGTCATATAGTGCTTTGCCAGGAAATAATGTATTATTACTCCTAACTCTTGGTCCTGCCATTCAAGCTGTTGTTTTGTTGGTTGTACGATTTTCATAGTAATTCTCCTTATATAATTTTTTTAGTTTTCTCTGTATTTTGCGATTGCTCTGTTGATTTTTTCTCTTGTTTTCAATAAATATTCTGCTTCGCGCGGATAGCTTTTAAAATCCACAGCTTCTTTTTCCTGCTCAATGATACCCAAAACATATTCTTTTCCGTAAAGCTGTTCACAAAGCTTAAAGGCACGCATATCCTGCAAGCCGTCAAAGAATACAAGTAATCTGATTGACTCCCATGGACATCCGTCAGGGCCGGGATAAACCGACAGAGCATCACCCGAAGCCGCAAAATATTCACCGTCTGTGTTCATAAAAGGATTTACCGAGGCATAGGAAAACTGGTTGAAATAAAAATTATATCCCCAATGCAAAAATCCCTTTATATCGAATTTATAAAGCTGAGTGCCCAATATTCGGTTTCTGAACGAGGGCATTGCAACCAATCGGTTTGAAAAGCCCTCCCTGTCCTCTGTAAGGCAGTAGTATCCCCACAGGTCAGGCACCTTGTTTTCAATAAATTTTGCTATATGGCTTATGGAAACTACAGGCTGCTTCACCGCGCCCGAGGAATAAAAATCAAAGCTTGAAAGCGCGTCCATAATAGGATAACCCTCCACCAAAGGCTCAACTATCGCTTTTGCCTTGAGATAACCCTCAAGCTGTTTTTCGTTAGGCTCATCCGAAATATGGAACCAACAGCGCTTGTCGGCACCGTCAAGCTGTTTCATATGCGCCAAAAAGCTCGGAATAAAGGCTCTTAAGAAATCGGCATATTCATCACTCAAGGCATCGGTTTCCCAGCCGAAAAGCTTTTTATATTCTCCGTCCACCGTTGCCATAATTTTAGGAGCCGCCTTTGCACCCCATTGGGTAAAGAAATGGGCAATTTCAAAATATTTTATGCCAATGCGGTTGCACATTTCCACCCATCTGTCCAAAAGAGAAAAATCAAAGGAATAAATACCGTTCTCCAGCGCAACACCAACCAACTGCATTGTATCGCGCTCACCGCCGACATAGGTGTCGAGCGCGAGGGTGAAAACAGGGGTAAGAAGCATATTCACGCCGTATTTAACGGCAGTTTTGGCAAAGTTTTCTATAATTTCAAAATGTCTGTCATCAAAGGCTTCGGTATTATAATACCTTTTCAGGCTGTCACAGTGAAACCACTGTGTGAATTTCAGGTCTTGCTCCGGCAAAAAGGCATCAATGATTTCCAGATTAAAGGTCACACTGTACCGCCCGTTTTTTTCTGTTCTGAACAAATGCTCATAATCAAAGCAGAAGGTTATCGGATAAATTCCGGGCTCAATTTTGCCTTGCGGATCAATTTCCACCATAAGGCTTCTCAGATTATTCGCAACCGCAAGTCTGCCGTTTGGCTCCAAGGGCTGCATAACATCGGGATAAAGTCCGGGTTGCTTGGATATAAAAATATCGTCACTGTTAGGGCCTGCCGCCAACTGCACGGGCACCGGCTCAATTCTGCAAACACGAACATATTCCTTAATTTCCGATTCAACAGACAAATAGGCATAACCCGTTCCGATTTCGGGTGAAGCCTGATAGCAAATCTCAAAATGGAACAGCTCGTTTTTAAGGCAGGAAGCCTTTGTAAATTCCTGCTTTTGCGAAACCGTCTCGGTTAAAAAGCATTTTTCCAAAGATGAAATTGTTTTAATTCTCATAAAATCACCAACAAAGCAAGGTTAAATTAAATGGGACTACTCTGCTTTAATCAAGCAAAAACAGTCCCATTGCTTATGGAATATGATAGCATTAAACCTATTTAATGTAAATAGAACAAATGCAAAAAAACCTATACAATTTGGACATAACTCAAAGAAAATACTATTTTTTCTTTTTTATAAGGATAAACAGAAGTATCGCACCTGCAAGAACAATCACAGCGGCAATAGGTATTATTATCCAAAGATAGTTAGCTTCAGCACTTGAAGTGTTGCCATCCTTCTTGTCAGAGGAGGTTTGCTTGTCTTTGTCATCCTTCTGGGTGTCACTGCCATTATTATCGCTGTCAGTAGTGTCCTTATCGTTAGCATCATCAGAAGCTTCCGGCTGAGACGGTGTATCGACAGTCGGCTCTTTTTCTGTTTCGGTGAAATTATTTGATACAGGATGAATTTTTTCGCCTTCTCTTATCATCATTATATCATCGAAATAGATGCTTGTGTTTCCTGTTGTCACAAAGGAAATCCATTGTGATTTTGCCACAAACGAATAACTGCACTTTGTCCATTCGCCGGTTTTAAGGGTACTTAACGACATAACCTTTTCCACACCGTTGTTGCTTTCCAATATATCAGGCCAATTCTTAAATTCAGCCGATAAATCTCCGGAAGCATTTTGTGTGTCGGTCATAATCCAGAAAACCAACTCATATTCTCCGCCGACAACCAGCTCATCCTCATAATTCATAAGGAACTGATCCACTGAATCGGTGTTGCCTAACCTGTGCATCGCCTTGCTTCCGCCGTGAACATTATTGGCGCTGTAATTTTCAACACCAGGTCTGTAAAACTCATGGTCTGAGCCTACATCATACTCCGAATTGGGATAAAATTCAAAATCCTGTATTATGGAAGCAACCTCCCAATTAGCATACAGAATAGTGTTAACATAAGGGAATGTGGTTTCGGTGAATTTACACTGAATTTCAGGGTATACATACCATCCCTCAAGACGGTAGCCCTCACGAACAGGTGTGGGAAGTGTTAATTTGGAGCCGATTTTTGCGGTAATCGGTTCTAAGGACATTCCCTCAACATTTGTAACAAAGCTGATTGTGGCAGTTCTGCCGTCTCCGTTTGTACCCTTAGAAATCTTTGGATAGAAAAGCTTTAAAATCGGAGTATAATTATCAACCGTTTGCCAGATATTTTCAAAATCGAGAGCCGGCATACTGCTTTTTGCCGCCTCGCCAAGCATATCATTCATAGCAACAAATTGAATTCCGAGTCCGTCAGTCACACCGAATATGTAGGTGTCTCTGTACTCAATTTTAGTACCCGTAACATCGGGCTTACCGCCTGCAGGAGCGTCAAAGCCCTTTGTAGCGGCATAGCAATTTTCTACTATATTTCCGCCGTTCCAATCGTTACCTATTAACGCACCGTAGCGTTCACCGCCGATTATTTCGCATATAGAATAACAATTCACCAGCTTGGCGGGCGAAGGCGTACCGCAAACCAATCCGCCTGCAAAGGTTCCTTTAACAGTAACCGATGAATCCACAAAGCAACCGCTTATAACAGGATAATTATCCTCAATCACATCAAGCGAGGTTTTCCAATTCTGAATATAGCCGACCAATGCCGAGGCATAACATTCGTTATTAGTAATAGTAACATCGACATAAGAATCTGTGATACCAATATTTTTAACCGTTGCTTTACTTGTTATTATGGGGATAAGACCACACTTAACACTTGAGCCGTTGCTTTTGAGGTATAAGCCCGAAACAATGTGCCCCTGACCGTCAAGATGACCGGCAAAGCCAAGCTCATAGCCCGAGATGGAAATCCAGCTCTTATTGCCCTTCTTTTCATACCAATTTTCATCGGTTGTGTCGTTCAGCTTAATATCCTCGGTCAAAACATAATATGCCGGCACATCGCCTGCAACAACATGCTCTGAAACCATTTTATAAAGCTGTTCGCCTGTTGCGATTTGATAAGGATCACTCTGGGTTCCTGTGCCTCCTGCATAATCCTCAGCACGCTTACCACTCCATAATCCGCCAACAATACCGTTTACAGCATCGGCAGGAAGTACCACCGTATGCGGATAATCATTTTCAACCGTATACCAGGTAGTAGCCCAATCAAGCAAGGGCATTGCGTTCTTGGCATTATCACCCTTGATATTATTCTCAGAAATAATCTCAACAGCAACCGTCTTTGCGTTTTTGGAGCTTTCCTGAGAAACGGTAGCATACCGTATATCTCCGCCTATAGCATTTGTCTTGTCGATTGAAACACAGCCAACGGTATAGCAATCGGTAACATTGGCATAACCCCAGCTATCACCGTAAATACCGCCGGCATAATCTGCAGTGCCGGGGAAATCACCTATAAAATAGCAGCTTGAAATCTCAACATTTCCTACACTGATACCACCAACTATACCGCCTGCACCGTTTGCTTCACCTAAAAAGGTGTCACGGACAGAGCATCTGTTGATTTTAAAGGCAGCCCCTGATTGAACATATCCCGCAATACCGCCGATGTAGCTTTGATTACTGCTTTTTCCACCGTTCAAATAAGAATTTCTGACATGAACATCGTTTATACTGCCGTTTCCTCCAACAACGGGAATTAAACCGCCCTTAACATAGTTGACATCATAGTAAATACCGTAAACCTTGTGACCGTCACCCAACAAATTGCCCTTAAAGCCGGTGTTGCGGTCGGTAAGCTGTATACTGTACCACTTGTTGAGGTTGGCTTTGTTATACCATTCGGGGTCTGAAACATCGTTAAGATATATATCGGCGGTAAGCTTATAATAGGCTCCCGGCTCCAAATCGTTTGTAACGCAATGCTCTGAAACCATTTTGTAAAGCTGTTCACCGGTTTCAATGATATACGGATCGTTTCTGGTGCCTGTTCCGCCTGAATAGGCTGTTGCAACCTTGCCTGACCATACCTTACCTACCTCACCGATAAATTCCTCGGCAACATCCTCGCTTTCGGGCTTGGCGGTGCTTCCCTGAATTATCGGGTAGCCGGTGTTGGTGATTCTCCAAACCTCCCAATCAAGCTTAGTCATAGCTCTTTGGGCATTTGCACCCTTCATAAACTTGGTTTCAACAACCGTGAGATTAACACCCTTGGATACCCAGGTTGCGTTAGCAGAATAAAGACTGCCGTTTGATATACTTGAAGCAAAGCTTATGCTACTGCTGCTTGTTGTGAAGCTATCCACAGAGTAGGAGTTTGTTATTTTGTAGGATTTAGCGCTAAATTGGTTTTTGGCAACCATAGCGCCGCCCTTGTTTCCTGCCGGTGTCGTGCCATTGTCAAGCTTAACTGCCGAGCCGCAATACGAAACCACAAGGTTAGAGCTGCGCACAGCGCCAACCAAGCCGCCTATGTAGCCGTTGGTTATCGCGCTGAAATCAACCGTCTCGTCAACAACGCACTTTGTAACCGTTACTGTTGAAGCCGAGCCGTTTTTATTCTTGTTTACCATACCCACAATGCCGCCCAATATCATATTGGAATAATTGTTGGAGTTTTTAGCATAGGAATGGCGAAGATTAATATTTGTTATAACTGCATTGCCGCTTGTAACGGGGAAAAGCCCCATTACGCGTGAATTGGTACCGGGTGTAGCATAATACATACCGTAAACCGTGTGACCGTTACCCTCAAAATGTCCGCGGAAGCCCAGAGTGCTTGTGTTGCTGTACTCTGTATTGGTAATGGAATGCCATACGCGCGGAGATTTGCCCGTCCAATTTTCTTTGCTTACATCATTAAGATAAATATCGGTTGTAAGCTCGAAATAAAGATTATCCGAGGTTTTGTTTGCAGCCGCGCCGGCATAGGTTTTAACAAAGCCGTAAAGCTCCTCTGCGCTTGTAATCTTATAAGGGTTTGTTTTTGTACCGCCACCCTCAAAGGCGGTATCGGCACTGCCGTCCCAAGCCTTGATTCCCTCGGCAAAAGCAACATTGCCGCAAAGAACGCTGAGCATTGAGCAAAGAACAGCAAATACTGCGATTAATGCAACCGCAGAAGCCAAATATTTGATTTTGAATTTTTGCAACATAAGTTTACCACCTTTTTGTTGGCGGGCTGACGAGAATTAAACCTGCACACAGGCTTCCCGCCGCCTTTATATTTTTTTAAGCTTCTGTAATAAATGCCGTGCAATCCGTTACTCCTTTTCGGGACGATGTGGGCATCGTCCCCTACGATATGCAACCGAATTATTGCATTATAAGATTGAACGGACAGTCGAGGTTACGGCTTCGCCATTACCTCTTTGTCTGCTTCGCAGACATCTCTCCTAATAGGAGAGTCTCACCTGTCCCTACATTCAAATTTTTAAATTAATTGAAACCCTCGCAATGACACCAATAAAACCGGCATTTAAAACAGAACTGTTGTTTAAAAGGCAATTAAGAGTTTAACTCTCGTCAGCCTGCCATTTGTTTTTTGTCCCGAAGCTCACCGTGGCAGATGGCTTCTGCCACGGTGAAGCAGTTTCGATTGCTTTGATTATTTCGCGAAATAAATTTCGGAAGAATCGGGCTTTTGATAAAGTCTTATATAGTCAATATCATAGGTTGCGCTGGTGAAATCATCCGGAATACCGTTGGTGGAGCTTGTTACAGGACCACCCGGAGTCAGCAGATGATTGTTGATGATGATGCAAAGCGGCTCATGGAAGCCCTCCATACCCTCTTTAGCGGTACCGAAATTCTTATTAATGTCGTAGGTTTTATAGCAAACCCCGTCCACAAACATTGAAATTTCATTTGCTGTCCAGAGCATACCGTAGGTATGCCAGCCACCGTCCGAAATATCATAGGTTTTATCTGTTCCGGACTGAACGCGAACATCGCCATAGGCAGTCTTTTGCTCATCTGTTTTCCACCATTTGTGGAGATTGGGCACAGCCAGATTGTTTCCAAACACCTCAAAAACATCAACCTCTGCGTGATAACGCGCACTGCTGTTATAGCCAAGCTTTGCGGCCAGCTCCTCGCCGCCGGCAGCGGTATTGCTCTTGAGCCATAGCGAGGGCCAAACTCCGGCACCAAACGGAACCCTTGCGCGCATTTCAAGATAACCGTATTTAAAGGTCATTCTTTCACCTGTGGTTATTGATTTTGTTGTTTGATATTTATCTGTGCCTACCTTTTTCGCGGTGAGCCTGAGAATTCTGTCTCCCTCTTCATCGGGGTCCTTAACGATTGCCGCAACATCAGAGGATGTCATGGTTGTGAGATAAGAATCGCCAACCATATAATCAGTAAATGTCCATTTACTTGAATCTAAAGCGCTTCCGTTAAATTCATCGGAAAACACCAATTTATAAACAGAATTCGAATCATTCAAATCGCCAGAATCACCGCTTATTAAAAAAAACTTATATTTTTCTTTAAACATACCAAATCCAAAATGTTCACAGCTTCATCTGCGTTGCAATCGCACAAAACAGATGTTGTGCCCTCAAGCAAGCCCTGAGCCAAAGCAGCAAGGTCACCTGCATTAGGAGCATCGCTGTCATCCATATTTATATCAAAAATTCTTGCGCCGCGGTTTTTGAGATACTTAGCATCTGTACCGTACCAATAGGTATCGGGCAAATCCATATCTGCAAAGGAAGTAACCATTGTAATATTACCCCAACCGCCGTTATCATGATTATGGTTGATATAATATACATTTGTGCATGAAAGCGAGCCGCCGGGTGTTCTTGCGTTTCCACTATCTCTTGTACGGGCAAGAGGCTCCCAACCATCGGTATAGCAATTTATAAAGGTCAGCTTAGCTTTAGAGCCCCAAACATCACCGTATATACCGCCTATATAGGTTGTAGCAGATAAATTAGCAGCAGAATAGCAGTTTTCAACAGTTACAGTTGCTATCGGCAAGCCTATCAATCCGCCGCCAGACTTACCTGAGATTGTAACGCTATTATTAACAGAGCAGCCCGAGAGGGTAAATGTGCCCTCTGTTCCGCTTGTTCCGCAAACAGAGCCAACAAATGCACCTGTATAAACACCTGCAATATAAGCTTTTCTGATGTGAAGATTTTCTATCTTAGAATTAGCGCCGATGTTTGCAAAGAGACCGGCATATTGGTTACCTGTGCCAGTGGGGCTTTCTGTAACAGAATAGAGACCGTAAATTGTGTAGCCGTTACCGTCAAGATTAACAGCAAGAGAAGCAGTATTGTTAAGCGACCAATTCCACCAATTGTTTTTAGGTGCCTCTGTACCCCAGCTTGCATAATACTCAACATCGTTGAGGTAAATATTGTTTGTAAGTATGTAATACTTGCCATCCTCGTTTGTTGTTACCATTTTTCTTAACTGCTCGGGTGTGGAAATGAGGTAAGGATCATTAACAGCGCCTGTACCGCCTGCGTAATTAACAGCAACGGTTCCGTCCCAAACATCAAGCTCATCGGTATCGTCCGACTCGGTGGGAACGAATGCCGTGCTTCCCTTAATGGTAGGATATGCGCTGTCATTAGCCTGCCATACATCCCAGCCAAGGTTAGGCATTGAGACAAGTGCAGCTCCGCCAAGCATATCAGCGGCAGAAACAGAATTAATAGCAAGTGTTCCGCCTGCATACCAGTTATGACCGGCATAGAAATTCTCGGTTGTGATTAAAGCCTGAGCTGTTGCTCTGTCACCGTTCGTGAGAGCGCCCTTTGCATAAGAATTTTTGATTGTGATGGATACGGGATTTGTCCACTGAGGTCCACCTACGATATAACCGCCTCTTTGGGCAACACTGCCTTCATTGTTGGTTGCCATTGTAACACCGCAGTATTCAATAGTAGCCTTAGAGCTGAGTACACCACCAACAATACCGCCAATATAACCCCAACCAATTGAGCTGAAATCAACAGTATCATCAACAACGCACTTTGAAATGGTTACATTGGAAGCAGTGCCGTCAGTGTTCTTGTTAACAACACCAACGATACCGCCGAGGTAGAAGCTCAAATTATTGGGGTTTTCAGCATAAGCATGACGAACATTAACATTTGTTACAACTGCGTTGCCGCTTGTAACAGGAATGAGACCCTGTGTAGACATATCGCCTGCGTAACCGTAATACATACCGTAAACGGTGTAGCCGTTACCATCAAAATGGCCACGGAAGCCCTGTGCAACATTGGTTGCAACCTCTGCATTGGAAACATAAACCCAAGGAGTGGGGTCGTTGAGCATCCATTCAGGATCTGTTGTATCGTTGATGTAAATATCGTTTGCAAGCTCGAAATAGAGACCTTCGGAGTTTTTGCTGCCACCTGCAGCATAGGTTGTTGCAAAATTGCGAAGCTCGTCAGCAGTAGAAATCTTATAGGGGTCAGCCTCAGTACCGCTACCTTCTAAACCATTATCATATTTTATTTCTACAGAATCGATATAAATATTAACAGAACTGTCAAGCCATGCATTTACACCAAGGTAGGGAAAATCAGCAGTGTAGCCAAGGTCAGAAGGAGTAAATGTTCCTTTCAGGCTTGTATAATTATCTGATGTTGCATTTGTCCAGCCTGATATATTTTTTCCGTTACCGGGCTTACCTGCGTTTTCATTGGTCGCACATAATGCGATAGCGTAGTTAGAAACCGAGGCAGTCTTTGCTACAGCGCGGTATTTTACTTCATAATTATATTCAGCATCGGGGTCAAGCTCAATTGGAAGCTTAACTGAGCCCCAATTGTTAGCAGCGCCATATACCAACACACCGCCATCAATAGTAGAGTCAACCCATTGGCAACCCTGCCAGCTGATTTTAACACCGTTATTGGTAGCAAAGTCAACCTTGCCCTCTGTGGGGATTACTACATCAGGTGTAGTAGCGGTAACTTGAACATAATCAATATAAATTTTAACGCCATCGTTATATGAATTTATACCAAGGTAAGGATAATCTGTAGTGTAACCAAGGTCGGAAAGAGTAAAGGAACCTGTTAAGGTTGTATAATCGGTTACTTCCGAGGATGCCCAGCCTACCAGTGTTTTACCTTCTGAAGGTTTACCTGCATTTTCATTACAAGCAGATAGCTTTAAGCAATAAGAAATACTGCCCCCTGTTGTTACTGTACGGTATTTTACCTCATAGGTATATGTAGCATCGGGGTCAAGCTCAATGGGAAGCTTAACATTTCCCCAATGGTTACCCTCTTTAGATACCAAAACACCGCCATCGGTACCCGATTCAACCCACGCGTGGGTTGACCATAAAGCCTTAACACCTGTGCTGTCAGAAAACTCAACCTTGTGAGTTGTTGTTGCAGCCGAAGCGGTGAAGCTGAAGCCAATGCAAATTGTGGATAAAATCAATGCCAGTGTCAAGAGAACGCTTAGAATTTTTTTCATTGCAATCACCTTTCTAAATTTATTTTTGGATTTTAGCAATTTTTGAAAATTGGTTTTTAAGAAATCGTTTGCAACCGTTTTATTGTCCCCCTTGCCCTAAAGGGGGATGTCGGCTTTGCCGACAGGGGGATTTCGGGGCAGAAACCGTTTAAGGTATTACGGATATTTTTTCAGGTGTTCCTCACAATGCCGTTTTGTCACTGTGTGGGTGTTGTTAGCACCTGTGGCAATCTGTTACTCTTTTTCGGGACGGTATGGGCAACCAAATCCCCTCGCGCGCATTCCCCGGCTCCCTCTGACGAGGGAGGCAAGAATTGCACTACCATCCTCCTCTACACAAGGGGGCTTTGGCTGTCTCTCCGCAACAGCACACGATTTTAACACCCTTTTCTCTGCGGGAGGCGAAACACCTCCCCTACTTTGCGAAAACCCTTATTTAAACGAAAAATTATTTCGTTTGTTTACTAACAAAATCGTTTAAGGTCTTTACATCTGAATCAATTTTGTTTTTAAGTGAAAGAATCACGCTTCTAACCTGTGTGGGGTCGTTCTTTGCAACATTGCCCAAAAGAACGCCGTTATCACCGATAATTCCGGTTGTACCAACTGTTACAACCATGTGCTTTTCATCGGTTGTAACGCCGCTGGTGAGCTTAAAGAAGAAGGACTCAGCCTCTGAGCTGATAAACGCCTTGGAGGTGTTATAGTTATTAACATCAAGATAATATCTGAGGAAAAGTCCTGCAGCTTCAGGATTCTTTGAGCCCTTAACAATACCCCAGCCGCGGAAAAGACCGCAGGTTACTGCCTTCTTTTTGGAGTCATAGTCCGGCAGATAGGTAAAGCCGATATCATCAGCATTCATCTTTTTCCAATAGCCCGTTTTCTTTAAGCCGTAGGCATTGGTCAAAGCAATACCAACATTACCCTTAAGAAAATCGTCACGGCAGTTATAGTCATAAAGATTTCTGATGAGGCCCTCTTTAAGGCAGGTTGCAAGGTATTCGGAAGCGGTTATCAAATCCTCATTGATACCGTTTGAGAATTTGCCGTTTGACCACTTATAATAGTCCGCATTCATAAGACCGAGAACAACCTCCCAATCGAGGTAGCCGCCAATGTAATCAGAGCCTAATGCCTTAACATCGCGCATAACCTTTGTCATGGTATCGAAGTTCCACTTGCCTGCCTTGTAATAGTCCTCGGGGGTGGTTATGTTGTTTTCTTTAAGCAAGCGCTTGTTATAGAAAACACAGTCAACCTCGTTCCAGATGTTACCAACTGTGTTCACAAGGTATGTTTTACCGTTGATGGTGGATGCATTAAACATACCCTGATCCCATATCGGATCGGTCTTATCGATTTTACCGGCATCAATTGGCTGAAGTGCGCTCAGGCAGCCCGGGAAATCGTTGTTGCAGAAATAAACATCGGGGGCATTGTTTGCGGCAATCATACCTGCAATGGTACGGCTATAGCCCGACTGACCGACCATATCGACCTTGACAGTTATTCCGTACTCCTTCATAAATGCCTTAACAACATCGCCGTCCTCATTCTGATAAGGGTCTTTCCATGTAGCGTAACGAACGGTTGTGCCCTGATATTTCTTGGCTAATTCTTTATATTTAGCCAGATAGCTATCATCGTCTTTATTATTGTCTTTACTACCGGTTTGGCCGCTGCCGCCGTCACCGCCTACATCTGAGTTAGCGTCATCATCGGAATTGCCGTCCTGATTGTTTGATTGATAGATATACTCATATTCAATCTCAACAGAGCCGGAATCCTCTGTGGTGGGGTTATCCTTGCAGGCGGTCATTGAAAACAGCATAAGCACCGCAAGAGATAAACAAAAAACTGATTTTAACTTTTTCATTCTAACCTTTCCTTTCTTTAAAATATAAAAATCACAAGTTAAAAAACAATATCACCGCCTTTAAAATCAAAAGATCGTACAACAACTAACCTGTTATTCCTATACGGTCTATACTTTCTATAAACCACCGTTGCAAAATCATATAAACTATCAGCATCGGTGTTACAAACAAAACACATGCCGCCATTACAAATGCCATACTTTCAGGCTGTCTCGGCACGAAATAATAGCTATGATTATTCATGGCAAATTCAAAATTATTAAGCATAACTGCAAGGGGGAAATTATCGGACAGATACATCGAGCTTAGGGTAAAATCGTTCCAATGCCATATAAGTGAGAAAAGCACAACGGTGATTATTACCACACCCGATGAGGGCAAAGCTATTGAAATGAAGGTTCTTATCGGACCTGAGCCGTCCACCCAAGCGGCTTCCTCCAGCTCGCGGGGCAAGCCCTTGAAAAACTGAATATAAATATATATCAATATACCTGATTTCAAGCCCACACCGAACAATGCCGGAATCCAGAAGGTCCATACAGAGTTGATAATATCAATTCGCAAATCAATACCCGTGAGGTTATTAAACAAGCCCAAAATCCCCAGAAAGTCAAGCTTTGAGTAATTCACCATTCGCGGAATCAGAAGCATCATATCCGGAAGAATAATTGTTAAAAACAAAAGCGCTGTTTTGATTTTTTTACCCTTAAATTCAAATCTTGCAAAGCCGTAAGCTACAACCGAACAGCTTACCACCTGCAGCAGGGCCGCAACAATTTGATTTTTTAACGTGGAAATAATTGCTTTTCCGAAGCTGAGGCACTCCATAGCCATTTTGTAATTATTAACTATGTCAAGCTCGTTCGGTATCCAAACCCTTGTGGAATTCAAAAAGGCGGTGTTACTTTCAAGAGATGTAACAATCATATAGAACAAGGGGTATATAACAACAAATCCCACAGATATCAAAAACGCCAAGCGAAAGAGCGAATAAAGCCATTTGCCTGCTTTTCTGCTCTTGCTTTTAAGCAAAACAGCGGTTTTTTCTGAAATACCGTTTAAAAAAGTTTCCATTTTTTCACTCCTAAACATCCCAGCGCCGCATAAGCGTTTGCTTATATACGAATATCAAAACAGCCATCACACAACCAACAATAAGGAAATAAAACCACAGCATGGCGGAGGTTGTATCAAACACTCCGTTATCCATCATTGTATATGCCTTTCGCACAACGGCAGTTCTTATATTGGTCATAAGCTCCACCATTGTGAAAACCATAACCAACAAAATAACCCTTGAAAGCATTGGGAAGGTGATAAACCAAAACTCCTCCCATTTTGTCGCGCCCTCTACATGGGATGCCTCATAAAGAGTTCGCGGAATGGACTGAAGTCCTGCCAGGAAAAGCACGGTTTGTATTCCACAGCTCCATATAAGGTCAAAAATCTTACTTATTGTCTGAGTTATGTACTCCGCAATCTGACCGTCTATCTGAAGCCAACCGATTATATCGTCAACCGAAAACATTGCCGCTGTATATGACTCGGAAACACCCAGATTGTTAAGGTCATTGCTTGTTGTTTTGAAAAGCCAGGTTATTACCGAGCCCGAAGCGATTATAACGGGCAAAAAGTAAAGCGCTCTGAAAAAAAGTCTGCCGCGGAATTTTTGATTGAGAAAAATCGCAAGCACCAAGCTTAACAGCAAGATAACCGGCAAAGAATAAAGGAAGGATGCCATAGCACTGCTCAGTAATTGGGTGTAATCCGGATCTGCAAACAAGAGCTGCTTGTAATTTTTAAGTCCAACAAAAACACTTTCTATTCCTCCCGGAATAACCATGATTTCGGAAAAGGAGAAGTATATCGATTGAAACATTGGAATTATGAAGAAAAGGATAAGTCCGATAAGCCACGGTGTTGTAAAGAGTCTGCCGTATTTATCCTTTATGGCATCTATTCCCCTGTTCTTTTTCACTTTTTTCAAGATAAAACCCCCTCTGCTACAAGAAAGCTTTTAGCCTCTACCCTTCCAGCCGGAGATATTACCGCTTCATCGCCGAAATTCACATAAACGGTAACGCCGTTATCAAATTCGGTCATTCGCAAGGCTTCACTCAAAAGCTCATGCGCGGTAATGTGAGCGCCGTCTGTTTTTTTATAGTAATCAGATAGCTTGGCAACATTAGCAACGAGCTTATCCTTCAGCTCCGAATAAACACTGTTATAAAAATCGGGATGATCGGAGGTTATCAGCTCATTGCTCCAATTATCAATAAGGGTGTAGCTCAGACCGCTGCATCCCTCAACCGCCTTCAAAAGCAGTTGGTCAGCATCAGCGCTTAAATTCACGCTTTTTACCGAAAGCGGAACACTGCCCTTGAACACCATTTGATAAAACGGAACATCGGTGTAGAAAATATGCTCGCGGTCAGATTCGGTGGGAGCGTCCAGCACTATATCGGAAACCGCCGCGGCATAAGCATTTGCCGCGCAAGCCGCTATTTTAAGCTTGTTTTTCTTTAACTGCTGTAGGTTCTCCGAAACCGTCTTGCCAAAGCCGTTCTTTGAGTAATATTCGGGATTTTGTCTATCCTTGTAATTGGAATAGGAAATTGATGTGAGTGTTGAAAGCGAAACGCCGTCAAGCTCCAATTTTTCGGCGGAATTAAGCAGCTTTTCAAAGGCATCGCCAAGCCTTGCAGGATCAAGCAAATAATGGCGGGTGTTTTCCTCCGGCTTCAAAACTGCCGCATTGTAAAGATATTGCAGTGCTCTCTGCTCGCCGCTGGCGTTATAGCTGGAATCCGAAAAGGTTGAGAAGCCGTTTGCCGTTTTATTAAAACGAGCTAACTCAAAATCCACATAAAGTCCTATATCGTTGCTTTGGCAAAGCTCCTTCAGTTGGTTTAATTCCTTTTTACTGCCAAACCCTTTGCCAAGCCTGAAGCCGCCGCCAACAGCACCAACATCCACACCTGTTGCACTAAAGCCCTTTAAAACCGCGTTAAAGGGTATTTTAAGCTCTTGTGAAAGCTCGGTTAAAATATCACTGATCTGTTCAAATGTTGTTGTGGTGTAAAGCTTCTCATAGGGTATTCCGCAAAACGAATCGGTAACCATCATTCCACCAAGGAATGTAAGATTTAAAGAGTAATCCTCACACGAATCGGGCATACCCGATTTTTTCTGCAAATATTTTCTGTAAAGCTCTGCCATACCCGAATAATCGGCATTTTCACCCATAAGCGGATAAAAGCTGACAGCAAGCTTTTCATTTATTTTCTGTTTACTGTAAATAGTATTTTCCACACGCAGTCCGGAAAAGAGATTTGCAACGTGACCTGTATATCCTCTGAGCTGGAAGGAGGCGTATACTGTGCTGTAGCCGTAAGCAGAGGCACCTGATGTTACCTCAACAAGTGCAGAATCAGCCGAAGCATCTATGATGGCCAACATACCCTTTTCTTTGGAAATCCTTGCTCCGAAAACAGGCAAACGAGCGCTTTGGGTTTCGGTGGTTTGGGAAAGCTTTTCAATAGAGCTGTCCTCCCCATAAACCTGTGTAGAATAATTCACACCCTGCTGGGAAATGGTTGTCGGCTTTATGAGGGCTCCCGAGCCTGAAGGAACAAACAGGTAGGTATCCTCGCTATCATTCTTTGCTGAGCAAAGGAACGGTGCCAGCGAAATCTTAATTATTCTGTTTTCCCCCTCCTGAATATCCTTTGTATTAATCTTTATCTGCAAGTGATCGTCCTTAAGGATATATTGGACAGGTATCATAAACTGAGGAGCGTCAAAATAAAACTCAACCAAAAGTGAATTTTCACTTTTTGCACATCTTATTCGACCGTTCTCAACAGCGGCGGTATACGAAACGGTTTCAACCACTGTGTTTGTCTCGGTATCAAGATAGCTTACCACCAGCATTGAATTTACCTTGGGATGCTTCTTTATCGGCATTCCAAACTCGTCAAGCTGCTGGCCGCCCTCATCCTCGGGCGAGGTGCTCCATTTAATTCCGGTTTTAAGGTCGGTCAAAATCACACCGTTTGTAGTTTCATCCCATTCAAGACGCAATGAGGAATTTTCAATCGCCGTTGCATTACCAAAGGTTGCGCTTTTTGCCTTGGTATCAAAAGCCTTAGATAAGCTTACCGTCTCGGCAGAGCAGGAGGAAAATGTCAACAGAATAACAAAAATCAACAAAAAACTAAAAGCTTTTTTCATTCAATTTTTTCCTCCTTAAAGCACTAACAGTTCCGAAATAACGGTAGCAATAAAGCCGTAGGTCTGTTGGAAAAGCATAATTATCATAATCATCAAAAAGAATATAATTGCTACTCCGATAAGGGACAGAAGGCTTGTGAAAACCAATCGTCCGAAGCTGAAATCGTGTATCTTAAACAATCCGCATATCATCAGTAAAACAAAATAAATCAGCGCAATCGCATTAAGAATAGTTAAAAAGTTTGTTTCACTCGGAAGAAGCACATTTGTCAAAATAACGGTAATGAAATTTTTTATAACAAGAGGCAGCAGGCTGTAGCAGGTGACAATGCAGATTTCTTTAAGTCTGCCTCTGCCTCCCAACAGCGTACAAACCAACCAATTTGCAACTATCCAAAGCACAACAAGACCAACCGAACGCGCCAAAACCCATAAGGAATTAAAGTTTTCCGGATCATACTCTGTAAACAAAAATCCACCCTTGAGTGTCCCCAGGATTACAGACAGATAAAACAGAACAACCATTATAACGCTTATAAACAGCGAGCCCTGTCCCTTTTCTTTAACCTCATAAAAGGTGTTGGAGGGATGAATCATTGTGCCCATAAGGAATTTGATTTTTTCATTTTTAACTATAACGACATTTTTGCGCATACTCACTGCCAACAGTATAATTGCGCCTATTATAAAGACAAAAAGCAGAGTAAAAATAAGTGTGAAATGCGAATTTATAAAATCGTTTCGGTAATATTCAAAAGCAGTGGCATAGGTGTCTCTGTCGTAACCGATTTTGGCATACTCCATAGCCGATTTATAGTCACCCTCAATAAGATAGGCGTGGGCAATACCGCTGTATGCCGGTTGGAAGCAGTTATCCTGCTTTAAAATCTCCTCCCAGCCCGCCTTTGCCTGCTCATAATCACCGTCAAGAGTCATAGTATCAAGTCTGATAATCTCTTTGCCGTAATCATTCAGGCAGAAAACAGTGACATTATTATTGGTGCTGTCTGACACAAGCACCCTCTCACCGTCATCCAGCAGGGCAAGTCCCGAAACATTAACAAAGCTTCCGTCCTGATTTCCTTCGTGCATACCGCCGCCAAACGAGGTAAGCATACGGCAATCCGCATCATAAAGCATCACCTTGCCGAAGGTTGATTCAAGTGCATAGATAAAGCCGTTACTGTTTATCTCGATATTCATAATATCCTGATCGGAGAAAGCACCCAGAGCATACTCGTTATTCATCTGGGTATCAACAAAGTTCACGCCTTCCGATTCAATGATATTTTTACCCGTTCCGGGACTGAGCTTTCGGATTTGTCCCTTTCTTTCCCATCTCTCTGTAAAGCCGTTGCAGGTATACACAAAGCCCTGCGAATCGGTTTTAATGTCAACAAAGCAATAGGGTAATCTTTGCGCCGTGTTTCCCTTTTTGGTATTGTTAGGGAAAATTCGGTTCATAACATTGGTTAAAACACCGGTTATTCCCGTTGTTACGGTATTGGCGCCGTAAAAACCGAGGAAGCTTTTATCTGCATCGTATAAAAGCGCTCCGTAGTATGAGCCCTCGCTCAAAATGTATGTGCAGTTCTTTGAATCCACCACAATATATTTAGGTAAGAATTCAAAATCATCCGGAATAAGGGAGGATTCCGGCAGGGTTATAGTCTCTAAAAGCCTTCCGCTTTCGTCTGTATGCAATACGCGGCGACTGATGGTATCGCAGATATAAACCGTCCCGTCCGTATGAACATAGAGGCTTGAAGCCTTATCGTACCTTTCGGTATTATCAATAAGCCCGATTTCATACAAAAGGTTATATTTATTATCCAACACAACAATACGGGAATTACTGTCCAAAAGATATATTTTTCCGTTGCTGTCGGTGTAGATATCACTAAGAGAGGTGAAATCCTCAACGCCGATTTCCTTGGCATCAAAAACCGTTTCTGTAACATACATCGGTCGGTTATATACTTCCTTTTTTTCATCGCCTATATCCGACCAATATGTATAGCTTGTGTAAGGAATTTCGGCAGAAACCGTGAAGCCGGCAGATATAATGACAGCCAATGCTACAACAAATGCTGAAAACTTTAAAATTGTGCGCCTCAAAATATCACTCCTTTATACCTGCACTGCTCATACCTTCAACAACATTACTCTGTGAAATAAGATATACAATAATCGGAGGAAGCATCATAATAACCGTTACAGCCATCGCGCTTCCTGACCTTGCAATTCCTCCTGCAGTTATTTGATTTACAATCTGCGGCAGGGTTTTCAGCTGCTCTGTGAAAATTGTTCCGTTCGGAACTGTTGACCATATATCCCTGAACGAAAAAAGCAAAATTGTAAAGCAAGCAGGCTTTATTATGGGCAAAACAATCGAGAAAAATATTCTGTAATGATTTGCGCCGTCAATTTTAGCGGCCTCAAGCAAAGCCTCCGGCAAATAGCCCTCGATGTACTGCTTCATAAGAAAGACGCCCAAGGTCGATGCCATCGGAGGGAGTATGTATACCCAATATGTATCTATTATCTGCATTTTTGAAAAAATCAAATACTGCGGAACCGCAAGGGTGCAACCGCTGAACATAAGGGCAAACTGAACTATCCAGAACATAAAGTTTTTCCCGTAAAAGGTTGCCTTTGCCAGAACAAATGCCGCCATTGCCGCTATAATGATATAAAAAAGTGTAGTCACTATACTTATTGCAACACTGTTAAAAAGATATCTTGAAAGCGGAACCTTGAGAGACGCCATCAAATCAGGCAATATCAGGTAATTACCCAATGTGGGGCGGCTTACAAAAAACTTAGGCGGGAAAATAAGCAACTCGTCCAACGGTTTAAATGAGGTGCAGACAGCGTATATTAATGGCAGCATTGTGAAAAGTCCGGCGGAAAAGATAATGAAAAAATTCATAAAATTTCCGAATTTTGAACGGGTGAATCTTCGGCTTGCCATTTTATTGCTTGCTATTTTATGGTTTTGAATAAATTTCTTTAAAGACACATTAATACCCTCATTTCTGAGTCATTTGAAGGATTTTGCCAACAACCAATCGCGTGGCAACCATCATAATAAAGAGTACAACCGCTATTGCAGAGGCATATCCAAACTCATATCTTACCGTTGCCACATCCGACATAAGTGAAACGATTGTGTCAACTGCATTGGCTTTACTTGGGTAGCCTGCAAGTGCTATCGCAATGGTGCTTACGGCAAAGCTGCTTTGTATCTGCATAACCGCGCTGAACAGAAGCATATGCGACATTGAGGGAAGTGTTATATACCTCAGCTCCTGCCATCTGTTTCTGATACCGTCTATGGAGCCTGCTTCATACAAATCTCTGCTGATGTTTTGCAGACCTGAAATATTACCAAGAAATGAAATACCCATACTTTGCCATAGCTGAACAATAATTATAATGGGCATTAAGTAGGCTTCATTTTTCAGCCACACGATGGGCTCGGTTATAATACCAAAGGATAAAAGAAAGCTGTTTATATAACCGTAGCTGTCGCCGCTGAAGGCAACCTGCCATATAAAATAAGCGTTGCCGACCAATGACGGGGCATAAAACATAAGTGACATAAATGCCCTGACCTTAGGTGTAAACTCGTTTACAGCCCACGCAAGCACAAAGGACAATAAAAATCCGAGAGGGCCTGCAACCACCGCAAAAACGAGTGTGTTCTTAACGGTCACGGCAAAGGCAGTGTCATTAACAATAAGTCTTCGGTAATTTTCAATTCCGATAAATTTGGGGGATGATATCAAATCATACGATGTGAGGCTGAGAAGCACCGAAGAAATGATGGGCGCAATCGTAAATACAATAAAGAAAATCAAAAAGGGAGCAAACATAATAAACATTGGAATATTTTCCTTGAAATTCAGATATAGCTCTCTTTTTCCGATTTTTCTAAGCTTCATTTTGTCCTCCTTTTGCAGATTAATCAATGCTGTAATCGTTTATCTTACGCATTATTTCGTCATCTGCAACCTTACTCCACTTAATCAAAGTATCCTTTGGATGAGCCGTTCCGTTCACAACCGACCAATAAGCCTGGTCAATACAACGGGTGAGATAATAGCTTCCCGGCACCTCCGGCACTTCGTTGACAAGAGACCATTGCTCAAGCAAAACATCCAATACATCGGTTTCCCAGGAAAGTCTTGAAAATGCCTCTATATTTGATGTGCCTATTCTGCCTATCATACCTAATATTGACTCAACATTATTTGAAAATCTGACCTGTGTATCGGCAGAGGTCCACCACTTTAAAAATTCCCATGCCTCGTCCTTGTGAGATGACTTTTTTATTATCGCACAGCCTGTTCCGGCGCCGGCAACCGTGTTATTTCCGTTTTCCGTACCCGGCACAAGTGCTACCGACCACCTTCCGCTGATTTCGCGGGCGGCGGAATAAAGTGTCATATATGTAGCATAGGGTGCTATTCCCAACGGCATTGAGCCGCCCCTGAAGCGATTGTAAAAATCCGCTTCCTTATACAAATCATAATCGGTGTAAAATTCTGTCCATCTTTCAAAAACATCTATGGAGGCTTTTGAAATCAGGTTTGTAGCATTAAGCTCCTCGTTATAGAGACTGAGACCGCTTTGTGACATTAATGTCGGGAACAGATTAAGGCTTCCTATTCCCGCATTAACCGTTGTGGAAGATGTGATTTGTGTATACGGTACATACACACTCATATTATTTCTCTGTATAACGGTGGCGGCATCTAAAAATTCATTCCAAGTTTTTGGCGGTGTTAAACCGAGATTTTTGAAAATATCGGTTCTGTAGAACATGAGCAAGAAGCTCTGTGTATCAGGCAGGGCATACAGGGCGTCATTATATTGATATGGCACCTCTGCCGAAGCCTGAAATCTTGAAAGAACCTCATCGCAATCTTCGAAATTGCTTAAATCATACAAGGCACCGCGTATACCCAGATTTACGGGATCGGTTCTTGTCATCTGTATCGCAAGATCGGGGAAATTTCCCGAAAGAATACCGTTAATCAGGGAAGCGTTTACTATCTCAAGATTGACCTTTATGCCCGTTTGCTGTGTAAAGGACTCGTTAATAAGAGAATTCAGCACCGATGCCTGGTCCTGTCCCCAATTTACCCAGATACGAAGGTTATCCTTATCACTGTTTTCCTCAGATGAAAAAGAATAATTATTTGAAAAAGATATAATGAAGCGCTTTATTCCGTATAAAAGTGATTTAAAAAAGCCTACATCCTTTTTCTCGGTATTCTGTCCGTACGGAATAAAGGATATTTCATCAAGTGAGAGAGGCATATTAACCATATCATAAAGCCATGAGCCAAGCGCAGTATAATTAGTGTAATAATCAGACAGGTACTGCTGTGCAACATACGGACTTTTGAGCATGGAGTTGAGCACGCGCATCATATTTTGCATTGCCGCTACATATTGAGTGCTTTGGTTGTTGGAATGTACTTTTATGTCCGACACCAATTTTTCCAAATCGCTGTAACACTTTTCAAGTGTCTCGGTGAAGCCGGGTATTTGCTTGAACAGCTCATAATCGCGGTTTAAATCGGGAGTTTCACTTGTAATCATGATGATTTTTATATATTCATCACCGAGTGTTTCAACTATTTCGGATAATCTCTCAAAGTGCTCTGCCTTTTCGCCGACATTCACCTCAAGCGAAAGGGTGTGGCTTCCTTCGTCAAGGAAAAAGTAATAAGGGTTGCTGTTTTCATCCGAGAATGTATATCTTTCCCAACCGGTTCCGTAAGGAAATGTTACTGTTTTCGCCTCAGTAAAGGGTGTTTTACCGTCTATCTTAAGCCAACGCAGACTTTGTCCGTTTATCAAATCAGACTGCTTGTATCGGAAATTAATGCAGTAATAGCCCGCGGTGTCAACATTAAAATTCCATGTCAGCCTCTCAGCAGGCTTTTGCCAGGTTGTTCCGCCTATGTAATTGATTTTCAAAAGGTAAGGATTACTCGGTGTCATACCTGCATCGCTGTTGTTCGATTTTGGTATAATAGACGAGCTTGTTTTTAAGTCTGCAGTCTCCGCTTGAATGGTTATAGAAGCTGCCTTTGTTTCAAGATTTTCATATCCGTCTGAAGCTTCTTTATAGCTTTCGGTTTTTTCAGGAGTGACAAATGACAGCTCACTCAAAATTATTCCCTGCTCAGGTGCCTCAAGGGTTAAAATATGTACGCCCTTTGAAAGATAAAACTCATACGGTGCATTTGCAATTCCTGTGCTGTCATGCAAAAGCTCCTCTATGAACTCCTCAGTTTCTACCTGCTCCTGAGCATATTCGTTTCCTGCCGCATCAGTACGGGGCTCATCAGACTTGTTTTGCCAAAGTCGCTTCAAAACAATTTCTTTTGCCTCCTCAAAGGGAAAGGCTCCGTCCAACTTAACACCAAGTGAAACATCAAGCCCAACGGTCTGCGGCTTCCATACCACTTTCAGGTTAAAAAGTCCGTCATTGTGTGTCTCAAAGGAAAAATTCAGATTACCCTCTCCGTCTTTCCATGAAAGCAGACCGTCACCGAAATCTGCAAGCGCACCCTCTGTGGAAAATTTTTCCAAATTCAGCTCTATTGCTTTTTCCTCCCGAGAAGCGCCGTTGTTTGCTTTTGAATAAGCACTGTAACTGACTGCCTCGGCGTACAGATTTTCATCATAAGCCTTATTATCTGTGTCGGCAAAAGCAGTAACAGCTTGTGAAGCCAACAACAGCATCACCAATATAAAAGAGATGAAAATCCTTGAAAAATTACGCATTGCAATCTTTTCCTTTCTTATTTTGCGGCATTTTAGTACACTTAATCAGCAAAGTTCAGGCTGCCAACACCCGGAATTTGATATAATCTTACATAATCAATAAAGTATTCAAACGGCAGTCCATCGTTATTTACAAGGTTGCTTGCCGTGGTGTGACCCGCATCCGATACATATATGAAGTTATTGAATATTACGAACAGGTTTTTATTAAAGCCGTCCATATCCGTATCGTCAAAGCTTTTTGTCAAATCGTATGTCATATAATCTTTTCCGTCTACCGACATAATCATCTTTTCGGGTGTCCACTCAAAGCCGTAGGTATGATATTCATTGCTAAGGGTGGCATAATCTTCATAGACAAAGTTTTCAGAAGCCCGCTTGCCGGAGTTATACATAGAGTGATCGCCGTTTGCATACCATTTGTGTATATTCGGAACCACTGTATTCAAAGAGGAAAACACCTCAAAAACATCTATCTCAACATTATACTCAAGCGACTGTGAGTTGCTTCCGATGAGCTTATTTCCAAGTGCCTTGTTACTTACAAGCCAGAAGGATGGCCAAGCGCCCTGCTTGAAGGGTACCCTTGCCCTTATTTCAAGATAACCGTATTTATAGCCCATGGTGTCCTGCGTACACAACGAGGAGTTGGTGGCATACTGAGCCGCAGGTCTTGCGGCGTTATAGTAACGAATAGCAGTCAGCTTGCATAATCCCTCGTTAATATTTATAACATTTTCATCTCTGAGGCAAGGCATCAGGTTTGAGCCTGCCATCTTATCCTCGAAGCACCATTTTGCCATATCGAGCGAGCTTCCGCCAAACTCGTCTCCCCAGACATATTCATAGTTTTTCTTAACAACTGCCAGAAAGTTCTCAGTTTTACCCGTAACAAGATTTGCCTTGCCTTTAGCATATTTAAGGGAAACAAACCAATCGACAGCCGTTTCAACCATTGCAAAATGACCGCCCTCGAAAAACAGCTTTTCTTTAAGAACACTTACTGCGTACTCATTAGTTCCAAGCTTACTTTTGGCGCGGTTTGTGTCACCCACCAATATTTCTTTTGCCTTGACCGCACTGCGGTCATCGGTGACAGAAAGGGTTACCCCAGCATATTTTTTGAAATATGTCTGAAGCTTTTCCGCCGCCGCTTTTCCGCTGCGACTGCCGTTTGGATAAACGATTATGTATCCGTCAGGACCGTTCCAGGAGGTGACATTAACAGAATATTCTGGCACCACAGCCGTTTGTGCGCTGTCTGTTTCCTTTTCTGCCAACGGTCGTTTTTCTCTGCCGTCAGTATAGGAGTCAGATATATCACTATCGTAATCATAATCGTTATTATCGCCGTTATCAGAAGCAGTATCGTCTGACTGCACAATAACCTTGATTACCTTCTTTTTCTTTTTCGTTGTTTGCGTCTCGCTTGAGCAGCCCACAACAAAGGTTAAAACGAGCAATAAGGAAAGTGCTGTTTTTACCATTCGAACAATCATTTCTCTTTTCAGCATCACTATCTTTTTCCTTTCACAATAGCATAATTCGGGCGAATGTATCATATCACACTAACATTTTACACAAAGCAAATAATAAAAACAATGGATGTTTTACCCTTTTTTGTATTTTTCTTCATTTTATTTTTTCAACCATTCCCTCAAAAATACTATTTTTGCACAAAACAACCTTGAATTAAAGGGAAAACTATGCTATTATAATGCAAAGCACCAATTTTTTCGCACAAATCATTGTATTCGATAGGAAGGCGGGTTTTTATGGATTGTAATCTGACCGAATTCTATGTCAAAAGCATTACGCGGGTTCATTTCTTGGATGAAAAAATATATCCCAACAATTATGTGGAATATTCACCCTATCTGCATTGGGACGAGCTTATTTTTTATAAGGATACCGTTGCCACCGTTTATTTTGACGATTTTGTCTTTCATGTGCAGCCTAACGATATTCTCTACCTGCCGGGAGGCGCACACAAAAAATATATTGTGAAGTTTCAGGATTCAGGAACCTTCACCGATGTGTTTTTTATACCCAACATTCCGTTAAACTCAACCCCTATTTTATACAAGAGCTCACCGCAAATTAATACTTACATCAATTTCCAACAGCTTCTTGCAAAATGGCAACAGGACAAAGAAGGAAACCACGCAAAGTGTATGTCGCTTTTTTGGGATTTGATTTATAAAATCCAGCTCATTACGCATCATCCGCTTAATCAGCACAATACCCTTTTGCCTGCCATTGAGTATATAAAGAGCAATTATCTTGATCCGCACCTATCCGTAAACGACATGGCTATGCGGTGCGGAATAAGCTATTCACAATTCATCAAGGTTTTCAAGGAGGTATTTTCAACAACACCCAAAGCATACATTATCAGGCTTAAAATCAACCAGGCCTGCGAGCTGTTAAGGACAGATAAATCAATAACAGAAATATCCGATGCCCTTGGTTTTTCAGATGTTTATTTTTTCAGCAAGCAATTCAAAAACTATATGAACATCTCTCCAAAGGAGTACCGCAAAAAATTCCTTCAAAACAACATGTTTTTTAACAAGGTTCAGCCGTTGGAAAAGGTTTAGGTCACCGCATCTTAAAACCGTCCGATTTATTTATAATCCCCGAGAAAATCCCTGTTTTTTTCAAAAAGCTCATCGCAAAGCATTTGGAGTTCCTCTAAAGAACAGACTGCCGAGGAAAGCGGGTCCATACACACCGCATGGTAAACCATTTCTTTGCTTTTTTTCATAGCGGCTTCAATAACAAGATTTTCAATTCTCGCTGTTGTGTTCACCATAATAGCCAGATGCTCCGGAAGCGGGTCAACAACCGTTGACCTGAAGCCCATTCTGTCCGCAACCACCGGCACCTCAACACAAGCATCAACGGGTAGATTTGAAATTGAGCCTCTGTTTATAACATTACCGTTGAAAACAAAGGGTTTGCCGTCACCGAAGCGGGCATTGAAAATATCAGCCGCATATTCCACACTTTTCTTTTTATCAATAGGGTTGTTCAGAAAATCATTGTACTGCTTTACTGTGTTCTTTTTGCGTTCAAGGCGCATATTAAGCGAATAAGCATATTCTCCCGGATTCCAGCCGGTTGAATGGGTGCAATATTTTTCTATAAGGTCGGGACGCTTTCTGAACCACTGATTATATTCCGAGTTGTGTCCGCTTGATTCGGTCACATAATATCCAAGCTTAAGAAACATCTCGTTTCTGACCTGCTCCTCATTATAAATCTCCGGATTTTTCATAAGCTCTCTAAGGCGCGGATAAAGATTTTCGCCGTTATGTAACAGCCTTGTATAAAAAGCCTGATGGTTGACACCCGCGCAGGTATATACTATCTCCTCCGGTGCAATACCGAGCCAGCGACCAAGCATTTCTATTGTGTGCTGAACACTGTGGCAAAGACCTGTTACCTCCACATTGGCATGCTTTTGCATTGCACCGCAAAGCATGGACATTGGATTTGTATAATTCAAAAAAACCGCATTCGGACAGTATTTTTCTATCTGTCTGCAGATATCAAGCATTAGCGGAATATTTCTCAACGCTCTGAAAATACCTGAAACGCTACGCGTGTCTCCGACATTTATGTCTATACCGTACTTTTTAGGAATTGTAATATCATACTGCCAGATATCCACATCACCGTTAAACACGGTGCATAAAACACCGTTTGCTCCCTTTAGGGCATCAGCCATATTATCATGCTTTGAAATAACGCAATCGGGACAATCCATTTCCGCTTTGATTTTCTCGCAAACCTTGGCGATGGCATCAAGATTTTCGCGGTTTATATCCATCAGGGCAAACTCGCATTTTTTAAATTCGGGGAAGGTGAGCAAATCACGCATACAAGACGATGTGAATTGCAAACTTCCCGCACCGATAAATGTAATTTTTTTCATTTTTCAATCACCTTTTTTAAAATTTTCGCTTTATCCTCTATTCATAAAATGCCTTTATTCTCTTAATTTTCACAGTACCGTCCCGCTTAGTAACTTTAACAGTGATTTTATTAGCATTCAGAGTCGGAAATTTGCATATCCTTTTATTCCCTATTGTTTTACCTATAAACACAGATTGCCCATCGGGATACACAGGCATAATATGAGGATGAGCCGCATAAATTTCGAATTCCCTCACAGCCTCTCCGTCACTGACGTCCTCCTCAATCACAAGCATATTCACAAATTTGAAATCATCAAAACAAAAGGTATATTTACCATCTTTCTCTATCGGATTATCCACAGTCGCTAACGGGCAAGAAAACCTTTGTTTTAGCGCTTCACCGAATTTCAACAGCATTTCTTTGTCTCTCTTAGGCAACCTGCCACTTGATTCGGGACCTATATTTAACAAAAGATTTGCTCCTCTGCCAACCGAATAATCATATATTCCCATAAGCTCCTCAACCGATTTCACAGTGTCAAGCTCGGTATCGTCAGCCGTAAACCAATGACTGTATCTCATACGCACATCGCACTCGGCAGGAAGGAAATATTTTTCTTTTAAATTTTCTTTTGAATCGGCTAAAACAGAAAAATCCACCGATTGAACAATGTTGCTGTTATCAAATGCGGCAATACCGCTTTCGTTGCCGACCCAACGCACATCAGGATCCCACATATTAAAAATCAAAATATTCGGTTGAAGTGTTCTTATAGCATTGACTATTCTTTTTTTGCTGAATTCTATATTCTCCGCACCGCAACCGTCAAACCAAAGATAATCTATTTTTCCGTAATCTGTGAGCAATTCAGAAATTTGATTTATAAAATACGTTTCAAAAATCTCTGCCGTGATTGTCTCTTTTTTCAATCGGTAATCAGCAGGAGAATAATATAATCCGACCTTTAAACCGTATTTACGGCAGGCGGCTACATATTCCTTAACCACATCTCCCTCACCATTTTTCCATGGAGTGTTTTTAACAGAATAATCAGTATATTTTGAAGGCCAATTTGAAAAGCCGTCATGGTGCTTTGTTGTGAAAATTGCATATTTAGCCCCTGCATCGCAAGCCGCCTTAATCCATTCCTCGCAATCAAGTTGGATTGGATTAAAGCGCTCCGTTTTCATTTCGCGCATATCCCAATCACGATATCCCGGATAGAATGTCCGAAGTCCGAAATGAAAAAAGATACCAAATTCCCACGACAAAAAATCAAGCTGTTTTTTTGTTGGAATCAGCATTTTCAACCCTCCCATATTTTATCCATATTACATCAAATATAATAACATCTACCCCACATTATGTGAATATAACAAACTCAAAAAAAACTATACATTTTGGACATACTGTGATATAATTAAAAAACAACCCGCACTCTGAATTGCGGATTGTTTTTATGCTTATAAACAAAGAAGGATGCGCCTATGATTATTTGGAACAATCAGACAGATATCACAGATTTCGCTTCTCCGGATGAGCTTTATGTGAACAGCTGCGGTTATCAGGTGTTTGACACCATTCCTTTCGGTGTGAACCGCAAGCACGGGCGAAAAGATTTTCACATATTAATTATAAAATCCGGAAGCTGCACAGCAGAATACGAAAATACAGAGTACACCTTAAAAGAAAACGATATTATCTGCTATTTTCCGAATCAAAAACAAAAATATTCCTTTTCAAACGAACGCTGTGAAAGCTTTTGGCTGCATTTCAGCGGTACAAAATGCGAACAGCTAATGTCGAAATTAGAAATCAAAAACGGTGTTTCACGGCTCAATAATATCTCTGCTGTTATTTTTTTCGCCGAACGGTTGATACGCGCCAAACAAAACCGCAACAACGATAGTTTGTTGAGTGTTGCAATACTTATTGAATTACTATATCAAATAAGTGATGATATCCGACCGTCCTTGAACAGCTACGCTGTATTTGAAAAACTAATCGACCATATACATATCAATTTCAGCACAAAAATTGATTTGGACGCCTTTGCTTCACAGAACAATATAAGCACACACAGGCTTAATCAGATATTCAGACAGCAGACAGGTATCACACCCCTTAAATACAAGTTGCAGTTACAGTTAAATGAGGCAAAATGGCTTTTAGCCTCATCAACCCTGAACATCACTGAAATTGCAGAGGTTGTGGGTTTTTCAGACCCGTTTTATTTCAGCAATACCTTCAAAAAGCATTTTGGAATGTCACCAAGTCAATTCAAGAAAAACAATTCAACCAACTAAAAAACAAATAAACAAAAAAGCAATGCGGTAGAAGTCAATTCTAAACTTCTACCGCATTGCTCTTAATTTTGGTATTTTCCTTTAGCCTTGTGATTTCAGCGCATTATAAAGCGCATCTGCCCATACCGCGCCACCCTCTGCATTGGGATGACCGCCGTATTTGGCGGCTTGCGGTTGCTCCTGTGATTTCTGCAAAGCAGGCACAACATCAAATACAAAATCCACCTTTTTCGAAAGCTCGGATAAAATATATTTGTTCACCGTAAGCCACTTCTGCGTATCGTCCGGATTGTAATCAAAAGGCGGAACGGTCTGCAAAACAATTTTTTTACCCTCTTTTTTCAGCAAATCAACTACACGGCACAAATCAAGCATTAAGCTTTCGCAGGTACAGCCCTGAATAATATCATTAACCCCAAGGCAGACAAAAAGCACATCATTCTGCTTTGCCTTGTAAAGCCAGGCACCGTCTGTGGCGGCGTCATTTGCTCTTGCAAAGCCTATACCCAAATTCCAATAAGCGTTATCGCTCCCAAGCCTTTGGGAAAGCAAAGCATTCCAATGCTTATATGAATTATGGGGGGCTCCGATACCCTGTGTTATGGAATCTCCCAAATACCCTATTTTAAGCTTCACCTCACGGTCGCAACCAATCATGTGCGCAAAGGGCATTTGCCGTGAATATTCCCAACCCGAAACACTCTTTTTAAAAACAGGCAGAAGCGTCTCCTCATGATAAGGGATTGTCGTTCCCGTAAAGGTGATTTCAAGACACAAATAGTCACCGCTTTCAAAGGAAAAAGGAAATGCATCACAGCAAAAAAATTCACCGGGAGATACCGTTTTCGAATCCTTACCGTCAAATTTCAGGCTTACGAAATCGGCCGTTTTTTCATTAATTTGGTTAGCCGCTTCGGAACTCAAAAAATCAGTGTCAAAGACATCCTTAGAGCATTTACCAACCCTTGCGCTCAAGATTTTCCATGAATCACAAATAAGATTTCTGTGACTTACAGAGCCGTCTGCATAGGTACTGTCCAAAATATTAGTAAAAAGCAATGAGTAATTATAAGTCCCACCGTTAGCAATTTTATAAAAAACACGGCCTGTACGAATTTCACCGCAAGGCATGTGAAAAATATGCTGATTAGCACCGGCCGCATAGGTATTTGAGGAAAAAGTCTTGAAAAAATCCATTTTATTCACTCCGTGATAATTACTTAATATTATCAAGTATCTTTTTAATATCTGCTACAATTCCATAATCGGCATAATCGAATATCGGGGCATTTTTATCTTGGTTTATTGCAATAACCGTCCCTGCTGCCTGCATACCGGCAATATGATGAACCGCACCTGAAATGCCGACCGCGATATAAACGGGCGGGCTGACCGTTTTTCCTGTAAGTCCCACCTGAAGATTATACGGCATTATATCGTTATCCACAGCTTTTCGGGTTGCCGCAAGCTCAGCATTTATGCCGGCGGCAAAAGCTTTTACAGCATCAAGGCTATCCTTCGCCCCAAAGCCTACTGCAACCACAATATCACCGCTACCCTGTGTAGTGCGTACAGTTGCCATTGCAGGTGCGGTGAGGCTTTCAATCTTAGCAATTATACTTCCCGAAAGTGCCGGACGGTACATCATAAGCTTTTGCCCGTCAGTTTCAAGTGCCGTACAGTCGGCGCAAAGTCCTAAATTCAGCATTGCGCTTACCTGAGCCGCAAGCTTTTTGGAAAGTGAGTCACTTGCCCAAAGCACTGCATTCGGTTTATCGGTTGCTATTTTTTCTGCCAAAGCATCAGCATTTGTAAGGGGCAAAACCGTAATATCATCACTCACCGTTTCTGCAAATGAAAGCGGAGCCTCACCCACGGTATAAACCTTAGCAAGCCTTTCGGCGGATAAAGAATTAACCTCCACCCTTTCCCTGCTCTTTTTAAGCCCTTCATCAATAGCATTTTGAAGTTCATCAAATGAAATGAATTTGCACCTTCGCTTGCCTGCTTCATTTTCAAAGGTTTTTAAAACCCTTGTGGGAGAGCCTGCAAGACCGCATTTTTCTATATCAGCACCAATATCCTCGGCACTCCATATTTCAACATCGCCCATTTTTGAAAGGATACTCGGAAGTCTTAAGTTATTTATTCTTTCAATCGTGATAAGCGCAGGAAGTGCCGCTGTCTGACTACCCATATCTCGGGTGGTGCAGGTGATACTCTCCCCTATTTCATCAATGCTCATAACATTAGTTATCAGACCTGTGCCCGAATAAACCGACAGCATAGGTCCTGTTTGTGCGGTATCTCCCACAAGAGTCTGTCTGCCGCAGAAAATAAGGTCGGGCTTTATTTTTTTTACAGCCAGAGAAAGTGTATAGGCGGTGGCAATCGTATCTGCGCCTGCAAATGCCTTATCAGACAAAAGAATTGCCTTTTTTGCGCCAAGGCGGGTAAGTCGCAAAAGAAAATCCTTAACAGGCAAAGCGCCCATACTGATAATTATAACCTCTGCACCCGAAATCTGCAAAGCCGCCTCGTAGGCACAAGCGTCAAAGGGATTTATCTCACCGTCAAGTCCCTGACGGATACACACAAGTATTTTCATATTATCTCTCACTGTATATCGGTGCTAAAGCATCGTGTATCCTTTTATAGGTCTCAAATACAGCGCGGTATTTAGCTGTGTTTTCGGGATTTGGATATGTAATATCAACCTCTTTCACACATCTTTGTACTGCCTCTGCCGCATCCTTAAATACACCCACCGCAATACCTGCAAGCATTGCGGAGCCTAAAGAGGAATCGCTGCTTTCTGTGGTTTTAAGGGCAATGCCTAACGCATCGGAAATCATCTGTCTCCAGAGCTTGCCCTTTGTACCGCCGCCAATCGCCGTAGCAACTGTATTATAAGTGATATTCATCAAATTATCAAGATAAATCTTACTATCCAGCAACGAATAAGCCACACCCTCCAAAACTGCTCTTGTAAAATGAGCCTTTGTGTGGGTGGCTCTTACACCTGTAAAGCTTCCGCAAAGCATCGGGTCAGCATAGGGTGTCAGTTCACCGTTTAAGTAGGGGTGGAAAATAAGCCCGTCACAGCCGATGGGTAATTTTTCAGCGCCTTGGTCAAGCTCTTTGTATTCTCCGCCAAAGGTATCCCTGTACCAGCGGTAGGAGGCGGCGCAGGATTTGGTGGCAGTGCCCGGATACCAAAGTCCCTCTGCTATGTGTGAATAATTCACAAGATGTCTGTTGGGATAAGGCTTGTCTGTGATGACGCAAATTCTGCCTGCTGTGGCAAGCTTTACAGTAACATCGCCCTGTTTAACCGCACCGCTTGCGAAAACCTCCATACAGGTGTCGGTTGTGCCGCAAATAACGGCAGTACCCTCCTTTAAGCCTGTGGCTTTAGCGGCATTTGCCGTTACATTTCCTATCACATCGGTAGGCTTTGCAATTGGCGGCAGCATTTCCTCCGTTATTCCTGCAAGGGCGCAAAGCTCACCGTCCCACCTCAATTTATTGCAGTCAAACAGCATACTGCCCTCAGCTTCAATATAATCGGTACAGAAAACATCGGTCAGGAAAAAGCGGACATAATCCTTTTCAAAGAATATATACCTGATTTTTGCAAAGACTTCAGGCTCGTTTTCTTTCAACCAGACAAGCTGGGGTAAAGTCCAGATAGTGTCAGGCTTATGGAAGGTTTTTTTGAATATTTCCTCGCCCAACTCCTCTCTTAATTTATCAGCTTGCTTACGGCTTCGGGTATCTGTCCAATGTATTGCATTGCGCAAGGGGTTAAAATCTTTATCGCAAGCAAGAGAGGTATGGGTTGCGGAGTCAATGGCTACCGCTAATATATCGCCTGCATCAATACCGCTTTTTAAAAGCAAAGCCTTGCTGTTTTCGCAAAGAGCATTAATCCAATCCGAAGGCGCTTGCTCACAGGCACCGCTTTCGGGGTAAAGGGTTGGGTATTCCACCGTATTTTCAGCAATTATATTACCGTTTGTATCAATAAGGGTAGCCTTGGAAGCGCCTCCGCCGAAATCTATACCTAAAAGATATTTCATTTTTTACTCCTATTTTAAATATCATAATAGGGGATAAACAAATCAAATTAACTTTTGTAGGGACAGGCGTCCTCGACTGTCCGCAAAATGCATCTGATTCAACGGGCTGTCGGGGACGCCAGCCCCTACGATATGTCATTTTTATTCCGCCTATTTAATAAATTTATCTGTTAGCAATCCAATCATGTTCAGGGTCGTTGCTTCTGTTAAAGCCCTGATAATCCCCTGCCATAAGCCATAAGAAATATGTCTGATAGCCGGGGGTTGAAACGGTTGTGTGATAACCGTAAGGGAACTCCACAAGCTCATCGTTCTTTACCCTGTAAGCCTCGTCAATTTCACCGTCAGCAGTGTAAAGACACTGAACAGCAAAGCCCTGTTTGGGGTTGAACAGGAAATAATAAATTTCCTCTGCAATACACTCAGTAGGCATATTATTCTCATCGTGCTTATGGGGTGGGAAGCCTGCCCAATTACCCTCTGTGCAGTAGCACTCACCGATTGTAAGTATTTTTGCGTTTGAGTTGCCGTCAATAAGGAAGCTGGTTTCACGCTCAAAAGGCTGTTCACCCAAAACCTTTAATACGACATGGTCCTCTCTAAGCACCTGAGGCTCGGTCTTTTCTGCTACGGGAGTACCGCAAACAGCTATTTTAATATGGTCAATAGCCTCAATAACCAGCTCCTGTTCACGGGGCATATAAAAACATTCTGCCTTGCGATTTTCAAAAACCGAGCTTCTGTTACCGACATTTTCGTAAATCTCACCGTTTACATAGACATTGCAGTGCCCCTCGAGCATAATAAAAGCAAATTCCTTATCCTCTGTATTAAAGGGGAGCTTTTGACCTGCATCAAGCTCAATTATACCAAACTCAAGCTTTTTCAAAGAACATTCGCCTATTTTGCAAACAGGAGTATAACCGTTTGCAGATTTATATGCTTTTTTATAATTCATAACCGTTCTCCTTTAAGTATTTCTTGGTGGCTTCAAAATCGGGAACACTTTCTCTGGCACCCACACCTGTGCATTTAAGCGCCGAAACCGCGCTTGAAAAATGACAGCATTTGGGATAACCGTATCCCTTTACAACTGCCGCCGCAAATGCGCCGTGGAAAACATCACCGGAGCCGTTGGAGTCAACAACAACAGCAGGATATATAGGATAATCAATTGTTTCCTTACCGTCATATATTATACCGCCCCGCTTACCCTGAGTGATAACCACAACTTCGGGGCTGTATGTTTGATAAAGCTTAACAGCCGCTTCCTCAGCAGTCTTACAGCCTGTGTGTCCCAAGGAAAACTCCTCTGACGGTATCATAATATCGGTAAAAGCAAGCAGTCTTTCAACACCCTCATAAAGACCGCCGCAATCATAAAGCACCTTCACTCCGTTTTCACGGGCAATTTTTGCCCCCTCTATGGCGGCATCCATTTCGTTACCGTCCACCATCAGTATTTGCGCCTCTTTAATTGCCTGCTTCTGAGCATCGTTTAAGACTAACGGCGGCAAATCGCCCTTATCAAAAACGCAGGTGCGTGTTGCGGTGTCGGCACAAAGCCAAAGTACAGAGGCAAAAGAACGGTAGCCCGATTTTACATCAATAAGCTCTGTTTTAACACCGTATTTTTCAAAATCCGCCTTTAAAAACCTACCGCCGTTATCATCGGACAAAACACCGATATAAGCGGTTTCCTCACCCAGCTTACTTGCCGCCACAAGACCCGTGGCAACAGGGCCGCCGCCGGCTGTTTTGCTGGCGTTAGCCCTCATTTTAGTATCCTCTGTCGGGTAGGTAGGGATGTTATAAAGGGTATCGAAAACATTAGCTCCTATTCCTACTATTTTAGCCATAATACATTTCTCCAAAAATTATGCTTTGTTATCTGCACCTACAAGCTTAATTCTTGAAATGCAGAATTCTTTAACAGCCTCGATAGGCTTTTTCATAAAATTATCGATAGCAATTGCTCTATCGGGTTTTTGGAGCTCCTCAAGACAACAATCAAGAAAAGCATAGCAAATATCGGTAGCAAAATTCATCTTGCGGATACCCGCTTTAACTGCCTTTTTAATTTCCTCATCAGGAACACCCGAACCGCCATGTAATACAAGCGCTGTATTATTTGTAGCCTCGCGGATTGCCTTTATACGCTCAATATCAAGCTTGGGAGGCTTGGAATATTTGCCGTGTGCAGTGCCGACAGCTACTGCAAGGCAAGCAACTCCCGTTTCCTCCACAAACCTTTTCGCATCCTCAGGTGTTGTGAATTCATCCATATCCTTATCAGCAGTTGTACCAACATGACCTAACTCACCCTCTACCTGAACATCAACAAATTTACAGGTTTCGACAACCCTTTTTGTTAAAGCAATGTTTTCCTCAAAGGGAAGGGTTGACCCGTCAAGCATAATACCTGTGGCACCGTAACGCAGGGAGCGTGTTGTTTCAAGCTCTGAGGGACCGTGATCAAGATGGAAGCAAACAGGAACAGAAGCTCTTTTTGCTGCGGCAAGGATAACAGGTGATAAATAATATCCTGCTTCCTCCTTCATAAGACGCGGATAAACCTGCATAATAATAGGAGCTTTTGTTTCCTCTGCTGCCTTTATTACACCCATTGCGCTTTCCATATTATAAACATTGAATGCCGGTATGCAAAAACCGCCCTTTTCTGCCAAATCAAGCACATATTTTAAGTTGACTAACATAATTATTCACCTAAAATCAAATCTTCGATAGATAAAATCTCAACATTCGCTGCCACTGCCTTGAGTGAAGCATATTCGGAAACGCTTGCAGTAACGATAGTATCAGCGCCGATGCTTGTTGCATTGAAAATTCTGCGTGAAGCTACCTTTTTAATAATCTCAGGCATATACTGAGCCATTAAAATATTACCAGCCCATACTGTTTCAGCGCGGTTTAAAAGCATTTCACCCAAAACTGCATAGGACATAACAATCTCGCGGGCTTCCTCGGTTTCCTCAAGATCGCGTGACAACTGATAGGGGTCTTGGAATACGACTGCTTTGCCTGTATTCTTTGCTTCTAACCTACCGTCTCTTAAAAGACCTGCAACGAAGGATGTGTATGTAACAACGTCTGCATTAACCTCAATGCCATACTCTTTATAAAGCTGTTTAATTGCCTTGGCATCGTTAGGGTCATAAACCACAACGGTCTTAAACTCGCCTAAAGCCTTGGCGCAAGCCTCCATCTGTGCCTTTGTTTCATTGGCGGCACCGATAAGGAAATCAAGCTGAACACCGCTGGGGGCTTCATTTTCCAAAACCGTAAAATCAACCCCTGCCTTATCCAAAACCTTAATAGCCTTTAAAGCCTGCTTGCAAACCATAAATTTAGCGTCAACGCCTAAGAAAAGGAGTGTATCCTTTTTATCTGCGTGGACTTTGATAGCTTCGGTAAGAGCTTCGCAGGTTTCGGTTTTGCCATAAGCATTGCCTGTTTCCAAGCAGTTGGCAACCAAGGTGTTTATATATTCAGGGAGCTTGCCCTCAAGCGCCGCCTGAAGCCTTGTTTCCTTTGTGAACATTACGGGGTCCCAGCCCGTTACGCAATCGTGAACACAGGCACCGCAGGTGCAACACTCAAAAATATTATCCATTATTTCAGAAAGGTCAATAGCCTCACGGTTTACAAGAGAAATGCCCAAAGCTCTGGCGCGTGCTGTATTTCTCTCTTGACCTGTTGCATTACCGATAGGGCAGATGTGGTGGCACATCCAGCAAAAACGGCAGGAATCAACATGTTGTTTGCATTTTTCTGACATTATCATTATAACTTACCTCCTGTCCGAATTAAAGACCTAACTTAAACGGATTCATAATTCCGTTGGGGTCAAGTGTCTTTTTAAGTCCCTCAAATACCTGCATTGCAGGGCCGTACTGCTCCTTCATAAGGCGTCCGAGCTTGATGCCGACACCGTGGTGGTCATTAACAACCGCACCGTGTGCCAAAGCAGTTCTTACACCGCAGGTCCAGATTGCCTGATGAAGCCTTAAAGCCTCTACGGGGTCCTCGGGAACATCCTTACCTTCAACAATAAAACGGTCGTAAATCATTGCGCCCCACTCGTACCAATGTGAGAAATGCGCAATAAACTTAGCCTGCGGGAAGTTGGTCTCGATAGCCTCCTTCATTGCCCAATAGATTTCCTCAATTTTACCGTAGGGAGCAATTGTATCCATTGTGCCGAACATCTGAGGAATATCCATCATGTGACCGGGATAGAAGAAAGTGATTTTTTCCTTCCACCATTTCTCGCCGTACTCACTTCCTAAGTCCTCAGCACCGTATTTTGCAAAGGTTTCGAGCAGGATTTTCTCCTCAACCTCAACCATTTCCTTTACGCCCTCGTAAGCGATGTTCATAAATGCGCCCTTGCGCTCAACACCAACGATTTTCTTGATGAGAGAAGCGGTCTCAGCCTCGTCATAAAGACGCATAACAGAGGGTTTGAATTTCTGCAAAAGCTCGCGCGAAGCCTGGAAAGCGCCGTGCATATCCTGGAACAAGAAGCCGCGAAAGCGTCTTTCCTCAGGCTGGTCGAAAATACGGATTTGTGCCTTTGTGATAACACCCAATGTACCCTCAGAGCCGATGAAAATCTGGTTCAAATCGGGACCTGCCGCGTGCTTTGGAGCAGAACAGGTTTCAATGATATCACCGTTAGGGAGAACAACCTCCATCTTAAGCACCATATCGTCAATCTTGCCGTACTTAGTGGAAACAACACCGATACCTCTGTGGGCTAAAAAGCCGCCGACAGTTGAGCAGGTAAGTGAGGAGGGATAGTGCATTGTAGCCTTGCCGACCTCGTTTGCCGCCCATTCGATATGCTTGTAAATAGCGCCTGTGCCGCACTCTATATACATACCCTCGGTATTAACCTCATAAATCTTGTTCATTCTCTTGGTATCAAGAACGATACCGCCTGCCACGGGGATAGCGCCACCCTGTGTGCCGCCGCCTGCTCCCCAAGTGGTTACGGGAATTTTATAATAATTAGCAATCTTTAATACCTTTGATACCTCTTGTGCATTTTCGGGGCAAACCACAATGTCCGCCTCGGGCATACGGCAACCGCGGTCAGCCCACATACGGGAAAGCCAATAATAGTCAACACTGTGGGTTACCCTGTCAATAGCTCTTGTGGAGCAGTTTTCTTTACCCACTGCATCCTCAAGCTCGGTTAAAATCATTGCAAATAAAAATTCATTCATTTGATAATTCATTTCGTTTTCTCCTTAAATTGATTTATCTACCTTGAGATTTGGGAAATACTTGCAGAATTCGTTTATTTCCTTTCTGTAATCCCCTTTAATCTCAACAAAGTGATGGATATAAGGACCGTCAAGCAGTCTGTCCTCGATTTTCTGCAAATTCTCAAACTCGCCCCAGATATATGTACCGTGGGTTTGCGGGCCCTCTGTGGTGTTGCAGACCAAGGGCAAAATCATATAATCGCCGCTTTCCTGGTCAATGCGGGCTACGGTATATGTTCCGTCCTTAGCCCTAAGCCATGCGCGCTGATTAACAAGGCGTGCCTTTGTTCCCTCTGCCATCTCGCTTACGGGGAATGGACCGCAATGCCACAAAAGCTCGGCATTTTTATTTTCGGGATGGCGAACGGTAAACTCACCGAATAACGGCTTACCTTTACCGAGAGTTGCACATTTAAGAAGCGCCATGGTCATAGCGCAATGCATATCGCTTTCACAGGAAATCATATATCCCATTTCGTTAAGCAGACCGTAAAGTGCGCAGGGGGCAAGACCGTCAAACATAACGGGGGTTGCTGTCCAACACTCAGCCGAAATGACATCAAGATTAAATTCCTCAAAAAGGTGCTTATACATAGCAACCATTGTTGCCATCGGCTTTATGTATTTAGGGGTTAAATCGTCAAGCTCATAATTCGTCAGGAAATACTGCTCATACTCGGCTATTTCATCCTTATAATCCAGCTCAGCAGTTTTCATTCGCTGTTCAATAATGGCAAAGTTAATCGGAATAATTCTCACGCCGAATTTTTCCATCAGCTCGCCCTCATTCCAGATTACCGAGTAAAACGGTGCAGGTCTTGTTCCCACCTGACCGATACGCATACCCTTGAAATTTTTAACCATACAGGCAACCCTTATAAAGCTTTCAAGTCCCTCTTTAAATTCGGGGCTTTCCACTCTACAGCAGGGCAGGTGCGAAAACGGAATATGATATCTCTGCATTTGACGGGAAACACCGAAAAGACCGCACTGCGAATCTGTCGGTCTCATACCGTCTACATAATATTCATCGTCCAAGGGTGCCCATAAAAGCACAGGCTTGCCGAGAGCCTCAGCAATATCTGCCGCCGCTTCCTCATTACCAAAGTTGCAGTTTATAATCATAACCGCATCAACCTTCTCAGTTTTAAAGCGGTCAATTACCTCTTTGGCGGAAGCATCGTCAAATACCAAATCCTCGATACCGATACCCTTGTTATCAACAAACTCAACATTCTCATTCGTGAAATTTTCCTCTATGTACTCCGTGAAGCGTTTGCCTCTCTGCTCTGCGGAATACCATGTAAGAAAGGTTCCGCGCGGACGGTCGGTTGTATTACGGCGCATAGCAACCAAACCTATTTTAACCTTATAATCAAACACACTGCACTCCTCCTTTATTTTTAAATTAATTATAGCACGACCGTTTATAATGTTAAATGCAAAAAATAAATATTTTTTTGTAAAAAACGATACACTTTTTCAGTTCGATGTGGTATTATGTATATAAACCGTGTAAAGGGGAGTTTGCAAATGAATATAATTTCTTTTGAAAAATTATATAACACCGAATTTCTTATCAGTGAGGTTATGGCAAAGCCGCAGTTTTGGTCGGCGCGAGGAAATATTTACAACGCGCTTGGCAGACCGAAAATTTCGCACACACTGCTTTGGTTTAAAAATTGCAGGGCAACAATTACCGATTCTGCCGGAAAGAAATTGGAGGTAGAGCAAAATCAGCTCGCCTATATGTCAAAAGGACTTGAATATGTCGTAAAATTTTATGATACAAATCCTGACAGAGAGGATACCGTTGTGGTGCATTTTCAGATGAGTGACAGGTACGGAAACGATATTGCCGCCGCCACAAGTCCGATTGTTTGTATTGAAAATGTCGATTCGTCTCTTGCTTTGGCACTCGATGTTCTGGTTGAGGAATATAAAAAAAATATAGTCTGCATGCCTGTATTGCATTCAGAGCTATATAAAATCTTAGCCGCCATTTGTAAAAAACAAAAAAAGCATATCGCCAAGGACAAGTATGCCTGCATCCGAACGGGAATTGAGCTGTTAGAACAAAACAGTGACCTTTCCATCTCTGAAATCGCCGCTAAAAGCGGAGTTAGTGAATGTTATTTCAGGCGGCTGTTTCAGAAATACAGCGGTGAAAGCCCGATAAGCTTCAGACAACGCTTCCGTATTGAAAGGGCTAAGCAGTTATTACTTTCCGATGAGCAGTATACCGTCAGCGAAATTGCACAGGAGCTGGGATTTTCGGATATATATCATTTCAGTAAAACCTTCAAAAAATATTGCGGAGCTTCTCCGAGCAAATATATGCAGGGACTGTCTCAGCATATCACGGCAAAGCACAGCGACTGAATTTCGGTTGCCGAAGATATTAAAACACCTGCCAAATTTCCGTATTATGGAAGTTTGGCAGGTGTTAAGCTTTTATTCTCGCGAATATTAATTATTTTTCATTCTGCAGAGCATATATTAAAGCGCCCAAAAGCACCTGTTCGCCCTGAAATTTTGAAATTTTTATATTAATTTTTCTCCCCTCAACGGGCTGTGTATATTCGCTCATAGCGATTTCGAGCTTTTCGGCAAAATCGGCATAGTCCTTAGTGACACTGCCGCCCAAAACTATAACCTCGGGGTCTATAAGATGATAAACCGAGGACAATGCCAAGCCTAATTTATCAGCGGCATTATCTATTATTCCCCTGAGCTTTTCATCACCCCTTCGGGCAAGCTCAAACACTTCTTTGGTTTCTGTGGCAACGCCCCTTACAGCAGTACCGTCCTTAGCGATTGCGGTACCGGAGGAATAAAGCTCCAAGCAACCCTTTTTACCGCAGGGACATTCTCTGCCGTCAGGCTCAACCGTTAAATGCCCTAATTCACCGGCAGAGGAGCACGCACCCGACAAAATTTTGCCGTCTGCAATTATTCCGCTGCCGATACCTGTGCTTATCGTCACATATACCAGCGGGTCAAGCCCCTTTCCCTCTCCGATAACGCTTTCTGCCAAAGCCGCGCAGTTTGCGTCATTTTCAAGGTGAACCGGCATTTCCAGGGCTTTTTCGAGCATTGCCTTGATGGGAACATTTCTGAAGCCCATAGTAGCGATATGCACTATCATACCCCTTTTAATATCAAGCGGTCCCGGGCAGGCAACACCTGCAAAGGCTACCTGCTCTTTAGTAATATCAAGCTTTAAGCAAAGTCCTGTGTAAGCCCCCTTAATTCGCTCCACAAGGCTTTCCGCACCGAGCTTTGGCTCGGTGGAAAAGCTGTCTTTTACAATCGGAGTACCATTGCTGTCTGCCAAGGCAATACTCGTTTTTGTTCCGCCAATATCCAATCCTAAACAGTATTTCATATTACTTACCGCAAACCTTTAAAAGCTTAGAGGTAAGACCGTGCATACCGAAGCAATAAGCATAGCGGTCAATAGAGTTTTTAAGCTGATAGTTTACATAGCCTTCGCCGTCTACACCAACCTCTTTAAGGTTAGCGAGCATCTTTTCGATTTCCGCCTTAACAACAGGTGTTTCATAGGTATAGTGACCGCAAATATCTGTGATTTGTGCGGTAAGCTCTTTATCCTCCAAAACCTGCTCTACCGTTGCGGTAGCGGTATCTCCAACCATCCACTTGCGCCAACGCTCGCTCTTAACGGCATCGCGTGCCATTTCCTCAGCAACCCTTGAGCATTTTTCGGGTGCTACAGTTCTCTGCTCAACCTTTGCAAGCTCAAGATAAGCTCTGGTTTCAACGGTACCGAACTCGGGTGCAACATTCATAGCGGTTATGCCGAGAACGGGATGCTCAAGCAGAATTTTATCGCTTAAGTAGTCGCCGTTGTGCTCCTTAACGCCAACACCGTGTTTTGCCGCATTAGCAGAAAGTAAAGCCGCATTTTCACGGTTAAAGTTACCTACATTTTCGGTAAGACGGGTGAGTGTACCTGTCTGACCCACAACAAATTCGGGAGCCTTTATACCCTTTTCTGCCAAGCGGGCAACAAGGGTATCGATAAAGCTTGAGAATGCGTCAACAGAGGTCAAACCGCCGTTTGTTTCCTCGGTGCCTGCCTCGTAGCCGATTTCGGGCAGTCCCTTTTCCTTGCGGTATTTTTCAAGCTCGTCTATAATCTCAACGGTTCTGTCAATTACAAGCTCAAAGGGAACGGTACCCATTGAAAATTCGGGGTCCTTTGTGGGATCGATATGTAAAAGGTCAAAGCCCGCTTCCATATCGTGCTTATAGGAACGGATGCATCTTTCCATAGCTTCATTTACAGGAAGCTGTGCCTTACGCTCCTCATCCCTCTGCCAAGGGCCGCCATGGTCACGGCAGAGATAGCAAAGACCGTCAAAACCGATTTCCTCCTCAACCGCCTTAACATCAGCAACAAAGCGATCCTGATCCCAATTTCTTACATATCCGTGACCAAATTCGTCACTGTCAACCTGATTACGGCTGGCAATCAGCATAATGGGGAAATCCTTTTCCTGCGCAAGCTCCAAGGTAGCCTTCAACAAAGGCTTGGACATAGGGCCAATTCCGAGTGTTGTAAACTTTTCGCCCTTTTCCTTAAGAATTTTTGCGGCATTCATCATTTCGGTAATTGTGATTTTATTGTTCATTTTTGATTACTCCTTAGTCTATAATCTGTAAATAATCAGCGTAGGGCACCTTCTTAATAGGTGTAAGACCTGCCCAAGCGGCAAATTCCTTTATTTCATCGGTATAGTCACCTATAACAACGGGGAAATGGTGCTGGAAGCCCGTAACAAGAATGGTGTTGAGCAAATCCTTGGCTCCGATTTTTTCTCCGTTAAGGGTGAGGTTTCCGCACCAACCGCGGCTGCCGTGGAAGGAGAATTTATCAGGGAGCATAAACTCGCCGCCCATATGTATCATCTTATCGCACTCGCCCGAAAGACGCATTACAGTGATGGGGTTATCATCAAATACCATATCACGGGCAACGCCGCAGCGTGCAGTTAAGCCCTTATTCGGCTCGTGAGCCATACCGCTGTAATTACAGCCTAATTTATAGCCGTTTTTCTGACAGTATCTTGCCGCAGCAGGGCCACAGTGCCAGAGTAAAACAGTCTCGTCCTTTTCATCAAAGGCAGACAAGTCCATAAGTGTGGTTACATCGCCGCCTGCAATATACTTAAGTGCAAGCATACTTACCGCGCTTAAAACATCGCCCTCACAAGCCATTACCGTACCTTCATCGTTAAGCTGACCGATTACAGAGCAAACAGAATATTGGAAATCATCCTGGAACTTAGGCCAGCAGGAAACTGCAACCGCATCGTAATCGTTTTCAGCGATAAATTCCTTATATGCCTTATAGAAGCGGGCGCTTACCTCAAGGGTTTTCTTTGCGGCTTCATCGGCATAACCGCAGGAGCAGGCAACCATATTATCTATAATAGGCTGTATTTCCTCCATTGAATATGACAAAGCCTTATCCTTAAGCTCGGAATACTCATGCAGACGGTTAAAATAAATACCCTCAAAGCGCTTATTCAGATTTCTTTCATCGTCATAAAGGTCATTAAAGCCGGGAGCTACGCCGCCAACAAGACCTATTCTTGAGCATTTGAGATTTTTAATTGCTGTCAAAGCACGAACGGTTATCTGCAATCTTCTTACAAACTCTGCATCCTCGCCGTAGCCATAAAACCACTTAACCTTGATTTTATAATCTTTAAGGTAGTGCGCCACAATGCCCATATGCATATTGATACTGCAAAGGGAATTAAAGGGCACTGCTCCCTCGATAGCCTCTCCCTCAGGGATTGCCCAGAAGCCTACATTTGCGTTCTGAATTTTAGCAAGCACGGGTGCCAACTGACCTGCCGAATAAGATGTGTGCTGTACCATAAGGAAGTCTATCTTTTCCTCCTCCATAGCCTTTACAGCCTTTACGGCATCCTCACGCACGATTACTGTTTCGGGATAAACCACAAGCTCAAAGCCCATCGTCTCCGCGTGCTTTTTCATAGCCTCGGCGCAAGCCGCAAAAGCCGCTTCCTTGTTTCCGGGAAAGCTCAATTGGCTTGTTCCAACAAGACCGATTTTTAATTTTACCATTTTAATTCCCCCCAATTAAAATACTTATATTTAAATTATATCATTTTTTGATATAATTGTTTACGAAATAACGGGCGCTTCGGGCGCCATTAAAATCAATCAACAAATTCCAAACCCTCTATAACCCTGTCAGCCGCAAAAAGTGCAGCACCTACTGCCGCGGCATCATTATCAAGCTGTGAAATAAAAATCTCAGGCACATCGTTGCAAAGCCGAGACAAAACAGCGGTCGTTTCCGCAATAAAAAGCGGCGCATACCTTGTGAACTCACCAAAAAGAATGATTTTTTCAGGATTTAAAAGACCGATTGCATTGTTAAGCGCAAAGCCCAAGGCGTTACCAAGTCTTTTAAAAACCTCAACCGCTGCCGTATTCCCCTTCAATGCCGCTTCTGCTATTTTATCGCAGTCCTTCTCCTCACCTGTCAGCCTGAAAAACTCTTGCTTAACGGCCGCCTCACTTATAATATCCTTCAGCATTTTCCAGCCCTGCTCATCACATTGCGGAACTGCTGTTGTTCCGATTTCGCAGGTTTTGCTTTTATTACCCATATACATTTTGCCGTTTAGCATTGTGGCAATACCGATACCGTGATCAATTCTGAGTAAAAGAGAATTTTCTGCAGGATTTTCAGAAAAGACGCCAAAATAATTTTCGGTGTAAAGCAAACAGTCCGGGTCGTGAAGCATAATACACTCAATTCCAAAGCGATTTTTCAGCTTCTCACAGATGGGTACATTTTTCCAATCCGAAATATCCGCAATTTTGACCGAGACACCGTTTTGAGTATCCACCTCACCCTGCATTGCAATAGCAATATGAGAAATCTTTTTAAGAGTGTTATCCTTAATCGACTTTTCCACAAGCAGGAAAAGATTTTCCAAAGCGCATACCTTTGTTTTCTTATCGTGCTTAAGCTGATAATGCTTTACCGTTCTGCCGCGCAAATCGCAAAGCACAAGTAAAATACCCTCTGAGTTGAAATCTATCCCGATAATATAATTATCGTTTATATTAATATCAAATTCCTCGGGCTTTCTACCGACATAGGTTTCCTGCTTTCCCGAAGCCATTATATAGTTTTCGTTCATTAAAAGGGTTGTTACGGAAGAAATATTACCCCAGCTGAAGCCCGTTGCCGCCTGCAGCTCCCTTTTAGATATAGGTCCATTTTTTCTTATTTCCGAAAGAACCCTTTTTATGTTCTCCTGTCTTAGCTGTGTGTTACCCTTCATGGCTTTACCTCGCCGCAAAGCCATTTTGCCGCTTCATAAAGGGTATCGGCAACCAAAACAGGCTCATACTCTGCCCACTTTTCACGGTCACAGCCCAAAGCCTCACCGCCTCTGCCCGTTTTTACCAAAATGAGCTTACAACCCATTTTACCGCCTGCAAGCATGTCGCTCCAACGGTCACCGATTACAAAGCATTCATTCATATTAAGCTTATATTTTTGTTTTGCCTGCTCCAAAAGTCCTGTTTTCGGCTTTCGGCAATTACAGTTATCAGCCGTATCGTGAGGACAGATAAACCAATCCGCCGCACCGATATTCTTAAACTCACAGGCAAAATCATAGCCGTTGTCTTTACCGCGCGCAATACAGGACTGATTAGTAAAAATCATCGGTGAAAAACCGTTTCGGTTTAGTAATTCAAAGGCTTCTGCCGTACCCTCATAGGCGTAATAATCCTGCGGAAATTCAACATTATAGCTTCCGCCCATTGTTCCGTCACGGTCGATAAAAACAGCCTTCATAATTTCACCTCTCGTTTATTATATCAAATAATGATATTTTGTCAAGCAAAAGCTTTCCCCATATATTAAACAATATAATATTATTGTAATATATTGTCGCTTTTCGCGTTGACAAAAGGAGCTTACAAGAGTATAATGTAATAAAATTTTTTGTGTGGGGGTTGCGGCTTGACAGCGATAGAATTTTTTGACAGAACACCTATTGAAAATATAATAAGCTCCTTAACCACCTCTCCCGATAAAATCATAGTCATCGGTGAAGGTAAGCTTAGGAAAAAATATGACAGAATTTACAGGGCTTTTTTAGAAAAAAGAGGTATCAAAACCGAAATCTGCTACAAAAGCATAAGGCGCAACAACATAACTACCACAGTGGAGCTTTTAAGCGAAATTGTAGAAACAGAGGATGAATGTGTTTTCGACCTGACCGGCGGTGACGACCTTGTTTTGGTTGCAATGGGTATCGTTTACCAAAAATATTCCGGCATTAAGAAAATACATATGCAAAGATTTAATATTAACAACGGGGTTGTGAATGACTGCGATAATGACGGTAAAATCATTTTCACAGGCACGCCGCAAATCACGGTTGAGGAAAATATAATGCTTCACGGCGGCAGTATTTGCTATGAGGGTGACTGTGATAAAAAACGCACCTTTTCGTGGGATTTGGATGCTGATTTCACAAGAGATATTGAAGCTATGTGGGATATTTGCAAATTAAACCCCGGAAAATGGAATTCACAGCTCAATGTTTTAGAAGCAATTGATGATTTTGCGAAAAGCAATCCGCTTGAGGTTGCGGTAAACCTTTCAAGCCTTAAAGAGCATCTTAAGGTCTTGGATATAAAATATATTCCGCTTCGCAGCCTTTTAACCAAGCTAAGCTCCCAAAAGCTGATATATGCCTACCGTGAGGATGAGGAAAACATTTCCTTTATCTATAAAAATGAGCAGGTTAAAAAATGCCTTATAAAATCGGGTACTATTTTAGAGCTAAAGGTACTGATAGCCGCAAAAAAAGCTAAGGAAAATAACGGCGAAAATACCTACAACGATTTTATGAACGGGGTTTACATTGATTGGGACGGTGAAATTCACAATTCCAACGACACCTTGCGGGACACCGAAAACGAAATAGATGTAATCCTTATGCAAGGCTTGACACCTGTTTTCATATCCTGCAAAAACGGAGCTGTCGATGACGATGAGCTTTACAAGCTTGATGCCGTGACAAGCAGATTCGGCGGCAACTATGCCAAAAAGGTGCTTATAGCTACATATCTCAACAAAAAAGGAAAAAGCCTTGAGTATTTCCGTCAAAGAGCCAAGGATATGAATATTCTCCTGATTGACGGTGTTCACACCTTGAGTAACGAAAAGCTTGAAAAAATCATACGAAATTTATTAAGCATTAAGGAGTAAAAAATGGGTATTAATGAAATTTTGCTTATCTGTGCGGCTTTGCTTCCTGCAGCGGCACTCTGCATTTATGTTTTCGCAAAGGACAGGGTTGAAAAGGAACCCTTAAGCCTTTTATTGGGACTTTTTGTATTGGGTGCCCTGACCTGCTACCCTGCCGGTGACATTGAGGGCTATTTGATAATAGGTATTCAAAAAATATTTGAGCCATTCGCCACAAGCGTTGACGGTAACACGGTTTATCTTGATTACACAGTTTTCAGGCTCTTTAATGCCTCCAAATATTTTGTCGGTGTTGCCTTGGTCGAGGAGCTTGGCAAATGGCTTGTACTGATAATTGTTACCCAAAGAAACAAAAACTTTAACAGCCTTTTTGACGGTATTATATATGCCGTTTTTGTATCACTCGGCTTTGCGGCATTTGAAAATGTGCTTTATGTACTTAATAACGGTTGGATAAATGCGGCTATGCGTGCCGTTACCGCTGTTCCGGGACATGCCTTTGACGGTGTTTTAATGGGGTATTATTACAGCCTGTGGCATATGCACGAGGTTGCAAGGGACCGTGAGCGCACTCTTAAGGCGGCAGGTGCGATTTCAAAAACAGCTAAAGAATTTTCGGTTAAGCGCTTTGCCGTTTGCAGTCTGCTTGTGCCTGTGTTGGCACACGGACTTTACGACTATTCCTGCACTATCAATACCTGGCAGGCAACACTTCTGTTCTACGGTTTTCTGCTTTTCCTTTATATTTACTGCTTCTGCAAAATCTGCAGATTTTCCAAAAATGACACTCTTGAGGAAAATTACTCTGCGGCGCTTATATTACGCAAATACAAGCATTTACCTCCCGATACGGTTTTATACACACCGACAGAGCAACCCCAAACCGTTAATACTTAGAGGGTGAAAAAATGGATAAAAAACAGGTATTCATAAGCTATAAGGCGGAGGAATTTGAGCAGGCAGATTGGGTGCGCTCCACATTGGAAAACAATGGTATCTCCTGTTGGATGGCACCCATGTGCATACCCGGCGGCTCAAGCTATGCTGTGGAAATACCGCAGGCTATCAGAGAGTGTAAGGTATTCGTGCTTATCCTGTCCGAAAAATGTCAGCTTTCAAAATGGGTTCCTCGGGAATTAGACCAAGCTATAAACGAGGGCAAGCTTATTATGCCATTTATGCTTGAGGACTGCGACCTTAAGGACGATTTCAACTTTTATCTGACCAATGTTCAAAGATATAAAGCCTATGAAAGCAAGGCGGCAACCATCAGTAAGATGATAAGCGAAATCAAAGCGGTTTTGGGCGAGGACTCCCCTGCCGAGCTGTCTGACGAAAAAACGCAAAGTGATGAAACGCCGATCGAAAATATCCCCTCTACCGAAAGCATCACCGCCAGACCGAAATCGGCTGCAACGGCAAAACCGAAAGTTAAAAAACAGCCAAAAGCCAAGGTAAAAAAAGCACCGATAAAAAAGATTGTTTCCTTGCTGTCTGCACTTTTAATTCTTTTCGCGCTCATTATTACCGTTAATCTGCTCGATCATATAACAATCGGCGGTGTCAGATTTTCAAAATCAGACGGACACATCGACCTTAACGGCGCTGAAATAACCCGCGAGGATATAGAAAAACTCGGAAAATTCAAAAGAATTTACGCTATTGAGTTTACCGATTGCAGGATTCTCGCCTCTGATTTAAGCGGTATTGCTTCGGATAAGATCTGTTCACTAACACTTTCAGGCTGTAATCTCACAAAAGCACAGCTTGAAAGTATTGATTTTAAGATTATGTCCAACCTCGATACCCTTAATTTAAGTAAAAACCCCGAGCTTGACAGTATAAATCTGCTGAAAGACATCAATCCTGAACTTTTCAATCTCTATATTGATAAAAACAACATTGATTCATTAGAGGGTATTCCGGTGTTTGAAAAGCTTGAAGTCCTTTCAGTGTCCGGCAATTCGCTTGAAAGCCTAAAGGGTATTGAAAGTTTTATACACCTTAAAAAAATATATGCTTCCGAAAACAAGCTTACATCCCTTAGCGGTCTTGAAAACACCACACTGCTTGAAACCGTTGATTTCAGCTTTAACAGCTTGACCGATATTTCCTTGCTTGAACGCTCGGCAGAAAATCTAAGGAAAGTATATCTGCAAAGCAATCTTATCTCGGAACTTTCACCGCTTAAGACCTGTTTTATGATAAATTATCTTAATTTGGATACCAACAAGCTTGCATCCCTCGCGGATTTGGAAGCACTTGATTGGCTTGTTGCCTTTTCTGCTGCAGACAACCAAATTTCATCTCTTGAAGGACTTTCAGGCACAAAAGAGCTTGAGTACATTAATCTGTCCGGCAACAGACTTACCGATGTTAGAAGCTTAACCTTTGCCGATAAATATATCACGGCAAGATTTGACAATAACAGCATCACAAATATAGAGCTTCCGCAGGAATGTTATTACCGCTATCTTTTCCTGCACAACAATCCTTTAAGTATTGCCACCTCAATTTACGGATGTGAAGGAAGCGTATTCACACTGAAATATGCTGACGGTATTGAGTTCGAGAGCCTTGCCGATGCATTTGCCTCGGTTTATGTTACTGACTGTCCGCAAGATAAAAAGGTAGCAGTTGAGGAAAGCTTAGGGATAAGGGGAAATTTCAACTCTGATGAAATATCACAAGCCCTTATCCCCGAGTCGCTTATATCAGAAATAAATTCGTGGAATTATTAATTTAAAAAATTATTTAAAGGAGATTTTTCAAAATGTCTGAAACACAAAATAAGGGTTGCTCGGGAAATTGCGGCTCCTGCTCGCAAAGCTGCTCCGACAGAAAAACGCAAAGTCTTATAGAGCCCACCGCAGAATTCAACAACATCAAGCATGTTATCGGCATCGTAAGCGGTAAGGGCGGAGTTGGTAAGTCTATGGTTACCTCGATGCTCGCTGTACTTTTGCAAAGAAAAGGCTACAAGGTCGGCATTTTAGATGCTGATATCACCGGCCCTTCCATACCTAAAACCTTTGGTGTTACCGACCGTGCTTTGCAGAATGCAATCGGAATTTTGCCTGCAGAAACCAAAACAGGCATTAAGGTTATGTCGATTAACCTTATGCTTGAGGAAAACGATTCACCTGTTGTTTGGCGCGGTCCGGTTATTGCAGGGGCTGTAAAGCAGTTCTGGCACGATACAATATGGGGTGATTTGGATTACCTGCTTATCGATTGTCCCCCCGGAACAGGTGATGTTCCGCTGACCGTTTTCCAAAGCATACCGCTTGACGGAACAGTTATCGTTACCTCTCCGCAGGACTTGGTTTCTCTTATCGTTAAAAAGGCTTACAATATGGCACAGCTTATGAAAATCCCCGTGTACGGAATAGTCGAAAATATGAGCTATGTTGTCTGCCCCGATTGCGGAAAAAGCTTTAACATTTTCGGTTCGGGCAGTGAAAGCATTGCCGAGGAGCTGGGTATTCCTCTCTTGGGCAAAATGCCGATCGATGTTTCTTTGGCGCAAATGGTTGACAATGGCGAATTTGAGCGTTTCGAGTGTGACTATCTCGTATCTGCGGCAGAAAAAATAATAGAAAATACAAACAGTTAAACTGTAAAAAATCGGGTGTGCATTATTTGCTCCCGATTTTTTCATTTCCAAAATTCACCCGATTTATGACATTAAAATGCAATATGTAAAAAATTGTCCAAAAAAGCAATACCGTGACGCATATATATTATATTTGATAACAATTTTAAAGAAATTTATTTACAAAAATTAAAAAAGGTGTTATTATAGTATTCGTATGAGAATGTTTAAATTATTTATTCTCACAAATTATTTTTAGGAGGAATTTCAGGTGTCCAGAAAATTTAAAACGATGGACGGTAACAACGCTGCGGCTCATGTTTCCTATGCGTTTACCGAAGTAGCCGGTATTTATCCGATTACACCGTCCAGCCCGATGGCTGACTATGTTGATCAATGGTCTGCCCAAGGCTTAAAAAACATTTTCGGCTCAACCGTTAAGGTTTCCGAAATGCAGTCCGAAGCAGGTGCTGCAGGTACCGTTCACGGCTCTTTGGCAGCCGGTGCGCTTACCACCACATATACCGCTTCTCAGGGTCTTTTACTTATGATCCCCAATATGTATAAAATCGCAGGTGAGCTTTTGCCCTGCGTATTCCATGTTTCTGCCCGTTGTGTAGCTTCACACGCTCTTAACATTTTCGGCGACCATTCAGACGTTTATGCCTGCCGTCAGACAGGTTTTGCTATGCTCGCCGAAACCAACACCCAAGAGGTTATGGATTTGGGCGCCGTTGCTCACCTTGCAGCAATTAAGGGCCGTGTTCCCTTCCTCAATTTCTTTGACGGTTTCCGTACCTCACACGAAATCCAGAAAATTCAGGTTTGGGATTTTGACGATCTTAAGGAAATGTGCGATATGGATGCTGTTGACGCTTTCCGTAAGCGCGCTCTTAACCCCGAGCATCCCGTAATGCGCGGTTCACACGAAAACGGCGATATATTCTTCCAGCACCGTGAGGCTTGCAACAAGTATTATGATGCTGTTCCCGCTATCGTTGAGGAATATATGGATAAGGTTAATGCCAAAATCGGCACAGATTATAAGCTCTTTAACTACTACGGCGCACCCGATGCAGAGCGTGTTATCGTAGCTATGGGCTCTGTTTGCGATGTTGCCGAGGAGGTTATCGACTATCTGACAGCTGCCGGTGAAAAGGTTGGTCTTATAAAGGTTCGCCTTTACCGTCCCTTCTCTGCCGCCAAGTTTGTTGAAGCAATCCCTGCAACTGCAAAGAAAATTGCTGTTCTTGACAGAACTAAGGAACCCGGTTCTTTGGGCGAGCCCTTGTTCCTTGATGTTGTTGCTGCTCTTGCCGCTACCGGCAGAAAGATTGACACCGTTATCGGCGGTCGTTACGGTCTTGGCTCTAAGGATACTCCTCCCTCAAGCATTTTTGCTGTTTACAAGGAGCTTGCTAAGGACGAGCCCAAGGCTCAGTTCACACTTGGTATTGTTGACGATGTTACCGGTCTTTCTCTTGACGAGGAAGCAGCTCCCAACACCGCAGCAGAAGGCACCATTGAATGTAAGTTCTGGGGTCTCGGCGGTGACGGTACTGTTGGCGCTAACAAGGACTCTATCAAGATTATCGGTGACCATACCGACAAATATGTTCAGGCATATTTCCAATATGACTCTAAGAAAACCGGCGGTATCACCATTTCTCACTTGAGATTTGGCGACAAGCCCATTAAGAGTCCCTACTATATTAATAAGGCTGACTTTGTTGCCTGCCATAACCCCTCTTATGTAATCAAGGGCTACAAGATGGTCAACGATGTTAAGCCCGGCGGTGTATTCCTTATCAACTGCCAGTGGTCTGCTGAGGAGTTGGACAAGCACATGCCTGCCGAAGCTAAGCAGTACATTGCAAAGAACAACATTCAGCTTTATACCGTTAATGCTATCGACCTTGCTGCACAAATCGGTCTTGGCAAGCGTACCAACACTGTTTTGCAGTCTGCTTTCTTCTCACTTTCTAAGGTTCTTCCTGCTGAGGAAGCTATCGGCTACATGAAGGAAAAAGCCCAGAAGTTTATGAAGAAGGGTAAAGAAATCGTTGAGATGAACGAGAAGGCTATTGATGCCGGTGCTACCGCTTATGTTAAGATTGATGTTCCCGCTGATTGGGCAACCGCTGCTGACGATGCTGCTGCCGCTAAGTCAGAGGGAGCTGAAAAGCTGGTTAAGATGGTTGACGGTATTATGAAGCCGGTTGGTCTTATGGACGGTGACTCTCTCCCCGTTTCTGCATTTATCGACCATGCTGACGGTACCTTTGAGCAGGGTGCTTCCGCTTATGAGAAGCGCGGCGTTGCCGTTATGGTTCCTGAGTGGAATAACGAAACCTGTATCGGATGTAACAAGTGCGCATTTGTTTGTCCTCATGCTACAATCCGTCCCTATGCTTTATCTGCTGACGAAAAGGCAAACGCTCCTGCAGGCATTAAGATTGCAGAAAAAGAAAAGCTTGTTACCAACAAGGGTTATGCTTATGCTATGACCGTTTCTCCGCTTGACTGTATGGGTTGCGGCGTTTGCGTTGGTGAATGTCCCACCAACTCTCTTAAGATGGTTTCTCAGGAATCTCAGCTTAAGGAGCAGGAGGTATTTGATTACTGCGTAGCAAATGTAACCGAAAAGGCTGATGTTGCTACCGATGCAAATGTTATCTCCTCACAGTTCAAGAAACCCTTGCTCGAGTTCTCGGGCTCCTGCGCAGGCTGTGCTGAGACCGCTTATGCCCGTCTTGTTACACAGCTCTTTGGCGACAGAATGTATATTTCCAACGCAACAGGCTGTTCGTCCATCTGGGGCGGTCCTGCCGCTACCTCACCCTACACTGTAAATGCAGAGGGTCAGGGTCCCGCTTGGGCTAACTCCTTGTTCGAGGATAACGCTGAGCACGGCTACGGTATGTATTTAGGTCAAAAGGCTATCCGTGACGGTTTGATTGCAAAGGTTAAGGAAATGGCTGAGTCTGACAAGGCATCCGCTGAATTCAAGGCTGCTGCTGAGAATTACCTTGCAACCCTTGATGACGGTTCTAAGAACTCTGCCGCTGCTAAAGTGTTGGTTGCAGAACTTGAAAAGGCTGCTGCCGCAGGCTGTCCCACAGCTCCTGCTGTTCTTGAAAACAAAGAATATCTCGGCAAGAAGTCTGTTTGGATCTTCGGTGGTGACGGTTGGGCTTACGATATCGGCTTCGGCGGTGTTGACCATGTTCTTGCAACAGGTGACGATGTAAACATCATGGTATTCGATACTGAGGTTTACTCTAATACAGGCGGTCAGGCTTCCAAGGCTTCCAACATCGGTCAGGTTGCTCAGTTTGCCGCCGCAGGTAAGGCTATCAACAAGAAGAGCCTTGCCGAAATCGCAATGTCCTACGGTTATGTATATGTAGCACAGATTGCTATGGGTGCTGATATGAACCAGACCTTGAAGGCAATCAAGGAGGCTGAGGCTTACAACGGTCCTTCAATCGTTATCTGCTATGCTCCTTGCGAAATGCATTCTATCAAGGGCGGTATGGTCAACTGCCAGAAGGAAATGAAAAAGGCTGTTGCTTGCGGCTATTGGGATATGTTCCGTTACAATCCTGCTCTTAAGGCAGAGGGCAAAAACCCCTTCAGCCTTGACAGCAAGCCCGCTACTGCTGATTACAAGGAGTTCATCCTTGGCGAAGCTCGTTATGCTTCACTCGTTCGCTCCTTCCCCGAGCGTGCAGAGGTATTGTTCGAGCAGGCCGCAGAGGCTGCAAAGGCTCGCCGCGCACACCTCGAAAAGCTTGTTGAGCTTTATGGTAAACAGTAATATCAAAACATTAACTGTTTTAAAACTCCCTCCCTCGCGGAGGGAGTTTTTTAATCAGCTTATACCGCAAAACACCCGATTTTTCCTTAAATATTAAAACCTTTGCGAAAATTACTTGAAAAAATGCGTAGAATGTATTATATTAATAAGGTTATAGGATGTTATATCCCTGTTTGTCATTTTATCAGCAGAATGGAGAATTAAATATGTCTGATTATCTTAAAATGAGCCAAGACGAGCTTGCGGCGGAATTTCGTGAGGTTCGCGCCGAATACGAAAGACTGCGTTCCATGCACCTTTCCTTGGATATGTCGCGCGGGAAGCCCGGCTTTGATAATATGGATTTGAGCGAGAAAATGTTTGATTTGGTCGGCAACGATACCGGCTTTAAAAACATAAGCGGTATTGACTGCCGCAATTACGGCGGTCTTGACGGCTTGAGCGAGCTTAAAACCCTTTTTGCCAAGCTTTTGGAGCTTGAGCCGGAGCAAATCATTGTAGGCGGAAATTCCTCTCTTAATATGATGTTTGATACCATTGCTCAAGCCATGACACACGGTATGGGCGGAGAGCCTTGGGCAAAGCAGGGTAAGCTTAAATTCCTTTGCCCTGTTCCCGGCTATGACCGTCACTTTGCCATAACCGAGTATTTCGGCTTTGAGCTTGTGTCTGTGCCCACAAACACAGACGGTCCCGATATGGATGTTGTTGAGGAGCTTGTAAAGGACAGCTCTGTTAAGGGAATTTGGTGCGTCCCGAAATACTCTAATCCTGAAGGTATAACCTACAGTGATGCTGTCGTTCGCAGAATGGCGCGCCTGAAACCCGCCGCAGGAGATTTCAGAATTTTCTGGGACAATGCCTATGCTGTGCATGACCTTTATGACGAGGGCGACAAGCTTTTGAATATTTATACCGAGTGTGTAAAGGCGGGTAACCCGGATCTTCCCATCATATTCACCTCCACCTCAAAAATCACCTTCCCCGGTGCAGGTGTTGCGGCAGAAGCGGCAAGCCCTAACAATGTTGCACTTTTAAAGGGCAGAATGAAATTTCAGACTATAGGTCCTGATAAGCTCAATCAGCTTCGCCATGCCCGTATGTTCCGCACAGCGGAAGATGTTTATGCGCACATGAAAAAGCACGCGGAAATTCTCCGCCCCAAGTTTGAGGCGGTGCTCTGTGAGCTCGAAAAACAGCTTTCGGATAAGGGTATTGCCCATTGGACCAATCCCAAGGGAGGATACTTTATAAGCCTTTATGTACCGGAGGGCTGTGCTTCCCGTGTTGAACAGCTTTGTGCAAATGCAGGTATGATACTCACCCCTGCCGGTGCGACCTACCCCTACGGTCGCGATCCAAAGGATGCCAACCTCAGAATTGCTCCGTCCTATCCATCGGTAGAGGAAATCAAAAAAGCTTCGGCTGTGCTTTGCGTTGCAGTGCGTTATGCCGCTTTGGAAAAGCTTTGCGCCGAAATATAACCTATATTTTTGTTAAATTCAGCCCAAATTAACGGCTTTTCGCAAACAGTCATTGACTTTGGGCTGATTTTTATGTATAATTAATGAAAGTTGCGTTTTATTGCGCGGCTTACAAGTAACACAAATTTGGAGGATTTGCCAATGAAGTCCAAAAGAACAGGCAAGCCGGTATTTTTTGTGGTTTTCATTCTGATTTTGGCGCTCACATATACCGCCTTTTTCGGTGTTGAAAACTACTACGGCGATACAAGAAATGTTTATATCAAGGGTGCTAACGATATCCGTTGGGGTATTGACATCCGCGGCGGTGTTGAAGCAGTTTTCTCACCTGATAAAGCCGATGTCGATATAACCTCGGACGATATGGATGCCGCTAAAGCAATTATTGAAACCCGCCTTGTAAACAAAAACATAACCGATTATGAGGTTTATACCGATGATAGCAATCATCAAATCATCGTTCGCTTCCCTTGGGCAGCCGATGAAAGCGATTTTGACGCTGCTGCTGCAGTTCAGGAATTAGGCGAAACCGCGTTGCTTTCATTCTGCCGTAAGGAAGACAGCAAGGATGTTATCCTGAGTGGCGCAAAGGACATTGAGAGCGCTCAGCCGGGTGTTGACGAAAACGGTAACTATGTAGTTTATCTTTATTTTACCGATGCCGGTACATCTAAATTCGCCACCGCCACCAAGGAGCTGGTCGGCTCATCCATTTCTATTTGGATGGACGAAACAATGCTTTCTGCTCCCACAGTCAACGAAGCAATCACCGGCGGTCAGGCATACATAACAGGAATGGCAGATGCAGATGCCGCAAAGGAGCTTGCAGATAAAATCAATGCCGGCTCTCTCCCATTTGCTTTGACCGTTGATGACAGCAAGCTTCAGATAATTTCTCCCACACTCGGCTCTGATGCTTTGAGCGTAATGGTTATTGCAGGCGCGATTGCTTTCGGTCTTGTTTGCTTGCTTATGATATTGCGTTACCGCTTAAACGGCGTAATCGCTTCCATAGCACTTTTAGGTCAGCTTGCCGGCTCAATTGCCTGCATTTCGGGCTTTTTCCCGAATGCTGACAGCTTCACCCTCACCATCCCCGGTATTGCAGGTATCATTCTTTCTGTCGGTGTTGGTGTTGACTGTAATGTTATCGCCGCAGAGCGAATTCGTGATGAGTTCAAAAAGGGCAAGACGATTGACGGCGCGATAGACAGCGGCTTCAAGAACAGTCTTAACGCTATTATAGACGGTAATGTTACCATTATTATCGTATCCTTCGTGCTTATGGGCGCATTCGGCACACCCGACAGTCTTATAGCAAAGATTTTCTCACCCATCATGTCGCTTTTGGGCTCCTCAATAACAGGCTCTGTTTATTCCTTCGGATACACCCTGTTAGTTGGTGTTATATTCAACCTGATTATGGGTGTTGTTGCTTCTAAGCTTATGTTAAAGAGCATTTCTCAGCTCAAATTCTTGAGAAAACCCTGGCTTTACGGAGGTAACAAAAATGCGTGAGTTCAACATTGATTTTAATAAAACCCTTAAAAAGGTTCTTATTGTTTATTTCGTGATTTTCCTTGCAGGTATTGTTGCCGCGTTTGTTATGGGCATTAGTCTTGACATCAATTTTAGCGGCGGTACAAAAATTTCCTATTCTTATTCGGATGAAATTGCCGATAAGGATATTGAGGCTGTCGTTAAGGAAACCATTGATAACAGCTTCACCATAAGTAAGAGTACCGCTTTGGCCGGTGATACCCAAACCTTTGAAATTTCTCTTGTCGGTAAGGATGCCCTTTCTGCAGAGGATCAGGAGGCCTTAACCGCCGCCCTCACAAAGAAATTTGAGGATAATAAAATCGAGCTTTACAATTCGACTTCGGTCAGCCCCTCAATTGCGGGCACCTTCTTTGCAAAAAGCCTTGTGGCTGTTCTTATTACTGCAATCGGTGTTGTAATCTATGTAGGTATCCGTTTCAGAAAAATCGGAGGTATCTCAGCAGCGCTTACCGCACTTGTTGCGCTTGTTTTCGATGTTTTAATAACCTTTTTCGTGTGCGTATTTTTCAGATTGCAAATCGACCTCAATTATATTGCAGTTGTGCTCACAATTTTGGGTTACTCACTTAACGATACAATCGTTATCTATGACCGCATCCGCGAAAATGATAAGCTTAACCCCGACATGGAAATCGGCGAGCTTGTTAATATCAGCATAAACAAGGTTATGATAAGAAATATTGTAACCTCTGTGACCACATGCCTTGCTGTTATTACCATTATTGTGGTTTCTGAGCTTTTTGGTCTCACATCACTGAGAACCTTTGCAATCCCGATGGCATTCGGTTTGGTTTCGGGCGGTATTTCCTCCCTCTTTATTTCAGCACCCCTTTGGGTTATCTGGAAAAAGCACAGAGCCACAAAAAAAGCAAAGGCTTAATAAATTTAATTCAAGTAAAAACAAGCAACCGTTTTTAGCGGTTGCTTGTTTGTTTTTTCTGCATATTACCCTTTTTGCTCGTCCAAAGAAAGGGTGAAGCTTGGCAAAAATTCATCAACAAAAATATCTGCCTCGGGCACCGACATATCCTTTAAAGCCTGCCTCAGGGTCCTTTCTGCAACGGAAAACTCGCGGTTACCCATATTAAGCTCCTCGGTGCATTTGATAATGGCAGAAATTTTATCCGCCGCCTTCACAAGCTCTGAAATTTCCCTTTCGGGGGAATATATTTTCTCAAAATCGTTCTTGAAATCATCAGGCAACATATTAATGAGCTGTTTTTCTGCCACTTCCTCTATCTGCTTATATGCCCTTTTAATTTCACCGTTATAATATTTTATCGGTGTGGGCATATCACCTGTGATAATTTCGGCTGTATCGTGATACATTGCCACCGTTGCGGCAAGATTTGTATCATAGCTTTTACCCAATCGCTTGTTGCCTATAATAGCCAGCGCGTGGGCAATCTGTGCCACCTCAAGCGAATGCTCGCTCAGATTTTCTCTGCGGGTATTTCTCATAAGCCCCCAACGGTAAATATTTTTCATTCGGGACATCATAGCATAAAAATGATTTTGCAAAATGTTCACATCCTTTTCTATTGAATATTATAACATTTATTGGTATAATATCAATATAGATTTGAAAAAAGGTGGAACAAAAATGGGTTTTTCCTACTCCAAAGCAGTATTACTGCGCCCCCAAAAAGAAAAATTTGTTTCTACATTCTTAATAGCCCTGCTTACGGCCTGCGCATTTTTTCTGCCCTATATGCTCTTGAGTGAGGGGTATTTCATATTTTACGGTGACTTCAATGTTCAGCAAATTCCCTTTTATCAGGAATGTCACAGGGCTATCCGCGAGGGCAATATTTTCTGGAGCACCAACACCGATTTGGGCGCCAATTTTATAGGCTCATACAGCTTTTATCTGTTGGGAAGCCCCTTCTTTTGGCTTACACTGCCCTTCCCCAACAGCTTTGTGCCATATCTGATGGGACCGTTGCTTATACTTAAATTCGCCTGCGCGGCACTGACCTCTTATTTTTACATCCGCCGTTTCACGGCAACACCGCAGGCGGCAAGGCTTGGTGCTTTGCTTTACGCCTTTTCGGGATTTTCGGTTTATAACATTTTCTTTAATCATTTCCATGAAGCAATCATTTTCTTTCCGTTGCTGTTGCTCTCATTTGAGCTGCTTGTAACCGAAAACCGCCGTTTCTGCTTCGCACTTACGGTCTGTCTTTGCGCTATCTCTAACTATTTCTTTTTTTACGGAATGGTTGTATTCACCGTGATTTACTTCTTTGTAAGACTTTTCTCGGGCGCAATAAGGATGAAGCTTGCCCACTTTTTCACACTTTTGTTCGAGGCTTTTTTGGGGCTTGCGCTATCCGCCGCAATGCTGTTACCGGTATTCTTTGCTATATCAAACAACTACCGCATTTCCGAAACCCTTATGGGTTGGAATGCGATTATGTACGGTAAAGAACAAATATACGCCAATGTTTTGCAATGCTTTTTCTTTCCTCCGGATATACCCGCCCGTCCGGTTTTCTTTCCGGGTGCGAATGTTAAATGGTCATCCTTAGGCGGTTGGCTGCCGCTTTTCAGCACGGTGGGACTTTTTGTCTGGTTTTCAAACCGCCGCAAAAGCTGGCTTAAACGGATTATTGGTATTTCAATCTTTATGGCACTTGTGCCCGTTCTTAACAGCGCATTTTATGCCTTTAACACCTCGTATTACGCCCGTTGGTTCTATATGCCCATATTAATGCTCTGTCTTGCCACCGTAACCCTTACAGAGGACAGCCGCGTTGATTGGTCGGGCGGCTTTAAATGGGTGTTTGGGATTACCCTTGCGGTCAGCCTTGTTATCGGCTTTTTCCCGCAGGAAAACTCCGAGGAAAAGATAGAGCTTGGTCTTTTCTCACGCGGAAGCAGTGAAAGTGACTATTTTATGTACCTTTTCCGCTTTTGGGGTGCCTGCCTTATAGCCCTTTTGAGCCTTATTATACTGTGGTTTTTACTCAAAAAGCTAAAGAAAGACCGTCAAGGCTTTTACCGCCATGCCACCGTATGGGTGTGCCTTATCACAGTTTTATATGCCAATGTCTTTATTGCCTGCGGCAGATCCCACTCCTACGAAATAAAGGATGTTATGATTGACAGCCTCATAGAGGGTGAGGTTGACCTTGAGGATGACAGTGAATTCCGCGTTGACACCTATGATTGTGTGGATAACACCTCAATGTATTTAGGGTTTGACGGAATTAATGCGTTCCATTCGGTTGTACCGCCAAGTATATTTGAATTTTATGATTATATAGGGGTTGAACGGAGTGTTGCAAGCCGTCCCGATACTGATTACCCTGCCATAAGACCGCTGCTTTCGGTAAAATATCTGCTCAACCGCAAGGACGGTGACAGCTTTGTCGATACCGATACCCACGAAACCGAAATGCCGGGCTATACCTACCTTAAAACCTCCGGCGGATACTATGCCTATCAAAACGATAACTATATCCCCTACGGTTTCTCCTATGATTACTGTATGAGCTATGCTTTTTGTGACAGCTATTCGGGAAACAGCCGCGCTGCACTTATGCTCAAGGCTATTTTGCTTACCGATGAACAACTGAGTAAATACGGACATTTGTTTGAAAACATTGAGAATGAAAATGTCCCCTATTACAGCACAGAGGAAACCTCTCTTTCGGTCACAGACGAGGCTATGGCATACGATTCTGCCCGTTTAGCAGAAACCTCTGCCGAATATTTTGCCTTTGATAACCAGGGCTTTACGGCAAGGGTAAACCGCGAAAAGGAAACCTTGGTATTTTTCTCTGTCCCCTATGACGAGGGCTGGTCAGCGACAGTAAACGGCAAAAAGGCAGAAATTGAAAAGGTTAATGCAGGCTTTATGGCAGTTAAAGTAGATGCAGGAAAGAGTGACATCCGCTTTAATTATATGACACCGGGGCTTATAGACGGTCTTAAAATAACCGTTTTAGCCGCCGCTGTGTTACTGCTTTATATTATAATATTCACAATTTATAATGCCAAGCGTCCCCGCAATATAATCTACCCCGAAGGTGAAATTCTTTTAAAGGAGTGGCTCACGCGCAGAGCTGAGGAGCAAAGACAGGAAGATCAGAAACGATCGGAAAAGCCCGCAAGTATTCTTGACGATGACCCCGATATTACAATCCCAAAAATAAACAACGGATTTAACGGCGGCTTTAAAATAGATACCGATATTTTGGACGGTGGAACAAAGGAGTAATGGGGCTTGTAAATCGCTGAAAAATATGCTACAATAATAGAATAAACTGAAATAAGGCGTGATACTTTTATGTGCGAAGAAAATATAAATGCGGCACCAAAGCGGGTGCTTAGCTGTATACAACCAAGCGGTATGCTAACCCTTGGTAATTACTTGGGTGCCCTTAAAAATTGGGTTGCCATGCAGGAGGAGTTTGACTGCACCTTTGCCGTGGCAGACCTCCATGCTATAACCGTCCGTCAGGAGCCGGCGGCGCTGCGTTCACAGATTTACTCTACCTATGCCATTTTACTTGCTCTTGGAATAGACCCCGAGAAAAACACAGTTTTCATTCAGTCCCATGTGCCGGAGCATACTGCCCTTTCGTGGTTGCTTTCCTGCAACACACAGTTCGGTGAAATGTCCCGTATGACACAGTTTAAGGATAAATCGGCAAAGCACCCCGAAAATGTGAATGTCGGTCTCTTTTCGTATCCCGTTCTCATGGCGGCAGATATTTTGCTTTACAAGCCGGATTTTGTTCCTGTTGGAGCCGACCAGAAGCAGCATTTGGAAATTGCGCGTGACATAGCAATCCGCTTTAACAATAAATACGGTGATATTTTCACTGTACCTGAGCCTTATATTCCCAAAGCAGGTGCGAGAATTATGTCACTGCAGGACCCTGCTAAAAAGATGTCCAAGTCGGACGACAACCAAAATTCATGGGTTGCGATACTTGACAGCAAGGATGATATTATAAGAAAATTCAAGCGTGCCGTTACCGATTCTGACGCTGTGGTACGAATGGCAGACGATAAGCCCGGAATTTCAAACCTTATCACAATTTATTCCGCCGTTACCGACAAGACCGTAGCAGAGGTTGAACGCGAGTTTGAAGGCAAGGGCTACGGTGACTTCAAATTAGCTGTGGGCGAGGCTGTCGCCGATACCTTAGCTCCCATAAAACAGCGTTATGACGAGATAATAAAGGACAAAAAAGCCTTGGAAACTCTTTACAAGGAGGGCGCCCAAAAGGCAGAGTATGTTGCAAGAAAGACCTACTTTAAGGCTATGAAAAAGGTCGGTTTTGTGCTATGAGCTTTCCCCTTGCAGGAAATAAGAACATACAGCAGTCAGTAACAAACTCAATAAAGGAAAACCGGCTGCCCCACGCCATTATAATTGAGGGCGATCTCGGCACCGGAAGACATACACTTGCGGGCTTTATTGCTGCCGCCGCCGTTTGTGGGGGCGCAAATCCCCCTTGCGGTATATGCAAGGACTGCAGAATGGCATCGGGCGGAAACCACCCTGACATTACGGTCACTGCCCCCGATGAAGGCAAAAAAAATATTGCGGTAGCCCAAATCAGACAGCTTAAAGGCGAAACCGCCATAAAGCCGCACCAGGCTGAACGCAGAGTTTTTATAATAGATTTTGCGGATACTATGAATGTGCAATCCCAAAATGCACTTTTAAAGGTGCTTGAGGAGCCGCCGGGACCTGTGATGTTTATTCTGATTGCCGAAACAAAGGCGGCTTTGCTTGAAACTGTGATTTCCCGTTGCGTGGTGCTCACCCTTAATCCACCCGAAACGGACGAAGCCTTTAACTATATTTCGCAAAATCACAGCTTCCCGACCGAGGATATAAAAGCGGCGCTCGAAAGCTCGCAAAACAACATTGGAAAAGCCCTTTTATTGCTTGCAGGCTCTGAGGATGATAAAATCTCCCTTGCGGCAAAAAGCTTTGTTTCCGAAATGCAAAAACGCAACCTTTGGGGAATGCTTTCGGCAACAGCCACAGCAGAGAAAAGCCGTTTGGAGGCTGACCGCTTTTTCAAGGCTTTAAAGCTGGAAATTTCCGAAAATCTGCGTAAAAAGCCGCACGGACACAGCGCTCAGGCATTGTCAAAATTTTATACAGAGCTTTGCGGGCTTGAAAAAAGCCTTGCGCTTAATATCAATTTATCACTTTTGTTCTGCACCTTAGTAAGTAAAGCGGCAGAAACGGTTAAATAACCTATTTGGAGGTTCTTATGACAGAGGTTATATCTGTAAAATTCAAAGACAGCGGTAAAAATTATTATTTTGATCCTAACGGTAATACCGTTAATGTTGGTGACAAAATAATTATTGAAATGCAAAGCGGTAAGGAAATGGGTACCGTAAGCATGGGAGTTCATTCGGTAAACGATGAGGATATCGTTCAGCCCTTGCGGAAAATGTTGCGCAAGGCTACCGAAAAGGATTTTAAAAAATTAGAGGAAAACAAAGAAAAAGAAAAGGAAGCCCTTGCCGTTTGTGAGGAAATGGTTGCCGCACATAAGCTTGAAATGAAGCTGGTTGATGCGGAGTATTCATTTGACGGCGGCAGAATTCTTTTCTTTTTCACCGCAGACGGCAGAATAGACTTCCGCGAGCTTGTTAAAGACCTTGCGGCGCATTTTCACACCCGAATCGAACTGAGACAAATCGGCGTAAGAGACGAGGCAAAAATGCTCGGAGGTATTGGTGTTTGCGGTCAGCCGTACTGTTGTAAGCAATTTTTAAATGACTTCCAGACGGTTTCCATAAAAATGGCAAAGGAGCAGGGGCTTTCCCTTAACCCCACAAAGGTTTCGGGAAGCTGTGGCAGGCTTATGTGCTGTCTCAAATATGAGCAGGATTCCTATGAGAAACTGCGTGCCATGACACCGAGTGTCGGAGCAGTTGTTAAGACACCCGAAGGACTTGCCACTGTTGTGGATGTAAACCTTGTTACGGGCAACCTTTTAGTAAAGCTTAACGATACTGACGGTATTCCCTTTAAAATTCACCGTGACGATGTGAAGCCGCCTCACCGCCCCAAGCACAAGCGTGACGAAAAATAAATTTATCTCAGAGGTTAGGCTTTATGAATTATTGGACTCAGTCTCCCGGCAATATTTTCGTTGCCGCACACAGGGGATGGCGCTCTGCATATCCTGAAAATACCCTTGCCGCATTCAAAGCCGCTTTAGAAATCGGTGTAGATCAGCTTGAAACCGATGTTCGCATGACAAAGGACGGCGTGCTTGTACTCATTCACGATGAAACGGTTGACCGCACTACAAACGGCAACGGCAGGGTATGTGATTTTACCTTTGAGGAATTGCGCCGCCTTGATGCCGGAAACGGCACTCAAATTCCAACCCTGACAGAATTCATGGAGCTTGTAAAGAAATACCCTGATATTACTATTGATATAGAATTAAAGGAATATCCCTTTCCGGGGATTGAAGCCCGTTCTTATGATATTTGTGACCGGGTTCTTGCGCTTGTGGATTCTTACGGCTTTAATGACCGTTGTATCATAAACACACTTAATGCAAGACTGCACGAATATATAAAGAAAAAATATGGCAACAAGTATAAACAGCATGTTTTTTATCCGCTTCGCATAATGGGTGAGTACACAAAAAATCCTTATGAATATGCTTACTGCACCTGCATTTTTGGAATACATCAGGGCAAAGTAACGGTTGATGAGGTCAAGCGACTTCATGAGCAGACAGGCATCCGTATATGGGCGGGAGCCTATGTAAAGGATGAGGCTTCCGTTGACCTTGCCATTGCAATGGGTGCAGAGCTTATCACTTGCGACAATCCCGACACAGTGCTTGAAATTTTACGCAAAAAAAGGCTACATAAATAGCACAAATCCCGTAATCACTTCAATTACAAGTGATTACGGGATTTTATAATTTTTTATTTATCAAAAAAATATTCCTCAACCGCCGCGCAAAGATAATGGTAAACCGGCATATGCAATTCCTGAATTTTGAAGGTTTCGGTTTCGGGAACACAGATGCAAATATCCGAAACGGATTTGAGCTTGCCGCCCGTTTTACCCGTAAGCCCGATAACCTTAATGCCAAGACCTTTGGCAACCTTTACCGCGCCGTAAACATTTTTGGAGTTGCCCGAAGTGCTTATACCAATAAGTATATCGTTTTCATTTGCAAGTGATATCAAGGGCTGAGCATAGATAAGCTCAGGGTCAACATCGTTACAAAATGCAGAATTAAGGGCTGTTATTGACGGCAGTGCTATTGCAGGCAGACCACCCTGCAGTTTATTTAACAGCTCATCGTCCAAAAGGGCACAATTCTGCTTCATTTCAGCCTTTTTTTCATCATTTAAGGGGCGCAGCTTTAAAAATCCCTTCATAAGCTCACCCACAATGTGGTCTGAATCTGCACAGCTACCGCCATTGCCGCAAATAAGAAGCTTGCCGCCTTTGTTGTAGCAATCAATAATTGCATCCTTTGCCTTTTCAATTTCCCCGACACCGGCTTCTAATACCGGATAGCGTTTTACTAATTCCTTAAGCATATTCTTTCCCTCACAGTAACGCCGTTGCAACAGCGGCATAGTCTCCTATTTTTTCACCTAAAGCGGCAGGTAAAACCCTGCAACAGCCTGCCGAAATACTCAGAGCTTCCCTTTCAATTACCCTCTTGGCAGGCTCCCAAAGCAAACTATGACTTCGGGCAAAAACACTGCCTATTACAATCACTTCGGGGTTTAACAAATCTATAATTATCGAAAGTCCTTTTCCAAGATATTCTCCGCAAACGGCATAAACCTCTATTGCGGTTTGGTCACCCTCCATTGCCGCATCGGCAACGGTTTTAGCGGTAACATCTGCTTGCGACATTCCTTTTTTGAAATACAGCGGATATTCACCGCGCTGTACCCTCTCCAAAGCCTTGGTATAACCCAATTGCGCTATACCGTTACCGCTGCAGAAGCCCTCAAAGGAGCCTGCCTTACCGTAACCCACGGGGCCAAAATTATCGAGCCTTATATGCCCTAATTCGCCGGCGTTATCGTTTGTACCGCTATAAAGTCTGCCGTCAAGAATAAGCCCTGCGCCAAGGCCTGTCCCAAAGGTCATAAAAACAAGATTGTCACAGCCCTTTCCCGCACCGAATTTCCATTCGGCAACCGCGCAGGCGTTAGCATCATTCTGAAGCTTGGTGGGCACACCGTAATGCTCCTCAATCTGTTTCACGATTTCAATCTTGTCCCACCCGGGCAGATTTGGCGGAGACATAATAATTCCTCTTTTAGAATCAAGCGGACCTCCACAGGAAATACCGATGGCATCCGGCCCTTGCTCTATTATTCCGTCTGCCATGCAGATAAGCTTTTCTATCATTTTTTCGGGGCTTAAATTAAGGTCGGTGGGACATTTTTCCTTTTTCAAAAGCTCTATTTTCTCGCCGTCCCACAAAGCGGTTATCACAGCGCATTTGGTTCCGCCTATATCAAATCCCAAAATCATTCTTTTATCCATAAGACACCCCTTATCAAAGCAATGTTGCGCGTATTTCCTCATCCGACAACAGGGTGAGCATTGCAGGCGCTATATCAAAGACTGTTTTGCAACCGCTGTCACCCTTGAGCGCCAGCTTATAGGCGGCTCGCGCATAGGCGGCAATAACGCTTGCAGTAAATTCGGGATTGGAGTCAAGCTTTAAGCTGTACTCAATAATATGGGAATTTTCACCATTCATACCTGTTTTACCCGAGCGTATAACAAAACCGCCGTGGGGTATTCCGCTGTGATTAAGGCGAAGCTCCTCTGCTGTGATAAAGTGAACGGTCGTATCATAATCGGCAAAATAATTTGGCATATTTTTAATTTCTGCCTCTATTCTCGCCTTGTCAGCACCCTCGGCAACTACAACAAAGCATTCTCGTAAATGCTTTTGTCTTGTAGTAAGCTCAGGGTTTGAGCCACTGCGCACTGCTTCAAGCGCGGCTTCAACCGGAATTGTATACTGTTTTGCGTCAAGCACACCCTCAATTCTGCGTATCGCATCGGAGTGACCTTGACTTACCCCCTTGCCCCAGAAGGTGTAATCCCTGCCGTTTGGCAAAACCGCCGAAGCGTAAAGGCGGTTAAGCGAGAACATACCCGGATCCCAACCGCTTGAAATAATTGCAACATTTCCGTTTGCTCTTGCAGCGGTGTCCACATTTTCAAAATGCTCGGGTATTTTTGCGTGGGTGTCAAAGCTGTCAACAACATTGAAATACCTTGCATATTCGGGAGTTTGAACCGGCAGGTCGGTAGCACTTCCTCCGCAGAGAATAAGAACATCGATTTTTTCTTTAAAATCAAGCGCCTTATCAATATGATAAACCCCGACACCGTCCGTCAAAATCCTGACCGTTTCGGGCGGTCGCCTTGTGAAAACGGCAACAAGCTCCATATCGCTGTTTTGAGCGATTGCACATTCAATGCCTCTGCCGAGGTTTCCGTAACCCATAATACCGATTTTAATGCTCATAAAAAAGCCTCCCACAAAGAATACAATTATTTTACCACAAAACACAGCTTGGTTGCAATACCTTAATACAAAAAAGAGCTAACATATTTTAAGTTGGGTGGCTGTTTGCGAGGGCGGTGCGTCTTTTTTTATTCTCACCTTATATTCTATATATCTTTCGTTTTCGGTTCTTTTTATATTAGCCTCTATACCCGAGCTTTTTATTGTGTCCACAAGCTTGGTAAGGCTGTTGGAAAAAAGACGGACATCCCCTATTGCGGATTTTCTCACAGGCTTTTGGGCAACCTCCGTTTTTTCAGGTGCGGCAGGCTTAAGAATTTCCGAAACATACATTTCTGTTTGGCTTTCACTCAAGCCTTTTTCTATTATATAACCCACAGCCGCCTCGCGTGCAGAAAAAGGCAGCTTTAAAACGGCATATACCTGTCTTTCCGAAAGTCCTGCTTCTGTTATTTTTTGTTTTATTACCCCGTCAATCCCCAAAACACTCAGCTTATCTGAAAGTGCATTCTGCGTCATTCCGAGTCTTGCCGCCGCCTCTGCAGGGGATATTCCGTTTTTAGCAATGGCATCCTCAATCGCCTGAGCCTGCTCAAAAAAATGGAGCTGACTTCTTTGCAGGTTTTCTATAAGCGCAAAGAGCGCCGCAGTGGCTTGGTCTGTTTTATGTAAAACACAGGGCACGCGCCTCAGTCCTGCCATAATTGCCGCCTTCAGCCGCCTTTCACCCGAAATCAAATGATAGCTTCCGTCCTCACCCTTGTATACCGACAATGGATGAATTATACCGTTTACAGAGATGCTTTGGGCGAGCAAAATCAACTCATAATTGTCAAAATGCTTACGGCAACCGTTTGCAGGTGGTACTATTTCCCCCGGGCGCAGCATTAAAAGCTTATTATCGGATATAGTATGCATTACACCGCCTCCTGATTAACTACAATCATTATTGCAAAAAGGAGAGCTTATTGTAAAGAAAAATCGGTCGGGCAAATTCGTGCCAAAAAACCAAAAACAGCCGTTTTAAAGCGGCTGTTTTGAAATATCGTTTGGTTTTCTCGGGTATTTTGGCGGTGTTTGCGATATTTTTTTAAAGGTGACAAAGGCTCTTTGCTCATTTCCCGTTAAGGTCTCGCATATAATAACAGGTCGTTCAAGCCCCAACACCTTTGTTGCATTACTGCAAAGCTCTGCCTCCTCAAAAGCGGAGGGACCTTTCATTGCCACAAAGCTTCCGCCCTTTTTAACAAGGGGTGCGCAATATTCTGCAAGCACAGGTAAAGCAGCCACAGCACGGGCTGTTGCAACATCATATTTTTCTCTGTGCTCTTTACTTTTTCCCGCTTCCTCAGCACGCAAATGCACCGTTTCAACCCCTGAAAGTGAAAGCTTTTCTATAACATCATTCAAAAAAACAAGGCGTTTGTTCAAGCTGTCAAGCAAGGTTACCTTCAAATCGGGACGGACAATTTTAAGCACCATTCCCGGGAAGCCTGCACCTGTGCCGACATCTATAAGTGAAGCACTGTCACTCAATTTGCAGTGCTTCAGGAATAAGACACAGTCATAAAAATGCTTGTAAAGCACATCCTCCGGCTCGGTTATAGCGGTGAGATTTATTTTCTCATTCCATTCAAGCAAAAGATTTCCGTAGGCATTAAGCTGTTTTATACACTGCTCACTAAGCTTAACGCCAAAGTCTTCACACAAGGGTGCAATTTTTTCAATCTTAAAATCAATCATCTTTTTTCTCCTGTAGGTAGGCTTCAAGTCTGTAAATCGGCTGACCGAGACTTGCAAAACGATGCTCATACTCGGTTTCGATATTTCCCTCAAAGTCGCTGTTATGCAGGTCAAGTGAAACATTTTTAAGAGCAAAGCCCTCTGCCGTCAAATTTTCTACCGAAAATTCAAAAAAATGCATATTATCGGTTTTCTGATGTATTTCTGCACCAGACTTTAAAAGCCGCTTATAAATCCTTAAAAATTTTGTATGGGTTAATCGGTGAGAAGCATAAGCCTTTTTCGGAAACGGACAGGAAAAATTAAGAAACAGTCTGTCAACGCTTTCCTCTTTAAGATATTTTTCAAGGTACTCGGCAGAGCTTTTAATAAACCTTAAATTAGGCAGATTTGCCTTTTTTGCCGCTTCGCAGGCTTCAACAAGCACATTTCCGCTTTTCTCAACCGCCAAAAGATTGATGTCGGGATTTTTTGCCGCAAACTCGCAGGCAAATTTACCCTTTCCGCAACCGATTTCAAGGTACAAGGGCTGTTTCTTTTCAAACCAGCTATCCAAATCTATATATTTTTTTAAGATCACAGCGGTATTAAAATTCCGGTCTGCCAAATCATCGGTATATAAAATATCCGATACCTCTCTTAGTCTTTCCTCGAGATTTTTCTTTTTCCTCATCCTCATATTTTTAATCCGCCTTTACTTTGTTACTGATGCCACAGTTTTACCCCTACGGTAGGCTTGTGATAAATTTATACAGGGGCGACCATAAAGGTTGCCTGCCTTTTATTGCAAGCTGAGGATAAATTCCTCATAGGTGAAAATTGTGTTTAAAATATCCAGCATTGCATTTGGTGATAAATTTTCGGGTAGGGAGAGCTTTTTTAAATATTCCCGTCTTTTCTCACTGCTGTTTTCTCCGCCCGAAAGCCCTGCCAGATACATATCTGTTTTGGTGATTTTTTTGCCCTTTTTTTCAATATATTTTCCACAAACTCCGCTTCGTTCAAGGGCTTTTGTTATTATTTCGGGTGTCATACCCTCAACACCCAAAAGTCCCTCTCGGCTTTGGGTGCTTTTTCTTTTTTCCTTGCCCTTAAGACAGGGCACATAAACATTGATTATCCTTCCATCGCCCGAAATTTTTTTGATATGAGCGCGTATCATAGCTCCTGCGCTGTCAGAATCGGTCATTATTATAATTCCGCTTCTTTTTGCCAGGGTGCGTATCAGCTCGCACTTTTCCCTGTCCTTAAAAATGCCGAAGCCGTTTGTGGGAATTATAAGGGCGTCAATAACATTTTCCAAGGTGATTTTATCGTATTTCCCCTCAACAATAACCGGCTGTTCAAGCCTTATCAACCGACTCACCCTTCACAATTATATAAATAAGCTTAATTATAAGCTGTTCAAGCACTATCCGCCCGTCTGCACCAAAGGATTTAAGGCTGTTATCAGCGGCGGTTAATGCCTCAAGGCTTAAAGATAGCCGTTTAAAATCAAACTTTTTAAGGCTTGTTGCCGCCTTTTCAAGCACAAATTCCCTACCCTTATATCCAAAAGCAGAGCTTACCTGAGAAACGGTGCCGCCATCACTTTTTGCGGTGTAAATACGGAACATATCAACATAAACCGAGGAAATGCTGTGCAGAATTATCATCGGCTCGATGCGCATAAAGAAAAGCTCGTCCAAGGCGGTGAGAGAAGCCGAAATGTCACACGCGATAATATGCTTTGAAAGATTGTAAACCGAAGCCTCCACCGTTTTAATGCAAACTCTATCCACCGTTTCGCGTGTGATGGGGGTGCTACCCGAAAAGGCGCAAAGCTTGTCAAGCTCATTTCGCAGGATATTTATATCCTCGCCTGCCGTCTCAATAAGATATTTCGCGGTAGCAGAATCCATTTTACAGCCGCGTTTTGATGCGCCGTCTGTGAGCATTTTTATAAGCTCAGGCATCTTGCGGTGGTCAAGCTTTACTGCCATTCCCCCCGCCTTTTCGGCTGAGGCAACAATTCTCTTGAACTTTGAGCTTTTTTTACTGTCAAACTCTAAATTATCAAATCTCAGAATTATAACCGCACTGTCCGAAGCCTCGCTTAAAAGACTGCAAAGTCTGTCAAGGTCTGTTTTGGAGCAATGCTCAAAGTCATAATCATCAAGTAAAATACACTTTTTATCTGCCATAAATGGAAGCTGCATTGCGGCATCGTAAACCTCCTGCAAATCACAGGAAGCGCCGAATTTGCAATAGTTGAATACATCATCAGGCTCGGTGATTTTTTTCGTAATTTTATCCGAATAGGTCTTTTTGAGATAGCCGTCCTCACCGAAAAGTATATAAACGGGCAACAGCTCCCCCGAAGCGATATTCTTTTTAAGTGCTTCCTCAAAAGCTATTGCCATTTACATACACACCCTTCTTAATAATCATCCTTTTCCTGCTCGGACAGCGGCAATGCATCAAACGGGATAAGCAGATGATGGTTCTTTGCCAAATCGTTGCGCTTGGGCGCATAACAATATCCCTCCGAACGCATATAGGCATTCCAGCGGCAATGCTCTAACTTTCTTAATGCCCATTTTTCCTCGTCAGTTCTTTGTGAGACAGGCTTCTCGATGCCCGCCATTTTACACTTCTTTTTCATTTTCTTATGGATAACCGAAGCCACTGAGGATTTATAATTGTAATCATATTGCCAGAATTGTGCCTCGGTTCCGCCGTAATCATCCCTGTGACGGCTGAGTGCCGCCATTTCAACCTCACCGTCTATGATAACCGACTCTGAATAGGCAGTATCCCTGTCGCCTATAAACTCAATATCATAGCTCTTGCTTTTAAAGTTTGTTATCCCCTTTAAGGCATTGCTCTTATCTGTATCATAAACTATCGCCTGAATTTTGGGATTTATTCCCGAGCGTTCAAACAACATTCTCAGCTTCATTGCAACCGAAATGTTAAGCTCATCATTACCCAATGCAACAAGCACATAGGTAACCTGCGGCATTGCACAAATCATATCATCAAAGGTTTTGGTAGTAACATCCACCCCTGAGAAAATTGATATTTCATACTTTGCCTCACCGTCAACGGTCGAATTAGAGTTAAATCTCTCGTCCATAAGCTCGGGACAAAGCGACCTGAATTTAAGCTCGGCATCGGGGTCGGCATCAAATGCGCTTATTCTCACGCGGTATCCGTCCATCTGGCAAAACCAAGCAAGGGTTTTGGTCATTTCAGCTCCGTGCTTACCCATTCCCACAACCAAAGCCGAAATATCCTTTGCCCCTGTTTCGGGGTTTTCGACAGCGCTTTCAAAAATATTTTCAAAGCCCGAATCGTACAAGGTTCTGCTTATAAGTGACTGAACCTCATTCACACGGCGCACCTTTATTTTTATTTCATCGCCGCCGTCAGCGAATGCTCTCGACAAAAGCGGCTCCGCCTCTGCCTGGGTGGAGAAAACATAAAGCTTGGTATTATCGCGGTTTTTATAGCGCGTCACCAATTTGAGCCCTTGATTAATATTTTCGGAATGGTCCTCACCGATAGTGAAAAAATGAAGCCATCCACCCTTGCTGTGAACCGTGAAATTAACCGTTACAATATCCTTTTTAAAGCAAATCGCACCCAGCTCGCGAGCCTTTTCGATAAGCTCAAAGCTACGCTCCTCCTCCTTTTCAAAAACATCGGTAAAAACAGCAAAGCGATTTTTAATCGGCTCTCCGTTTTCGTTTGTCCTTCCGTTGGCGCTTAAAATGCTTTTTGCCAACGAGAGGGATTTTTCACTAAGCTCTGAAAAAATGTAGATATCTGAACGGTAGTTTACGGCAAACCTTATGTAAGCCAAGACATTTTTGAAAAAGGACAAAACAAATCCGAAGGTAAGCAACGGCGCAACAACAAACAGCACCGAAAACAGTATCGAATAGCCGTATTCAAGCCAACCTATGGACTCTGCAAGGTTTTGAGTTACAAAGGTAAAATCCCCATCAACAACAAAAAGGCGAATCATATTGTGAATTGAAATCAAAAAGGTCTCAAAGGGACTGCAATTATATGCAGCAAATGCCTCGCCGTAAATTGGGATAAAGAGCAAAAATGAGGAAACTATTACTCCCCCAAATAAAATGCGGATTGGAGTTAAAATTCTGCCGCTTTTATATTTTGCCCTGAATCTGAAAATTGCAAACAACACTGATGCCGCAAAAACAGCTAATGAAATAATGAAAAAAGAAAGCCATTTTCCCATTAGTTTTACCTCCCGAAAGAAATTAAATAGGTAAAACACGGCTTTCGCCGTGTTTTACTGAAATCAGAACAAATCTCTTTTAAATTCCTCGACATCGCCGCCGACAGCAAGTGACAAGGCGTGCTGTTTTTCTGCACAATCCTTACAGATAATCTGTTCCTCATCATTAAGCAGATCGGAAACAATGTTGGGCTTGTAGCCGGCACCCACAAAAAAGTCGCCGCAATCGTCACATTTGTGGGCAAGCTTGGGAACAAAAACAACACCTGCTACCACTATTACAAGAATAACCGCAAACAAAAGTATTTTTTTCATTTCTCTTTCCCCTTTTTCAAAGCTTTGTAAGGTGCAATGCAATGGTCAGCTTTTCATTGCTTGAGGAATACATATATGCGTTACCTACCCTGTGATTTGATTTTAAATTAGAAAATTGAATTATCTCCCTGAATTTTGCATTGTCTATAAGTGCAGTCTTAGCCTCTGAAAATACCTTTTCGTCTGCGAATTTGAAGGAAACATCAAATCTTTCAAAATCAACACTCCGGCAAACAACCGACCTTATTTTGTTGAAATCATATTTCTCAAAGAAAAGACCGTGTCTGCGGTGATAGTTACACTTAGTAGCGGTACAAACAGGAAGCGGGAACTCGCTTACAGGGGTGTGCGCATCAAGTCTGGAAAGCTCCGCTGTGGTGATGCAGAAGCAATCATAGCTTATAGCCTCACTCTGGGCTTTTTCCTTTTTGGTGTCTGTTCCGTCACCCCAAGTAGTATCAAGGTGGTAATAATCGCCCTCAAGCTTAACCATATTCCAAGCGTGGGTATCGCTTGTGACATAGGTACATTCAATTCCGCACAGATTAAGCAAATACTGTGTTGCCTTTGCGTAGCCTGCGCAGACAGCCTTTTTGTTCACAAACACACCGTAGATAGAGCGCAGGTCATCGGGTATATCGGAGGAGATGTTACCGTTCTGGCGCTCAAGACCTACCGTATCATAATCCACAAGGCGGATTATATTTTCGTAGATATGAAGTGTTGCCTCATAGTCGCTCATAGACGAGGTAATGCCACTCATAAATGCCTTAACGGCAGTATCAAGCTTTTTCTGCCTTTTTTCAGCCTCAGCACGCGGCATACAATACTCAAATTCCACACGATTAACAATATGGGTTACTGTGTCAAAATAATATGTGGCGCCGTGCTGGAACCAGAAAATTTCGGGATGGTCGCGCTGAACAAAATCAATAATTTTATTAACCTGCGTATCAGTGATAGTAATATCGGTCACTGCAAGCTCAGGCACAAAGTCATTTACCGCCTGCAAAGCAGCATCATAAAACCGTTTTTCCTCCCCCGAAAGCAAGCCGTAGGCATACATATTAACCTTACCGGGAGTGCGGTTGACAGGACCCTTTATCGGCTCGGCAGGTGTTGCGCCGCCGTTGCCTGAATTATTGTCGCCATCCTCAGGAGTAAGCGCATTAGGGTCTTTAGGCATTATCACCGTAAAGGCGCCGCAATATTCAGGCTTAAGGGGTGTTTCCCTGTCAAGGAAAGGTGTGGGCTTTGTAATAACAGTACCCAATGAGAAAGGATAATTTGCCCTGTATCTCAGGAAGCCTCTGCCATACTCATCATCGCGGTAGGCGGTGATGATTTCCTCCCGTTTAGCGGTGGCAGGCTCATTAATCAGGTAGGCATACTGAATTTCTACCCATTTTGCCATTCCCTCATAGATTTCAAGGCGCATTTTTCTGCCGTACTTCCTGCGGATTGCACGGTCGTCCCAATTAATATATTGCCAGATATGTGTAAGCTCGTGCGCCATTGTGAGCATGGATGCCATTCTCGGTGAGCCGTTCTCAACCAAAAGGGTGTAGCCATTTTTGTCACTTATAGCAACACCAAGCACACGCCCATCGCTTTTCGGTGTGGGAACAAAAGCCTGCCCCAAACGCTTGTGGAGTGTTTTGGAGTTTACCATCTGAACCTTTATTCCAACATTAATTCTTATACCGAAAAATGCCTCCATATTTCGTTTGACATCCTCGAAAATCTTGCGGAATTCTTCCCCTGTTTTTATGGCGGTGCGACTGCATGCCATACAGCGGTCGCGTCCGTCCGCCAGGGTTTCATACTCTACCCCGTAAATCTCACAGCCGCAGAAATCGCAGTAGCGCGAATCGGGCTTTCCGGGCTTGAAGGTAGCCTCAACCATCTCGGCAACATTTTTGTTTTCTCTTGCCTGCTTCAGAGCATTTCTGTCCATTCCCATTGCCGACAAATACTCCAGCGTGCCGCGCAAATCCAATTGTGTTGGCTCCTCGTCAGCGCCGAAAAGGGTATAATATCTTTCGTGGTAAGGCTTGCGCTCAACCGAAAAGCCCGCCTTTGTGTCGGCAGTGTTTTCAGCAGGTGAAACAATTTCATTCCTAAAAGGCATTTCAGTAACCTCCGCCGCTTCCTTAGCAACACCCTCTGCATCGGTTTCTTCAGGCTCAGGATCTGTGGGTGCTTCTGCTTGAGGTTCGGCTTCCTCTGCCGTTTTTGCAGGTTCTTCAGCTTCAGCCTCCGGCTGTTCCTCGGTAGCTTCGGGTTCTTCAGGCTTCTCGGGATTTTTGCGTTTTTTACGCTTTAACCAGCCAAAAATGCCCTTTGGCTCCTTTTCATCCTCGGCAGGAGCTTCCTTTTCCTGCTCGGTGTCTTCTGTCGGAGTGGTTTCCTCCTCAGGTTGCTCACCCTCGGTCTCGGGGGTGGTATTTTCCTCCTCAGGCTTTTCAGGCTCCTGCGGCGGAAGCTCACCATCGACAGGCTCGTCACCCTCTGTAGGAGTTTCCTCCTTTGGCTTTTTCTTAAACCAGCCCTTTATTTTTTCAAATATTTTCTTAATTCCTCTACCTATTTTTGAGAAAATTCCCTTTTTCTTTGAATTTTCTTCCTCCTCGGTATCGGTGAAAATTATCGGGGGAATGGGCTCGGACGGCGGATTAAGGCTGTTTTCAAGTGTGATACTGTGCCAATTAAGATAATCGTGAATGATTTTGAAAATTCTCTCAAGATTTCTTTCAACCGCCACAGTAAGACCTAAATCAAGCTGGCTGTCCTCAATAATATAAATCGAATTGGTGCCGTTACTGCAACCCTCACCTTTAATCGAGTAGGTAAGAGGATTTACACCCTCAGGCAAATCAATATCCTCCGTAACAGCGCATATAAACGCCTGATTTTCGGCAAAAAGTGTTCTGAAAATTTCATTGAACAAAAGTGTAACGGTATAACGGATATTATCGTTAAGCTTACCGTCAAGCTCAGGCAAATCAATACGCAAAATTTCCTTGTTGCGGTAGGTGCGGCAGGGAATGCCGCTATCAGAAGAAAAGGAAACCTTTTTAGCGGTTGCAAAATCGCTGTACCTTTCCATTCGGTAATATCCCGGTGTTTCAACCGTTATGTCCGCAAACTGCTTCACAACCTTAAGTCCTGCAACATCCTGCTGCGCACCGATTTTATCGGAATCGCGAACACTGTGAACGGTATACACACGTTCCTGTCTGTAAGCAGGGCGGTTGTTTATGTGGTCTGCTGCTCTGCGCACCAAAATCTGACCGTCTGCCGTGAGGTACTGCATTTCGTAATACTTACCGCCGAGTGTGAAAAACTGACCGGGCAGGTACTTTTGATATATATGACCGCTAAGCTCGGCACCCAGGTAATACCTTTCGCCCTTTTCGTCCTCTGCAACATAGCCTGCGGACTTAAGCTTGCTAACATAGGCCGCCTTGAAATCCTTATTATCGATAAAATAGACTATTTCTATTTTACCCTTTTTCATATTAAAGCTTTCAGCAACCTTTATTACATCAGAACCAAATTCCTCATTTTCAAGTCTGATTGTCTTAAATGACGCGGCGTCCACCCTTTCGGTGTAGCTGCCCTGCAGCTCGGAAATTTCCTGCAGTGAAGCATAACAATTATAAATCTCAAACCAAAGCTGCTTTTTCAAATCAAAGATGCGGACACCCAAAAGCGAAAGCTCTTTCTCCAGCGTTTCGGCTGAAACCCTGACCGTACTCATCATAAGCATAAGTCTGAGTGCAGTATTGCGGTGACTGCGGGTGTAATCGGCAACGATATAAGGAATAGCCTTAGCATCGGTCTCAAAGATGGAGGCATTTTCTGCCATATAATCCTTAAGCAGATAATCCTGCGAAATAACATTTATAAAGCCCTGCTCGGTTGTTCTGGTGGAAAAATCCCTTAAAACCTCGAACATATTAAAGGCTTCGTCCTCAACCGTGATATAGCTGTTTTTCTCTGCCGAAGCGCTCCAAAGATTCGGTGAGGTTTCAAAATGCTCATCCATAGCCTCCTGACTTGTCGGGAGACCTGCATATCGCGTTAAATCGTAGTAATACTGTCTGCCAATCCAGCGGATATCGGTAACAGGGAATGCCTCACCGCCGTACCAGCGGGTTTTGGAAACCTGATTTTTAAGTGCGGCAAAGGAAAGCTCAGTTCCAACACCCAAGTATCTTGAAATGTTTGGAATAAGTCTGTGGTGCAGGTATTCATCATCGGTTTCCCAGCACATATAGGAGGATGTGCCCAAATGCTTGTTTGTTGCCGAAACCTCGGTAATACCTGTCATAAGGATATGTGACATTGCGTCTACCAGACCGTCACAGTTTTTATCGCACAGGCAGTAGGTGATTTCGTTGTCAGCCTCTGCCTTGCACTGCTTAACAATAAGGTTAAGACCTATCTGTGCCGTGGAAATGAGCTTTGAAGGCTCAATAACAATCACAAAGCCGACCTTTTCCAAAAATTCGCAATTTTTGTGGTGAAGCTCAATATCAAGCACCGCTGAACGGGTGATTATACCTATATCAAGCTCCTCGGGCTGTTCGCCAAGCACACCTATTTTCCACATAAAGGGAATATTTGTGACCGACTGCACACCCTTTTCTATCCAAGCGGTGATATCCTCCTCAACGGAGTGTCTGCCAAGCACAACCAACACCTTTTTATGGGCAAGCAATGCCCTGTTCATGGGATAGAAGGCATAAGGAATAAGGTCATTATAGAAGGGATTATTAAAGAGAATGCTCTTTCCGTTAAGCAAATCAAGGGAGGAATAGAGATAGTTATGGTCTATCGAAAAGCCTGTTTTATTTAATGCCTTAAAATAGGTTGCAAAGCTTACGGTTTTCGGGTCCTCGCTCTTTTCAAGCTCGCGGATGATTTCATCGGTGGTGACATCATAAGCCAAGGCATTATTAACGCTTGTGTTTTCGGTGAGAAGCTTATCACCGAAAATTGAGCGCAAAAACTTTCTTAAAAGTGAGTAGTTCACCGTTTTGTAGGCATCCTCATCCTCACCTAAAATATCTCCTGTGTACTCACCCTTGGTGGCACCGTCAAGATAAAAGAAAAGCTCACCGACTACGATTATACCGAAAACAGGATAAAAGAGAGATTTCAGCAAACCCTCATAGTAAAATTTGCGGCTTACCAACATCAAAAGCGCCGAAATAATCAGTGCGCTGTAATAGAAAACCTTTAACAGACCTCTTGTCTGGGCATAATTTTCCTTTAAGCACCACATACCCTTTTCGGGGAAATATTCATAAAAGGCGCCGGCAATTTTGGTGTAAACCGTGCTGTCTGTCCTGACAGCCTTGCGCATAATTCCCAAGGCAATATCCTTAACAACCAGATAGGCTGTAATTATAGCCGTGTTTGCAATAAAGAATATCCAGAAATTAAGATTAATGCTTTTTATAAACCTGTTTATAAAGCTTGCAATCATTATAATAATATCGGATATTTTTTCGGGCATCCAAGAAAATGCCGCCAAGCTATTAAGCCAGACAGGAATATTGTTTATCAGCTTAATAAGCCAATCGCAAATGTTATCAGCCAAAATCATTGCCGCAATAACATAAATGAGAGCTACAACCGGCATCCAGAGCTGACGGCTTCTTTCGCTTTTGGGGAGGTTTACCTTTTGCCCCAAAATACAAAGAGCAATAAAAGGAAGAATGGCGGCAACCATTTTCACTATATTCAAAACGGTATTAATCATACATTTCCTCCCTCTGCACCTTTATAGCCTTAATATAATCCACAGGAAGCTCCACCATATTTCCGGGCTGCATAAACTCGATTTTCCGTTCGTTTTCCTCATAATGAACATCGTAGCTGTACGGCTCAGGTCTGGTGAAATCGTAATTAAACGGCTCAACCTCTCTGCCAACAAGGAGACTATAATCAATATTGCCTGCGAAAGCCTCGCTCACCTCACGCAATCTTTCCTCAACACAGTTGTAATGGAAGCGCAGGACAGCATACTGCCGCGAGCTTTCAGACTCGGTAATTCCAAGCACCGAAAACTCCCGCATAACATTGCAGGCGTGGCTTAAATACTTTGAAAAGCGTTCAAGTCCTAACTTTATTTTAAAGCAAATCTCGCCCATAACGGCGTTAAACTGCTTTATCAGCTTAACAAGTCTTTGCCTCATAACCACAATATAGGCAAAGCCCGAAGCCAAAAACAAGCCGAAAACAACCGCAACCGTAACAAGTGAAAAGGTAAAGGAGCCTGCGGTGTTAAAGCTACTGAAAAGCAGGGGCAAAAAGCCGATGAAATATGCCGCCAAGGCAATAAGCGCGGTTATAACCGTCTTTTTCTTGGTCATTCTTTCGGAAATATTTTTGCGTATTTTTTTGTCACTGCAGTCCAGCTCCTCGCGGTATTTCGCAGTATCAAAGAGATGGGTTGTAACGGTTGAAACCATATTGGCTTCTTCCTCCGCAAGGCGATAGAAAACATCCTCGCGTTGGTTTTCGTTAAGTCTTAATGCAAGGTCATCCTGAACAAAATTTTTACTGCGAAAATCCTCACGCACCGCCTGCTTTACGGCACGGCGAGGCTCGCGGAGGTAACGGACAAAGCTTTTACCTATCGAATGGTACTGCTCATCCCAATAATTGTACTCATTATCGGGGCAATCGGTCGAAAGCCCGATTTTGTCATACTCACCATAAAGCTCACCCTCGCGGATTTCAGGATTCATTTTCACAAGGACGCGCTCGTTGGAAATAAAGCGTCTCCTTACCTCCTCCTCCGAGATAGGCTCAGCCATGCTTGCCTTTTCAAAAGCAAGACGGTTTGCCAAAATCCGTCTTGTAAGCTCAAGGCGCATTGCAAACTCGGTAAAGGTAGCCTTGGTTTTCATCCTGTCGGTAACGGTTTCGGCACGATAGAGCTTATAGGGTTGGAGCACACCGCTTGGAACCTCATTTTGACCAAGCACTGCCAAGAAGGAAAGGAACTGAATGTAAGAGCCGCTTTTTCGAATGTGATTTTGATACTCCACCTCGCAAATAACAAAACGCATCTGGGAAGGATAGAGATTGTCATCACAGAAATTCACATACTCCAAATCCTCATGCTTTTTCCATGCAGAATTAAATATTTCATCCTCGCAGGCATTCGTTCTCTCCGAAACCGCAATCACACTTGCGGGAACATTTTCAAGCATGGCACCGTTTAAAAAGCTTTTTGAAAGTATCTCATACCTGTCGGCAAGGGCGCGGTACTGCTCAACCTCAGCCGCTGTGAGATTCATTTCATCAAGGAGCCTAAAATATTCAACATCTATCGGAGTATCGCCCAAAAGCTTTTCATTCCACCAATCAGGACAGCTCGGCTTTTTTTGCATAGGCGAGCCCAAAAGCCAGATTGCAAGTCTTGTGAGGGGGCTTTGCGAGGCTTTTATATAATTTTCATGCTTCAAAGCTCTGAAGTGCAGGATTTTTTCGGCACATTCTTTTACTGCCGTCTCACAGCCTTCAGGGCTTTCAAGCTCACTGTCAGAGATATAAAAATCGGGTATATTTTCGGTGGTATCAACAAAATCAAAGGGATTTCTCCTGTCAATACATTCCCGTCCGAAGGTTTCACCGTCCTGCACGATAATAGCGCGCCACTGCGCCTCGTGAGCTACTGCCGCCTTAAGCTCAGGCACAGCCTGCTCCAGGGTTTCGCCTTCGGGATTCCAGACACAAAAGGTGTAACCGCCCTTATTTAAAAGCGCCCTTAATGCATAGGAATATTTTTCCTTGATGTTATCTATCAAGGCTTCACCGCAAACAATAACCGTAAACAAATAATCACCGCCTGTGGTCTGAGGGACGATACAGTCCCCCAAACCGAAATATTAAAATGCCGATTAAATTATAAGCTGAATTCCGCTGTTTCGGATACATCGAGGTCAACGATTTTTTCGTAGATTTTCTTTTCAATCGTCTGAATAACATCGTTGGACTTAACATCAATATGATTGTCGCCCATAAATACCTTCGGGAATGCCTCATAATTTGCCACAAGAAGCTTATAATGCTTTACAAGAAGCTTTGCGAAAATGGGATTTACATCGTCCGTATCGGCAAAGGTCGCAATTTCTCCCTGCAAAATATCAAAGATTGCCTCAACCATAACCTCTAATTCAGCGGCATCCTTCTTAGGCAGAGAATTCCAATAAAGCAAGGGAAGCTCGAATATGGATGTAGCCTCCTTCTTGGTCTTTGCGATTTCAAGGCGATCCTTTTCGTCAATAAACTCGCAACGGTCAAGCGAATCCAGACTCCTTGCAAAGGTGGTCTTTTCATAGAGTGTGCTGTTTGCAAACTCCTTCTCTCTTATAGCAGTTGCCTCGGTATCAATAGACCTTACGGCATAACGGTCAAAATAAAGGGCATCAAGCACCTCAAAGAGGCGGTCACACTTGGTGTGATTTGAAACGATAAGCTTTTTAAAGCCGTTTCTGCCGTCCTTATATCTGTATACAAACTTCTCGGCATCATGAATGGAGCTTAAATGCTTGTTGATAAACTTGTAGATAAAGCCGTAAATCATAGCCTGATGTATGCTCTTCATAAGGCAACGCTGATAGCCTCTGGGATCAATCTCAGGAAGCACGGAAATAGAGTTCCAGCGCTTGTCAATATGAGGTGTGATAACGGGATTAAGGCGGTTATCGGGGCCAATCTTGGTCATATACTCCTGATAAGCGGTAAAGTATTCACCAACACCCTCACTGCTTGCAGGGGCATCTATGCAATGCTCAAGCTCCTCAACGGGCATATCGGGTGAGCACATTTTCTGAAGCTGTGTAGGCATAATATCATAGATTGAACGGAAGAAGTGCAGCTCGTACTTTGAAACGGTGTCCGAAGCGTTTTTAGCGTCAAATCGTCTGGGCATCTTAACACCCTCGCCCTCCTCGAGGTACTTATTGTAGGCAATAGCATCTACCTCGCGGCTCTCGTCAAAGTCCTTGCGGGTGATGCAGGGGCTTGAAAGATGTCTACCCTTGTTAATTATGGTTTCAACATAGGCATTAATCTCTGAATAAGAGTTTCCGCGCGCCTTAAGCTCCTCTTTTTCAAGCTCGTTTGTGGTTTCGTCTGCAGCGCACAGGCATCTCATCTTATGCTCAAGTGCGATTGCGCGCAAAATGTCAACATCGATAATCTGGTCGCACTTATCCGAAACAATTTCCTTGTAAAGCTCAATGATAACGGTGTCAAACACATCCTGAACGGTATCGTCCGAAAGGACATCATACTTAAGCTTTTCTCCAACCTTGGCATTACTCTTAACCGCATCATAAATACCGCTGTTAAGCTTAAAGTCATTCTGACCGCCGTTAGCCGGCAAAGCCTGAATAGAAACCAATTTCTTGAGCAGGGTTGGATTGCCGAAAAGGTTAAGCACGCAGTCGCCGTTATTAAATTCAATGCTTGAAAGAATTGTTTTCTTTTTCTTTTCAATACCCACGATTTTCTTTTCAAATGAATCGTAGAAATTCTCAAAAGCTTCTATAAGTCTGTCAATATATGTTCTTGCCTCCAAGCATACATAGTACCTAAAGAATTTGTCATACCAGCTTGAAAGGTTTCCGGCATAAGCAGTTAAAAGCTGAGCGCACTTAAGCTTTGCGCCCTCAACAGGCAAATTAGCCTCATCACAGGAAACGCACATTGACTGCAAGCCTGTTTCCTTGCCGCCGCCAAAGACCTGAAAAACAGAAACATCTCTTACCTTTGAATTTTCATCGTTATCGCCCTTGCCTGTTTTACGCCAAGCGCCGAATTTGTTTATCTCAATCTCGGAAGCGAAATCAGCATCCATGGGTGCGGTTTCGGTCTCGGAAGCAAGCTGGTCTCTGAGCTTGTAAAGCAGGTAACGCATTGCGTTGGGGTGCATTGCATTACCGTCTATTGAAAGGAAGGACTCAAGCATAAAGGGCTCGGCATTCTTGCTCATCTTTTCCTTGCCGTCAAACACGCTTTCAATGAAGGGCTTAACAATGTTTCTGATTGCAGGAATGTTTATAATATCCTCGTATGCAGAGATGGTTGCAAATCTGTCCTTAAGGCTGACGCCCTCGGGGGTTACATCCTTGCACTTTGTAAAGTTCTTAACTGTTTTGGTGTAATTTGCGTTGGAAACATAGAGATTGGAAGCTCTGTTTACAAGCTCGGAAATATAATTTTCCACTGCGGGCAATGCCTTTGATGTGGAATTCTTTTGCAGGAATTTTCTGTTCTTGGGGATGATGTAATCCTCGTTCATCATCTTTGAAAATTCGTCAGTTCCGGTTTCAAGCTTAGAGGTATAAATCCTGCCGCGGTTAGGCTCACGCTTGCCGGCGGTGCTTGCCTGGTCAAATTCCTTTTTCTTGTCCCAATACTCGCTGTCATAAACAAGCCAGGAGTTTTCAATCATTTCCCTGCGTGCCTTTTCATCGGCAGCATCTCCCGAATGACCGATAATACGCTTCTCAACCCATTCAAGAGCTATGTAATCGCGGATTGCCTCATAGGGATAGCGTACAACAGAAGCGCCAGCGCCGCCGAAACGGCTTCTGCCAAGCTTGCGGTCGTCCAAGAACTCCTTAAGAACATTGTCCTCCTTACTTGAGGCGCTTCTGTTCATCGGGCCGATACACTGCTCATAGATAGAATGTGCAACATAATCCTCGTACTGAGCAACCTTTTCCATATTAAATTCGTCCGAATCGGTTCTGTCAAACAGGAAGCAGAAATCATAAGGCAGGCAGGAAAGCTTTTCGTTGGCACCTGCTGTGGTGGGAACGGTTATGTGCATATTTTTGTAGCGTCTGAGCTCCGGCACAGCCTCAAAGAAGGGACGCATCATAAATGCATTTATTTCCTTAATGGTAGCATAGCCGTTGCGCTGCATACTCTTTCTCTCGCTGTAGGAGGGCTTGTTGCAGTCCATAACGCCGGGCATAATGAAGAAGCCGCGTATAATAGCGGAGGATTCGGGGTAGTTCTTTGTGATATAGTTTCTTATAAGCATTGCAACTATCATAGCAATACCCGAACCTGTACCACCGGCAACGGTTGAAGCCACAACAACCTTAACGGTCTGCTTTTTGTCAGAGCCGTCCTTGAGATAAAGCGCATCAATAGCATCGTAAAGGGCGCTTATTCTGCCCTGACGGATTGTGGCATTGAGTGCCAGACGGGAAATTGCACGAATCTGTCCCGCACCCTCGGAAACGGTCTTGCCGTTTATAATCATATTGTTGGGGAACCACTCTGTGCGTGCCTCATCATCCTGAATAAGATAATCCCTGATTGTTCTGGGAGAGGAGGTCTGAATAGCAGTAATATTAATATTATCGTCTGCCGCCTGAAGGTCGTTTACATCGGTATCAAGAATAACAAAACGGCTTTTGGAAAGATCGTCCTTCTTTGCCAGCTCTGATACCTTTCTGATGGTTCTTGAACCGATACCGCCAACACCCACAAAAAGTGTTGCCGGAACCTTATTTCCCTTTACTGTTTCTTTTGCTTTCATAATAAAATCACCGTTACCTTTCATTACATTTGATTTATATAAATTGTGCCGTTATACAATTGGTTTATCTGGTCACCCGTCATGGGGTCTGTTGAGGATTCATACCACGAAATCGGGCAACCGCTGTAAAACTCTATTGAGCTTTCGGGTGTGTGTGTTGCCGCATTCAAAAGCTCGCCGTCATCACTCATTTCGTATCCGATACCGCCAACACGCAGGCCTGAAATATTGGTAATTGAAACATCTGCGAGGGCAAAGGACGCCGCCGAGGATTTCCTTTTTATCCACGCATTGTTAGAACGCCTCACAACCTTTGCTTTTCCCGAAACCGCAGGAGCGCCAAGCTCGTCAACACAGTTTATGGTCACCTGCTTGCGTATCTTTGTGCTGGTGGGAAGCTCGCCCTCATAGTAAACGAAAAGCTTTTTCGGAAGCACAGGGCGGAAAAGCAACCACAGAATTAAGGCTATAACCGCAAGGATTATAAGCACTATAAGCAAAAACAGCCAATTTCGCTCAAGCCAGCTTCTGTTATCCTTTAAATTGAAATCAATTTCACTGCTGCCTGCCCAGCTTTCCTTGTCATAGACGCCCTCGTAGGATACCGTCATTTTGCAGGTTTCGTATGTACCGGGAGTGGGCTTTCCGTCCTTTAGGGTAGGTGTTATCTCAACAAATCCTGTCTCGTCACACTTTTTAATCTTGAACTCCCCGAATTTGGAGGTGATATTTCGCGGAAGCTCCACCTTTGGCAGCTTAAAGGCTTCCCACTGCTCCTTGGTGAATTCCTGCCCCTCTATCTTAGCCTTAAGCTTTATGGCAGGGGTTTTCTTAAAGCCGTCCGTATCGACAGTGTAGGTCGGATTTTCTATCGCCTCAAAGGTGATTGCCTTATTGGCATAAACATCGTATTTAAGCTCTGCCGAAACCGAGTTATAGTCAAGATACCTTGCCACAACATCTATCTCAACCATACCTTCTTCAAGCTTTACGGTATCGCCCGATTTGTACTTTTTGGGGTCGGTAACACCGTTGTTCTTAATTGTGGCTTCATATTCCACATCACCGAGAAGCTCCGAGCTTGCAAGCTTTTTATCGGTACCTGCCTCCACAAAGCAAAATTCCAGCTTGTACTCCCCTGCCTGCAGGTCGCTTGCCTTTGTAACCTCATTACCCTCATTATCGGTAAGGAATGCCTTTATTTCAACATTTGGCTTGTAATAAATCTCAATGGTTGTGGCATTTTCAACCTCGGCTATATATTCACCTGCGGCAAACTTTTCCGAAAAGGTAAGTATACTGCCCTGCAAGGAAGTGTTAATCTTTCCGGCGCCTTTTTTAGCGCCTCTGTACGGTATTTCGGAATATCTTACCGAAACCGGACTTTCCGAGGAGGTGATAAGCTTATCCGCAGAATTTTTAATACCGTTAATGCTCACATTTTCGCCCTGTGCAAAAATTATAAGCTCACTCATAGGTATATCAAAGGAGAATTTTTTGGTGGATATATCAATCTCAAGCTTGTGGGTGTTGAAAACGCGGGTGCAGATATCGGTTATTTTTTTAAGTATATCATTATTGCCCGATGCCCGTTCAAAGTAAATGTTCTTACCCTTGTTTTCGGTTATACCCGGTGTGGTTGCACCGATGCTTAAAAACATTACCTTTACATCGTCATCCTTCTTGGCAAAATACTCATCAGGATAGGAAACCGCAACATCAAAAGCACCGTCCGTTAAAACGACAAGCCATTTTTCGGCGTTTTTGTTTTTAACCAAATCGGTGTAAGCCTTTTTAACCGAGGCAAAAGGAGTGCCTCCTCCCGGGGTAATCATACTATGAACGCTTGCAACATTTTTAGCTGTGCCTGCGCTTCCTTCAAGACTAAGATAGGGACCCTTTTTACCGTAATCACTCATAACATAGATGTTCATAACATCCTGCTTGGTGAGCATTGCGGCAAAAACCTCCATCGCATATTTTGCCTGACACCATGTGTCATTATTAGCGCCGAACATACTTCCCGAGTCATCATAAACCACATTGATAACCCTTTTTTGAGATGTGCCGGCAGCGCTTGCAGGCATTGCTGCTGTGAAGCAGCAGGCAATAAAAATGCAGACCAAAAGCAAAGCCGATACTCTTTTAATAATATTGGATATTTTCTCCATCAAATACCTCCTCAAGTTTTCATAAGCCGCGTTATTTTCTGCCTTTTTCGGCAAAAAAGGAAACAATCTGCCACATTACGACTAATTAGTGTAATTATACTATTTATTTGCGTTTTTGTCAATGAAAAAGGTATCTAAAATAAGGATTTATACTTAAATATATATATCGGCGACATTAATAATTCTTTTGCCCTGCTTCAAAGCATAAGCAAGGGCGATTTCAGTGCCGCTTCTGCGTTTAACAGGAGTCTTCTCTTTGTCATAATAGATAATACAAAAACCACTTTTATTTATCATTTCATAATTGCGCTGCACATAAACGGCTCTGCCAGAACCGATAATTCGTTCGGGATAATATGTGTTCTCGTAAGCTTTTAAAAGGTAAGCTTCATAGCTATCATTTATATTGGGATACTCCGCCCGCACATAGATGCGTTTTATGTGCGGATATTTTTCTTTGATTTGTGTCACAATCTCATGACACAAATCATAAAATCGGCTTTTGCTACCAAAAATAAATATATTAACCTTTTCGTTCATAATTAGATACTCGATAATTTCGTATAATCGCATTTTTAATTTCTCAGTTTCATTTATTGTCCTATGTCCAAAAAAATAACAAGTATGTACTTCATCGTTCATAAACTTCCCACCGATAAAATGTTTAGATATACGGTATATCTATAAAGAACATTCTATCACAAAATATATCTAAAATAAATACAAAATATATTTATTGTGAGGTGTATTTATGGCTATTAAAAGTGTATCAATCAGAATTGAAGAAGAAATGTTAAATAAAATCGCACATATCGCGGATTATGAGGGCAGAAGTGTGAACAGTCAGGTGCTTATCTTAATAAGAGAAAATATTAAAGCATTTGAGGAAGCCAACGGTACTATAAAAGGTGATATTACTCCCGATTTGAATGTAAAGCCCACCCGTAAGTAAAAAACACTCCCCTACCGAAAAAACCAAACGGGAGGCATTTCGCCTCCCGTTTGAACTCATAATTTTGTTGAACTTATACCTTTTTGTAAAAATATATTTTTGCTGCTCCCTTTTCCTTAAAGGTGACACAAAAGCCCGTTTCCGCAAGCATTTCCTCCTATAAAAATAAAATCGTTCCGATAAAGCAGAGCGCAACGCTTACAAGCTGATAACACGAAATTTTTTCCTTAAAGAAAAGCCTTCCCGAAAGCGTGGAAAAAACAATACTGCCTCCTGTTACTATTGGATATAATACCGTGGCAGGTAGCTCCTTTGCGCCTATAAGCTGAAGCATATAGGAAACTCCGCTTAAAAGTGCAAAAGCACCTGAAATGAGAAACGCAAACCTTGAGGAAAAGATACCGGCAGACCTTTTCGGCTTCAAAAAGAGCAGTGCCGCCGAGCTTAAAAGAGCCTTGAAAATCCCGGTATACATTACAAAGGCTGTACTGCTTACGGGCGCAAAAGTTTCATTAATCTGATGAGCCTTGGATACAATGCTCACAAATCCGTTCAGCACAAAGACCGCAACGCAGTATATCAACACTGCCGTTTTTATGCTGTGCTTCGCCTTGTTTGAAAGAATGACGGCAACAAGTATTATAACCACACCCGCAATCCTGAAAAGGCTAAGCTCCTCGTCCAGAAACAAAACCCCGTAAAAATAGGGTAAAAGCATTCCGCCACTCATCAAAAATATGGAATATATTGCCATACCCGAAAGCTTTAATATCTTAAAGCCTATAACACTGTATAGCATACTGAACAGCGCCATAGCAAAGGCAAGAACGGCAGAAAAGGCGGAAAATTCAATTTTAAAGCCCAACAGCGCAAGGAATATAACCGCTGTCAGCAGACCGATTACCGCGTTAAATTTAAGTCCTGCGATAATATCTGAACCCTCAATCTGCTGATATTTTTTTTGAAGTGCAAAGGTAAATGCCAAAAGCACCGTAGCAATAATTACAATAAACATAATATTTTAATCACCCTACAACATAATATTAAATATAATTTAATGTTTATATTGTATTTTTATCAAAAAATATGATATAATCATCAAAAAGAGGTGATTGCCATAAAAAGCACAAGGTTTTCGTTATGCGAAATGTCTAAAGTAGATTTTTCGATAAGCTATGCGGAAATAGATTCTGACTCGCCAATAAACCAAAATGAAGCGCATATTCATAAGGCTTGTGAGATATATCTCAATTTGAGTGGCGATGTGTCCTTTGCGGTTGAAAATCACATATACCCCATTTCCCGCGGCAGCGTTATCATCACCCGTCCCTTTGAATATCACCATTGCATTTATCACTCCAACCAACCGCACAGGCACTTTTGGATTACCTTTTCGGCAGAGAGAAAAGAGGATTTTTTAAAAATATTCTTTGACCGGGAAAAAGGAAAGAATAATCTGATAATTCTTGATGAAAACCAACTGAATGAGTGTTGCCTTGTCTTGAATGGGTTATTAGAAAATAAAACCGATTCCCTTTCACGCAGAATTCTTTTTTTAAAGCTGTTACATATTCTGAGAAACGGCAGAAGCTCAGGCAGCATTGATAATACCGACAAAATGCCTCAAGCCGTGGCGCTCGCCCTGCATTATATGGAAAACCATCTCGCAGAGGATTTTGATATCAAAACCCTTTCAGCGGCATGTAATGTCAGCCCGAACACATTGGAAAGGCATTTCAAGGAAGCACTTGGTATCACTCCCTTTGCGATGCTTCGCAAAAAAAGGCTGCTTGCGTCAATGGAATTTTTAATAGACGGCGAATCGATAACCGCGGCAGCGCTCAAAAGCGGTTTTTCGGATTATTCCAATTACATTCAGCTTTTCCGCAAGCAATTCGGACTGACACCGCTTCAGTACAAAAAGAAATATTTAAGGTGAAATCAAAAAAACACCCTGTCCGCTTTTTTGCAGACAGGGTGTTAAAATCAGCACTGCTTTATAAGTCTTATGTAAAATTCCACCGCTTTTTTAACGGTTTCAACCTTAATCCGTTCATTGTTGCCGTGGACGGTAGCCCTTTCCTCGCTTGTAAGCTCCATCGCGGAAAAGCGGTAAACCCTGTCGGAAATTCTGCCGTAATGGCGGCTGTCCGAGCATTGCACCATTAAATAGGGAGAAACTATTGTTCCCTGCCAGGTAGACGCAACCGCAGAGGCGACCTTTTCCCAGCCTTCGCAATCTGTACGGGAAATTCTGCTTGGATTAACACCGTAAAGCAAATTTATGTCAATTTCTTTGTTCCCTACTATGTGTGTTATGTACTCAAGCGCACCTTCGAGTGTATCCTTCGGGTTCAGGCGGATATTTGAAACCATCTTAGCCTCGGTCGGGATTACATTCGGCGCGCTGCTGCCCTCCATCTGTGTAAAGGCAACGGTTGTGCGCATCAGGGCATTAAGCTCACCGCCGCTTTTGCGGCAGATTTTATCAAGTATACCGCCGAAAGCCCACATATTTGCAAAAATCATACGGTATAAAAAGGTGGAATGTCTGCCAAGGGTGTCAAACATCATAGCAACCGGCTTTGTAAGGTGCGCCTTAAACGGGTTCATCTCCATCGTGCAGCAGGCGGCGGAAAGAAGTCCTACGGGTGTGTGCGGTTTAGGCGCCGAAGCGTGACCGCCTGCAGTTTTGCAGGTGTATTCCACATTCATCATACCCTTTTCGGCAATACCGATAAGACCGCATTTTTGCTTCACACCCGGGAAAACATTTTCAACCACTGCACCGCCCTCGTCTAAAACCAATGCAGGCTCTATCTTGTTATGAACAAAATAGTCAACAATATTAACCGCACCTCTGCCGTTTATTTCCTCACCGCCCGAAAAGGCAAAATATATATCGTTTTCAGGCACAAAGCCCTTTGCAATAAGGGTATCGGCAGAAAAAAGCACACCGTTAAGGGTTGCTTTTGTATCAAGAGTGCCTCTGCCCCAGATGACACCGTCCTCTAAAACCGCCTCAAAGGGTGGCTTTTCCCAAGCTGCTTCATCGACAGGAACAACATCGTAATGAGCCATAAGCACGGTAGGTGCGACTCTCGATTTTCCCTGCCATTTAAAAAGCAAGGCGCGGTCGGGGAGCTCCTCAAAGCTGCATTTTGCAAAAACATTGGGATACAGATAGGGCAGCTTCGCAATAAGCTTCTGAAACTCACCGTCATCCTCAAGCGAGGAATCGGCAAAGGATACCGTTTTGCACCGCACCAATTCGCGCAAAGCCTCAACCGCCCTTTCGCCGTCAAAGCTCACATCCTCACCCTTTGAGGCTGTCACTTTTTTAGGTCTGAAAAGGGCAGTACGGATAAGAATTACCGCCAACAAGGCTATTAACAGCATTAAAATCCAAAACAATAATTTCATATTAAAGCATACCTTTTTTATACATTATTCTTGCCACAGCCAAGGTGAACAGCACACCCACAGGCACCATTATTCCAACCGTTCCCTTGTTGAGGTAGGGTACAAAGATAAAGAGTGCCAGCATCAAAATAACGGGAGCTATCGAAAGCTTAGCATTCTTGGATATAAACACCACAGCCAGACCGCCGAAAAGGGCAGGTAAAATCAAATCAAAGGCGGGCTCTAACACGGGCGACTCCAAAATTGGAGTAAGCGGTACTATAAGAATAACACCGATTATTATGATTATGGTGGTAACAATGCTCGAAACCGCAATTGATATGGTTGAGATAACCTCACCCTCCTCGCTTGTAGCCTTAACCCCTGCGCGCTCCATAGCGTCCACCGCACAGGGCAGCTTGAGGTTTGATATATTACCCGTAACGAAGGAAAGATAGGTGCCGCCTGCGCCAAGCATTGGTACATAGGTAAAAATCTCGACCAATCCTACCGCCCAATACATAGGCAAGGTGGCAAAAAGTCCCTGTGCTAAGGGCTTCCACTGAGGAACCGCACCGAAAATCAGGCAAACCGACAGCGGAAAAAGGAAAATCAGAAAACAGATAATTATTCCCCAAATCCTTCCGTCACGGTGGACCGACTCAAGATAGTTAAGTTGTTTTTTCTCAGCCATTATTTAATCACCTCATAACCTAAAAGCTCTGCTAAGGGTATTGCCGCCGCCATACCGCCGATAAGGCTTAAAGGCAAGGCATAATCGGTCAACCAACGCCATTTGAGCTTACTTGAAAGCAGACCGCAGATTACCATTATCAGCGCCGAAACCGCCATAACACAAACGGGTGTAAGACCTGCTGTTTTGCCTTTAAATATATCCGAAACATCACAGAAAACATAACCCAAAAATGCCGAAATCATACCCAAAAACATAGCATTGTTAAAGATTTCGCCCCATTTTTTATCCTTCATTCCAATTTTGTTCATTCCGCCCTGAATTTTCTTTGTGACAAAGGGTACAAGAATAATACCGATTGCGATACCCAAGGTCATAACCCAAAGCACCGTTACATACATCGAAGCATCGGTAATGGTGGAACCTGCCCCCACACCTGCCGCATTAAGGGCATTATTTGCGGCAACCGTTTCGTAGGTGATAGAGCCGATTATTGAAAGTCTCAGCCAAGGCAATGCCACACCCAAGCTTTTTGAAAGCGCTACAACACCGACCAAAACCGCTATTGCAGGGGCTACGGTGAATACCGCCGAGGAGGTTATCGTCTTTTTAACTGTCGAAGCAGAGATACCCAATTCCTTTGCGCGCTTAACCGCCTTCAAAAGAAAATAAACCGATTGCGCCAAAACAACCGCAATGAGTATTCCGACAAGAATAAACAAAATCGGACTGTTTACACTAAATTCCATATTCCATATTCCTTTCTTATTTGTGGTACGCCGAGCCCTCATTAATTTTAAAGGCGCGGTAAAGCTGTTCCAAAAGCATCACCCTGAAAAGCTGATGCGGAAAGGTCATCTGAGACAACGAAAGTCTTATATCCGCAATTGTCTTAACACTCTCGGCAAGACCGTAGGAGCTACCGATTATAAGGCTAATCGACCGCCCTGTGTCAGACAGCTTTTTAATTTTTTGGGCAAGGTCCTCGCTGGTCATACCCTTACCCTCAACACAAAGGGCGATAACGGTGCTTTCGGGCAGAATTTTTTTGGTGATAAGCTCTGCCTCGCGCTCCAATGCGGCATCAATCTCTCCGCGGGAGGGCTTTTCGGGGAGCCTCACAGGCTCTATCTCGCAGATTTCAAGTCTGCAAAACCTTGAAAGTCTTTTACTGTATTCCCCGACAGCATCACAGAGATATTTCTCCTTTAATTTGCCCATTGTAATAAGATTTATTTTTATCAAAGCACTATCACCCCGTTCCCTGTTGGCGCGGCAACCGAAAGAATATAGTCTTTGCCGCTTCGGGCGCCAATATCCATAAGAGCCGCCTCCGCGCACCCCCTTGCAAGCTCGGGTGTATTATTATTCTGACTTAAATGTCCCAAAATAAACCGCGTTGCGCCGCCCTTTAAAAGTCCGGCAAGCTCTGCCGCGCAGGTGGCGTTTGAAATATGCCCCGTATCCGACAAAATTCTAAGCTTCAAAAGCGGTGGATACGGCCCTCGTTTAAGCATTTCAACATCGTGGTTAGACTCCAAAAGCACAAGGTCGCTGCCCGATATTGCGGAGCGCACCTCGTCTGTAACAACCCCCAAATCGGTGCAAACAGCCACCTTTTTACCGTCAGGCAAAATGAAGGTGTAGCCGCCCGAGCCCTCACAGTCATGGCTGGTGGCAAATCTGCTCAAAGCAATTCCGCCCACCTCAAGCGCACCGTCCTCCAAAGCCTCAACCCTTGTGCCTGCAGGGATTCTATCCAGCCCGCGCAAGGCTTCAAGGGTTTGTTGTGAGGCAATAAGTCTTGCATTTGTTTTATTCAAAAGTGTTTTCAAGCCCTTTATGTGGTCGGTATGCTCATGGGTAACAGCAACGGCGATAATTTCCTCAAGACTGCCTCCTGCTGATTGGAGTGCGGCTTCCATTCCCTTAAGTGAGGCTCCTGCATCAACAAGTATTCCCCCTGCCCGAGTACCTATGTATGTGCTGTTAGCCTTTGAGCCGCTGAAAAGCGGACAAATTCTTGACATTTCAATCTCCTTTAAAAAAAGGCTGACAACAGTCAGCCTATGCTTGTTTGTAAGCCGCCATATCATCGGGAACGACAACTCGCTTAATATCTGCTCCCAAGGCGGTAAACTTATCTACAATATTTTCGTATCCGCGGTCAATATGGTCAATGTTCTCAACCTCGGTTTGCCCCTGCGCCATAAGACCTGCAATTATCATAGCGGCTCCAGCTCTCAAATCAACCGCCTTAACGGGTGCAGGAGTAAGCTCGCTGACACCTGTTATAACCGCCATTTTTCCGTCTACCTGAATATCGGCGCCCATAAGGGTAAGCTGGTCAACATAACGGAAGCGGCTGTCCCACACACCCTCGGTCACGATGCTTGTCCCCTCCGCAATAGCGAGAACGGTGGCAATCTGTGGCTGCATATCGGTTGGGAAGCCCGGATGGGGCAGGGTTTTAACATTGCACTTTTTGGGACGGGAGATCATTTTAACCCTTACAGCCTCGTCAAACTCCTCAATTTCGGCACCCATTTCACGAAGCTTTGCTACAATCGACTCCAGGTGCTTCGGGGTTACATTCGTTATGGTTATATCCCCTGCAGTGGCAACAGCGGCAGCCATATATGTTCCTGCCTCAATCTGGTCAGGAATAATGCTGTAATTAGTGCCGTTAAGCCTTTCCACCCCACGGATTTTTATCATACCCGTACCGGCGCCCATTATGTTTGCGCCCATCGAGTTTAAAAAGTTTGCAAGGTCAACTATATGCGGCTCGCGCGCGGCATTTTCAATAACGGTAAGCCCCTTGGCTTTCACAGCGGCAAGCATAATATTGATGGTTGCTCCCACCGATACCACATCTAAATAAACGGAAGCTCCGCGAAGCTCGGGGGCAACACCGTCAACCATACCATTTTCAATGGTCATTTTAGCTCCGAGAGCCTCAAAGCCCTTGATATGCTGGTCGATCGGTCTCACACCGAAATTACAGCCGCCCGGAGGCGCCACCCTTGCACGGCACATTCTTCCGAGCAAGGCGCCCAGAAAATAGCTTGAAGCACGCATACCCTCTGCCATTTGCTTGGTAACCACATAAGAGTTAGCATGTCTAGGGTCGATTTCTACCGTTGATTTATTAATAAGACGCACCTGTGCACCCAAGCAACGCATTACATACAAAATTGCAGATACATCGGATATGTCAGGCAAATTTTCAATTACACACATATCATCTGCCAGCAAAACAGCCGGAAGAATGGCAACAGCCGCATTTTTCGCGCCGCTTATGCGAACCGTACCGCGAATAGGCTTTCCGCCCTTTATAACAAATTTTTCCAAAGAAGGCACTCCCGTCAAAATAATCTTGAGGACACTGTCACACTTCGCAAGAAACTTAAGTACATAATAAGATTATAACCCAAAATAGGATTTTTAACTCTCACCATTATATACCTTAAACCCCGTTTTGTCAATTATTAACTAAATAAATGCCTTATATTGCGATGAGTATTAATTTTAGTTGCTTTTCTGAGCAAAATGGAATATAATAGAAAAGAATGTAAATCTGTGAGACCGGTGGTACACAAAATTATGATTAAAGAGCAGATATTAGGGATAGGCGTTTGCTGTTTGGACTACAAGGATTTGGAGAACTGTATCCGTCAGGATATCGAAAACGGCAAAAAATCCTTTGCTGTTGCAATCAATCCCGAAAAAATCCTCGCTTCGCGCCGTGATGCAGGTGTTAAGGAAATTCTTGAGAGCGCCGATTATCCCATACCGGACGGTATCGGCATTGTAATTGCATCAAAAATCAAAAAGGGTAACATAAAAAAACGGGTTACGGGAATAGAATGTATGAATATGCTCTGCGGTCTTTCCCACAAAATGGGCTATAAAATTTTTCTTTACGGTGCGGCACCGCAATCGGTTGAGGGTGCAAAAAACACCTTGGAAAAAATGTACCCCGATATTAAAATTTCAGGCTTTATGGACGGTTATGAACAGGACAATGAAAAAATCACAGCCGCCATCAACCAAAGCGGCGCGGATATAGTTTTTGTTGCATTGGGCTCGCCTAAACAGGAGTATTGGATTTGCCAAAACAAGGAAAGGCTTTGCGCCAAGGTCTTTTTAGGTGTCGGCGGCTCGTTCGATGTGCTTTCGGGCAGGGTTAAAAGAGCACCCGAATTTATGCAAAAAATCGGTCTTGAATGGCTTTACAGGCTGATTAAGGAGCCTAAAAGAATAGTAAGGCAGATAAAGCTTTTAAAATTTGTAGGACTACTTATTGCAGACAGGAAAGGATAATTTCAGTTTGAAAAAGAAAATTTTGTTATACGGTGATTTAACCTTAAATATTGTGGACGGTTCCTCGGTTTGGCTTGCTTCTTTAGCAAAGCTTTTGTCGCAGGATAAGGACAATGTGGTTGATGTGCTTTTAAAGGAAAAGGTTACCAACGATGTGCTGACAGGCGAGCTTTCCTTAAAGGAAAACATCTCCTTTTTGGAAAGCAACGAATTTTTACCCAAATCCTCCCCCGTTTCGCCCGATAATATCGTAAATGTCATGACCAAAATAGACGAGCTGAGAGACTATTCCTGTATAATCGTGCGCGGCTTTGAGGCTGTTAAGGCAATCGTTAAGGATAAGCACCTGTCAAGCAAGCTCATTCCCTACATTACCAATTTCTGCCACGATAAAAATGCAATAACCCAAAAGGAAAAGGACGAGCTTCTCACGGTCTACAACAGCACAAATCAGTTTTTCGTGCAAACTGTGCAGATGCGCGAATATTTAAAGGATGTTTTATCGGTTGACGGTGAGAAATTCCGGCTTCTTAATCCTATGATATTCAAGGATAACGGTACCGCACCCGCAAAGCTTAAAAAGAGCATTGTTTACGCAGGCAAAATCGCCAAGGAATGGAATATTTTAGAGCTTCTCGATATAATGGACAGGCTTTATCAGGTTGACAGGGAAATAACGCTTCACTTTGTGGGTGATAAATTCAACCGTGATTTGGCAGGCAAAAAGCAGGAAATTTTAGGCAAGCTTAAAAATTCCCCCAATATAGTTTTCTACGGCTCACTCCCCAAAAGCGAAACCACAAAAATCGTAAATTCCTGTGAGCTTGGCTATTCCTTCAGAAGCACCGCAATCGACAATGACGAGTCCTTGGAGCTTTCCTCAAAGGTGTTGGAATACTGCTTCTGCAATGTACCCCTGATTTTGAGAAAAACCAAAATGCATTCCGAGGTTTTGGGTGAGGATTACCCCCTTTATGTCGAGAGCGTTGAGGATTGCGTTAATGCAATTCTTGATTATTTCGGCAATACCGAAAAATACAGCAACTTTGCCGAGGTTTTAGCCGCCAAGGTTGAAAAATTCTCCCCCGAAAGCATTTATAAAAATGTTCGCAAGGCATTGGAGCATTTCCCCTCCAAAAAAATGCGCTTGCTCATTTCCGGTCACGATTTAAAGTTTATAAAAGCGCTTTTTCCCTACTTCGAAAAGCATTTTGAGCTGACCGTTCAGAAATATCCCGAGTACACACATCTTAATATTTCCGAATCAAAAAAACTCTTGAAGAAAACAGATATTGTCTGGTGCGAATGGTTACTTCTCAATGCCGAATGGTATTCAGCCAATATTTTAAGCTTTCAGAAGCTCTTTATAAGAGCGCACAAATTTGAGATTGCAAAGAACTATGGCAACAAGGTAAAATGGCAGAATGTGGACAAGCTGATAACCGTTTCCTACTATTGGATGGAACAGTTTGCAGACAAATTCGATGTTGACAGAGCGAAAATCACCTGCATCAACAACTTTATTGATGTGGCAGGCTATCCCACAGAAAAAAGCGAGGACGCGAAATACAATATCGCTATGATTGGTATTCTGCCCAAGCTTAAGGGCTTTGCAAAGGCTGTGGAAATTCTTAAGGTCTTAAAGGAAAATGACAGCCGCTACAAGCTTTATGTTGCTGGCAAGCGCCCTGAGCAATTTCCGGGTACATGGAATGTGCCCGAACAAAAGGCTTACTATCTTGAAACATTTAAGAAAATCAAGGATTACGGGCTTGAGGACTCGGTAATATATGTCGGCTGGAAAAACACACAGGAGTTTTTGGGTGATATGGGCTACACCCTTTCTCTAAGCGACAGTGCGTTTCCCGAAAGCTTCCATGTGGCGCCCCTTGAGTGTATGGCAAGTGCCGGTGTGGGACTTGCCGTTTATTGGGACGGTATCGAGTACATTTATCCCCCCTACACCGTCTTTAATTCTCCCGAGGAGATAGCTCAAAAAATCATAGAGCTTAACGGGAATGACACTCAGTACCGCGAGCTTGCCGAAAAGAGCCGGAAATTTGTTAGCGAGAATTATGATTTGCCCATTATCCGGGATGCCATTTGCAACACAGTCAACTAACCTTGTGAGGTGTGAAAATGATTAACGCAATAATTCAATTTATCAAAAGAACCCCCTTTTTATATAACCTCGCAAAAAAGGCAAACCGCGTGTTACGGGAAAACGATAACACACCCGAGCTTAAAAAAGAAATTATTTATTACGGGTACATTATGAGAGATGAAGCACAGCTTTCGGCAATAATAGAGGATTATAATTCCATTGCTAAATTTGACACAAGGCTTTTTGTTCTTATTGATAACCCTGAATACAAGCTTAAAATCCACCAATTTATAAGAGAAAATCCCGAAATCAGCTTTGCTGACCTCGGTTATTTTGAGAGGCACCGTTTTAAGCTTTCAATTTCAAAAATTGTGTGGATTAATTTCACTAAAGAGGACAGAAGGCTGTTAGAATATCTTAAGTAACCACAGGAGGTGCAGCGCGTGGAAAACGCAATTGAGGTTAAAGACCTGAGTATCAAATATAAAGAGCTTAAAAAGATGACTATAAAGCAATCGCTTTTGCATTTCAGGCTCAACAGAACCGAGGAATTTGAGGCTGTTAAGGGCATCAGCTTTTCGGTTGAAAAGGGCAGGATACTTGGAATTATCGGCAAAAACGGCAGCGGTAAATCAACCCTCTTGAGAGCCCTTGCAGGCATTTTTTCTCCCGACAGGGGAACCATTGATCTGATGGGTAACACCGTTTCGCTGATGTCCATCGGTACAGGATTTCAGAACAAGCTCACAGGCTTTGAAAACATTATTTTAGCAGGTCTTTTAATGGGCTTCACAGAGGAGGAAATCCGCAAAAAGGCACCCGAAATCATAGAGTTTTCGGAGCTTGGTAATTTTATTTACAAGCCCGTGAGAACCTACTCAAGCGGTATGTATTCAAAGCTTGCCTTTTCGATAACCGCATTGCTTGAAACAGATATTATGCTTATTGACGAGGTTTTAAGCGTTGGTGACATTCATTTCAGAGAAAAAAGCGGACAGAAAATGCGTGAAATAATCCGAGACGAAAACCGAACGGTTGTAATTGTTTCACACAGTATGGGTACGCTCAAGGAGCTTTGCAATGAGATTTTATGGCTGAATGACGGTGTTATAATGGAGACAGGCGAACCAGATGAGGTCATTGCTCATTATGAAGCATATATGAAGAAACTTTAATTACTTGGAGAGTAACTGCTTTATGAAAAATTTTTTTCTTAACATTAAAAAGCATTACAAATACGCCGTTTATCAGGCAAAGGCTGAGCTAAAGGCTGAAATCGCAAATTCATATCTCAGTTGGATTTGGTGGATTTTAGACCCCTTGTTTTATATGCTTATCTACACCTTTGTCGTTGTGGTTGTGTTTGGAAACAATCAACCGGGATTTCCTGTTTTCGTCTTTATCGGTCTTACCGCGTGGGACCTTTTCAGCCGAATGATTACGGGAAGCGTTAAAACGGTTAAAAATAATATCGGTATTATAAACAAGGTTTATATCCCGAAATATATTTTTCTGCTTTCGAAATCCTTTGTTTTTATTTTTAAATTTATGATTTCCTTTGCGCTTATTCTTATTCTGATGCTCGTGTTCAGGGTACCCTTCACCCTGCAAATGCTCAATTTCCCGTTGATTATTTTGAGTATTTATACGGTTGCCTTCGGAATGGGAACAATCCTTCTGCATTTCGGTGTTTTTGTGGAGGATTTGGCAAACATAATCGGAATTGTTATGCGCTTTCTTTTCTATTTTTCGGGCATTTTCTATGATATTGCCATCAGAATTCCCAAGCCCTACAATACAATACTGATTAACTTTAACCCCATCGCCGCCATAATTCATCAGTTCAGAAAGGCGTTTTTCTACGGCGTTTTCCCCAATTACTACATTCTGCTTATCTGGTTTGTAATGGGAATTATTCTCACCGTGATAGGTGTTCATTTAATCCATAAGTACGAAGACAGCTACGCAAAAATCGCATAGGCTGACTAAATATATAATTTACCGAAAGGAAATGAAAGATTATGAAAATTAATGTTGTTGGATTAGGTTACATCGGCTTGCCCACCGCTATCACCATGGCAAATGCCGGCTTTGATGTTATGGGTACGGATTACAACAAGCAGATTGTTGACACCCTCAACCAAAAGAAAATAACCTTCAAGGAGGACGGTCTTGAGGATTTGTTTTTCAAGGCGGTTGACAGCGGCAATCTTAAATTCACCACCGAATATATCGATGCTGATATCTATATCGTTTCTGTTCCCACACCCTATGACAGCTTCAGTAAAAAGGTTGATGCAACCTATGTTATAAAGGCAACACAAACCGTGCTTGATGTCTGCAAGGAAGGCAGTATTGTGGTAATCGAGTCTACCGTTTCTCCCGGAACGATTGACAGATTTATAAAGCCCATTATAAATAAGAATATCCACCTTGTTCACGCACCCGAAAGAATTATCCCCGGCAATATGGTTTATGAGCTTCAGCACAACGCAAGAACCATCGGTGCAGACGATAAGGCTATCGGTGAAAAGGTTGCAGATATTTACAGACAGACTACTGACGGCGATGTTGTTGTTACCGACATCAGAAGCGCCGAAATGACAAAGGTTGTTGAAAACACCTTCAGAGCCGTTAATATTGCCTTTGCAAACGAGCTTGCAAAGATTTGCAGTCATGACGGTATGGATGTTTACGAAATTATCAGAATTTGCAATATGCACCCGAGAGTTAATATTTTAACCCCAGGTCCGGGTGTCGGCGGTCACTGCATCTCGGTTGACCCTTGGTTCTTGGTAGGCGATTACCCCGAGCTTACAAAGGTTATCGGCAACTCTATGTATGTCAATGCCTCTATGCCCTCCTTTGTTTTAAAGAGAACCTCTGAAATTATGAAGGAAAACGGTCTTACCGATTACAAGCGCGTTGGTATTTACGGTCTTACCTACAAAGAGAATGTTGATGACTATCGCGAAAGCCCCACACTGCAGCTTTTAGAGGCTCAGAAGGAGCATTTAGCAGAGCCCTTGAAGGTTTACGACCCCTTTATTGAGGATGATATTGTGGAAAATCAGTACCACGATTTGCAGAAATTCCTTGATGATGTTGACCTTGTTATCGTTATGGTTAAGCATGACGAAATCAAGGCTAATATGAATCTTTTGGAAAATAAAATCGTTTTCGATACCCAGAACATCTGCGATTTGCCCAAGGCTTATAAGCTGTAATTTCATTTGATAAAACAAAAGCGGAAGAAGTAAAAAATCAAAACTTCTTCCGCTTTTTGTTATCATTTTTTAGCTGCAAATTATAGTTTGGCGCAGGGATAAAAAGAATATTCCGTAGGGAACGACCTATGTGTCGTTCCGTTGGATATTGATGGATTTTAAAGGAACGACACACAGGTCGTTCCCTACAAATAACCCAATAAACTATAATTATGCCTATAAACAGGCTTTAAAAAATTCTGAAAATAATTTTCTTGTTGCGGTTGTAACAGCTGTGGTTTTATGGTATACTAATTGACACTCAAGGTTGCAGTGAAAATAAAAAAGAAGGCTTTAAAATGATTACATATTTAAGCAATGCTCAGGACATAACAAAATCACATTACAAATTGTTTTGCGATTTTCACCAAAAAGACATCGGGCATTTTTTCAAAATTAAGAACGATATTTTTAATATATGTAAATGCTCAATTTTTTACTATGAAAATGCGGACGGTGCCCCATCGGAAGCAGAGCAGGAATTTGAAATCACACGGGCAAACCTCTATGTTTTAATTGTTTCCTCAAGAACCTTGTTTTCCCCTGATTTTGATATGCGCGGATATAACATAGCGGTTAAGAACAACATTCCCATTCTTCCGATTTTGGTTGAAAACGGACTTGAAGCCTCCTTCAACGAAAAATTCGGAAATCTTCAGTGCATAAGCACCTGTCTTGAGCTGGTGGATACGACCGCGGTGCCGTACATTGAAAAGCTACGCAATTTTTTAACCCAATCACTTTCCCTTTCTTTTAATATTGATGAAATTCGCAGCTCCTTTAATGCTACGATTTTCCTTAGCTACAGAAAAAAAGACCGAATGTATGCCCAAAGGCTGCTTGATATAATTCATTCAAGTGATGAGCTGAAAAGCATTGCCGTCTGGTATGATGAATTTCTGGTTCCGGGAGAGAATTTTGACAGCAATATTAAATCGGAGCTTGAAAATAGCGAGCTCTTTATTCTTATGGTAACTCCGAGCATTCTTGAAGGACAAAATTACATAAAAATAGTTGAGTACCCCGTTGCGCAATCGCTTGACAAGACAATCCTTCCGATAGAAACTGTTCCCACAAACGCCGGTGAGCTCAAATCAGAATACCCTGAGCTTCCCGAAACAGTCTCGGTATCAGAGGCAGAGCGATTAAAGCGTCTCATAAAGGGTGTTCTTGAAAAAAACGGTATAACTATAAACGAAAGAAGCATCGATCGCGATTTCTTTATCGGCTTTGCCTTTCTCAAAGGGCTGTATGTTGAGAAAAATACATCTGTGGCAATAGAAATGATAAAAAAATCTGCCGATGCAGGTCTTACGGAAGCGATAACCACCCTTGTTTCCATATATAAGTACGGGGACGGCTGTGAAATTGACACAGAAAAGGCGGCGGCTTGGCAAAACAAGCACATAGCACAACTGCTTTCCTGCTTTGAAAACTCTCAGACCGAGGAAAATGCCGAGTCGGTTTTGGAGGCATATAAGGAGCTGGCTGACATTTTCACCCGCGGCAAAAGCACTGCCTCTGCCGCAACCGCCTTTATGGAAATAGTCCGCTTCTTAAACAGCTCTCAATTTGAGGGGACGGCTTTTGCAAAGCTTAACTCGGCAGAGGCTTATGAATCGGCGGCGGCGCTTTTCATTGACGAGGGGGACTACAGTAAGGCGCGCTACGGCTACATAGAGAAGGCTATCGCCCTGCGTGAGGAAATCCATTCCTCCCTTTCTGTAAAAAATTCCGCTTTGGAGCTTATCAATGCATATCTGCTTCTTGCAAAATGCCAATTCGAATGTGACGATATAATAGGGCTTAAAACAACCGTAAAGGTCACCCTTAAAGAGCTGATGGAAAAGCTTCTTGACTACCGAAGCTCAAGTGTGCATTCGGAAACATTACAAACCCTCAGAAAGGCATTATTCGGACTTAACAGTATTGGGCTGTACAGCGAGAAATTAAAGCTTACGGAGCAAGCCTTTATTTTCACGGGCGCCGCAGTTAATCTTGCGGCGGCGATTAATGCGCGGTACAACAGCCTGAGCACAAATATACTCGCATACAATGCTTTTAAAAACGAAGGCGAGCAGCATATTAAAATAAATGTTGAAAATCATTTAAGGGCGGCAGAGAGAGCCTTTACACCGGCACACGAGATAGTGCTAAGCTTATACAGCAAGGACGAAACCGCCGAAATTCAATTACTTGTTGCAGAAAGCCATCTTAATCTTGCCCGGATTAACCACAAGCTTCAGAAAAATCAAACCGCTGTGGAAAATTTAGAAACCGCCCTTGGGCTTTACAGGGAGGCTTGCGGGACGGTGCTCACCGTCCCCGCAAAGCAAAAGCAATACCGCAGTTACTATATTGCCGCAGAAATATATGCGGCATTAAAGCGCACCTCAGATGCCGCCGCAATTCTTGACGATGGGCTCCAAATCAATGCTGAAATCGCACAAAATTCTTCCCTTTCAATTTATAAGCTTGAAATGGCAGAGGCGCTGAAGCAAAAGGGTGATATGCTGAAAAAGCAATGGGAATTCGATGAAGCCTTGGAGTGCTATTCAAAAAGGCATGAGCTTATTCTTGCCGCCGCCCATAAAAATGCACACATTCTTTTGATAGCCGAAAGCTACGAAACCCTTATCTCTGCGCAAAAAAGTGTGGGGAATATCAGGCAGGCAAATGAGCTTACCGCTATGCTGACCGAATTTAAAAATAAATATGATTTTGTCTTTAACGGCAGTGTGAGCTTCTATTCATAATGGTTATAGCTATAATAAATGGAGGATAAAATTTATGTTCAATCAAACCTACGGAAGCGTAACAATCAAAACAGAGGTAATGCCTAAAAGAGGGGAATGTCTCCACATTTCCAAAACGGACGGCACCTATATCCTTGCGGATTTTTGCGGTATGAACCCTGCCCTTGTCCCTGACGGCACTAATGCCTACTTTTTCGGCAACAAGCTGATTATTGTAACCCGATGGGCAGATATGACCGAAAGCGAAATTGAAACCGTTGAAAATGATGAAATCACATTGGCAGTCCACCCTTACCAATGCGTTCAGTTGAGCATAAAAATCGGTGAAAATTGGGGCGATGTTATGACAACGCTTCACAATTTCAGCGAGCTTTATAACGACAAGGACGCCCCCGTGGATGAAATTATTTTCATTTTTTCGGACACGCATGACAGTGATTACATAACCGCAAGGTCTGTGATGCTTCCAAAATATTTCCAGACCTTTTTACAAAAGGCGAACCAAAACAATATACAGTATTTTTCGTTGGATGCGAGTATGCCTTTAATCCGTCAGACTGCCGAGAACGACCCCTATCAGGATGAATTCGACCTGATTTATGACCTTTGCTACGAAAAAACAAAGGAATTTTCCGCCGCCGCAAAAAAATACGACCCCTCAAATATACCTGATGGAATTTACATTACAATAAATTCGGAAAATGAAATTACCGACATCCATCAGCACGAATTTGTCGAGGAGGTTAAAATCTCTGATGAGGTCAAAGCATATTTAAAGCTGGCAGAAATGGGGATTGACGATGCGCAGTACAATTTAGGTGTTTGCTATGAGCAGGGTGACGGAATAGCCCAGGATTTCGAGCAGGCGGTTTATTGGTACAAAAAGGCCGCCGAGCAGGGAAATGCAAAGGCTCAGCACAATCTCGGAATCTGCATTTATAACGGATATGGCGCGGCGGCTGACCACACAGAGGCTGCACGCCTTTTCCGCCTTTCGGCTGAGCAGGGCGATATGTATGCGCAGTATAATTTGGCGGTGCTTCTGATGAACGGTGACGGTGTTGAGAAAAATGTTTTTGAGGCGATTGAATGGCTTCAAAAAGCCGCAAAAAGCGGACACCCACAAGCCAAGGACTTTGTTGACAAGCTACCCTTGTAAAAGGACCTTTAAAAAAATCTTGACAAAAGGATTTTGCGGTGATATAATACCTAAAGTTAAATGCGTTGAAGGAATTATTCTTTATTTTGTTCCTTTCAGAGAGTCGGCGGCAGGTGTAAGCCGATAGGTAGAAATAAAGCAAGTCTCATTCCCGAGCAGAGTGGCTGAAAGCAAGTAAGCCGCTACGGTTTGCCCCGTTATCATGGCAGAAAGCTTGTTGGAGCTTTTGTGAGTGACCGTTTAGGGCGGTAATCAGGGTGGTACCACGGATAAATGCTTATTCGTCCCTGAGATTGCAAAATTGCAGTCTCAGGGATTTTTGTTTTCACCAAAAACCAACACACATATTTTTTTGAGAGGAAAAGTAATTATGAAAAAAATCATTATTGCAGACAGTACATTAAGCAGAGAAAATGCTTCCTTTAGCTTTAAGGAGAAAATTGAGATTGCCAGACAGCTTGAGAAGCTCCATGTTGATGTAATTGAAATCCCTGAAATTAAAAATGTTAAAAGCGATACCCTTTTGGTTAAAACAATAGCCTCCTTTGTAAAGAAAAGTGTTCTTTCGGTTGCAACGGGTATAACCGCGCAGGATGTTGAAAATGCTGCCGCCGCAGTTGCAAGCGCAAAAAATGCGAGACTTAAAATTGAACTCCCCATGTCCCCGGTCGGAATGGAATACACCTGCCACATCAAGCCTGCAAAGATGTTAGAGCTTATCCCTCAGCTTGTGAACCTTGCAAAAACAAAGTGCGCAAGTGTTGAATTTTGCGCTGTTGACGCTACTCGCGCCGAAAAGGACTTTTTGCGTGAAGCAATCTTTGCCGCCGTTTCGGCAGGTGCAGAAATCGTTACAATTTGTGACAATGCCGCCGAAAGTATGCCCGATGCCTTTGCCGCATTTGTTGCCGAGGTTAAGTCTTGGCTTGGTGAGGGTGCTTCACTCGGTGTGAGCTGTGACGATAAAAACGGCTTGGCAAGCGGCTGTGCCGTTTTGGCTGTCGGCGCAGGCGCAGATATTGTTAAAACCTGCGTTGAGGGTGACATAACCTCTCTCGAAGGCTTTGCAGGTATGATTAAAAACTGCGGTAATTCCTGCGGCTTTGAAAGTAATATAAAATATACCGAGCTAAACCGTATAATCAAGCAGATTTCTTGGGTGAATGCTAATGCCAAAAACGCTAAATCGTCAGTAACCGTTGCGGATGACGATGATTTAAGCTTGCGCCTTGATGCGAATGATGACAAGGAAGCCGTAAATGCCGCCGCCATAAAATTAGGCTATGATTTAAGTGACAGTGACAGCGACAAGGTTTACGAGGAGTTTTTGCGTGTGGTCGCCAAGAAAAATGTGGGCGCAAAGGAGCTTGAAGCAATTATTGCAAGCGTTGCACTGCAGGTAGAGCCTACATATAAGCTCATAAGCTATGTATTAAACAGCGGAAACATCATTTCCGCAACCGCCCAGATAAAGCTCAAAAAGGGTGACAGCGAGATTGACGGTATCTGCATCGGTGACGGTCCGATTGATGCGGCATTCCTTGCGATTGAGCAGATAATCGGTCACCACTACGAGCTGGACGATTTCCAAATCCAATCTGTAACCGAGGGTAAGGAAGCGATGGCTTCAGCCCTTGTTAAGCTTAGAAATGACGGCAAGCTTTATTCGGGCAACGGTATTTCCACCGATATTATCGGCGCGGGTATAAGAGCCTATATTAACGCGGTCAACAAAATAGTCTACGAGGAGGCAAACTAAAATGAAGCTTTCATTTTCAACCAAGGGCTGGCACAATCACAGCTTTGAAGAATTTTGCGAGATTGCCAAGGATTTAAAATTTCAGGGCATTGAGCTGCATAATATAAATAACCGCCTTTTCAAGGACCCGAATGGCGCTTTTCACGATTACGCAACCGCCGCAACGGTCAGAAGGCTTTACGAGTTAAAGCTTTCAATTCCCTGTATTGATACCCTCTGCAACCCTGCTGATGCCGAAACCAACGAGCAGAGCCTGAAGGAAATCGAAAAATGCATTGAAATTGCCGCCGACCTTAAAATACCTTATGTGAGGATACATTCAAATCAGGTTGCGGATGTGGAGCAGGGTGTTGAAAATACCGCCCAAATCATTGAAAAGGTGCTCCCGCGTGCTGAGGAAAAGGGTGTCGCCCTTTTGGTGGAAACCTCGGGCATATTCTGCAACACCGCCTTTTTGCGCGACCTTTTAAACCGCTTCGCCTGCAACAGCCTTGCCGCTGTGTGGGATATGCATTCCCCATATTTCTATGCAGGTGAGGAGCCCGAGGAAACCATAAAAAATTTGGGCGCCTATATTAAGCATGTTCATATTAAGGATGCCGCCATGGCAGACGGTAAACCCGAATTTTGCCTGATCGGTGAGGGCGATATGCCTATCGGTGATATGATGGCAGGCTTGCGCTCGATTAACTTTGACGGCTTTATCTCCCTTGAATGGGACCCCAAATGGTGCGAGGAGCTTGACGATATTGAGATAATATTCTCACAATTCGTGAACTTTATGCGCCAATTCGGGGACACCTCTAAAAGTGACTCCGCACTCTATTACAACCGCGCGCACACGGGCAAATATGTCTGGGAAAAGGATAGGCTGATTGACGCCACATTTTCCGATGTGCTTGACCGAATGGTTGAGGAATTTCCCGACCAATATGCCTTTAAATATACAACCCTTGATTACACCCGTACCTACAGTGAATTTCGTGATGATGTTGATAATTTCGCACGAAGCCTTATTGCTATGGGGGTAAAGGCAGGCACTCATGTTGCGGTCTGGGCTTCCAATGTGCCGCAATGGTACATTGCTTTCTGGGCAACCGTTAAAATCGGTGCTGTTTTGGTTACGGTTAATACCGCATATAAAATTCACGAGGCTGAATATCTGCTCCGTCAGTCCGACACACATACCCTTATTATGACCGAGGGCGGTAAGGACTGTAATTACGGTGAAATCGTTGCCGAGCTTTGCCCCGAGCTTGCTTCGCTCAAGCCCGGTATGCCTCTGCATAGCCGCAGATTGCCCTTCCTCAGAAATGTTATAACGGTGGGCTTCAGCCAAAAGGGCTGTCTCACTTGGAACGAAGCGGTTGAGCGCTCTGCTCAGGTACCCGTTACAGAGGTTTACCGAATGGCGGCTATGGTTGACAAAAACGATGTCTGCAATATGCAGTACACCTCAGGCACAACAGGCTTCCCCAAGGGTGTTATGCTTACCCACTACAATGTTGTAAACAACGGTAAATATATAGGCGACCACATGGAGCTTTCGACTGCTGACCGTATGATGATTCAGGTACCAATGTTCCACTGCTTCGGAATGGTGCTTTCTATGACCGCTTCCATGACACACGGTACCACAATGTACCCTCTCCCCTATTTCTCACCGAAGCCCGCCCTTTCCTGCGTTCACAACGAGCATATCACCGCCTTTAACGGCGTTCCAACCATGTTTATCGCAATGATGCAGCACCCCGACTTTGAAAAGACCGATTTTTCCTATATGCGTGTAGGCATTATGGCAGGCGCCAACTGCCCTGAGGACCTTATGAAAAAGGCAACCGTTGTTATGAATATGAAGGAAATCGTATCGGTTTACGGTCAGACCGAGGCAAGCCCGGGCTGCACAATGAGCAGCTACTATGACTCCTTGGAGGTTCGTACCGAGACGGTTGGAAGCGCATTCGCAAATGTTGAATGTAAAATCATTGACCCCGAAACGGGTGAGGACTGTCCTGACGGTGTGAACGGTGAATTTGTTGCCCGCGGCTACAATATAATGAAGGGTTATTACAAAATGCCCAAGGCAACAGCCGAGGCTATTGACGAAAAGGGCTGGCTGCACACAGGCGACCTCGCCTGCCGCAATCCTGACGGTAACTACCGTATAACAGGCAGACTTAAGGATATGATTATCCGCGGCGGTGAAAATATCTACCCCAAGGAAATTGAGGAATTCATCTACACCTGCCCCAAGGTAAGCGATGTGCAGGTTATCGGTGTCCCCGATGAACGCTACGGCGAGGAAATTATGGCTTGCATAATCCTCAAAAAGGGCGAGGAAATGACCACCGAGGAAATGCGCGAATATATTGCTTCTCACATGGCACGCCACAAGGTACCCAGATATATTGAATTTGTAAACAGCTTCCCGATGAATGCCGCCGGCAAAATTCTTAAATACAAAATGCGCGAGGAGGCAGCCGAAAGGTTAGGTCTGAAAAAATAAAATGATAAAAAACAAATATTTCGCCATAGATGCCCATTGCCATATATATCCCGAGGCTATCGCCCAAAGGGCGGTAGCCGGTACGGACGGTTTCTATGGGCTCAAATCGGTTTATAACGGAACGGTAGGCGGCCTTTTGCAAAAGGGTGCCGCCGCCGGAATTGACCGCTTTATCGTCCAATCCGTGGCAACTGCACCCAAGCAGGTTAAAAGCATTAACGAATTTATTTCCCAAGAGGTTTCCGCCCACCCGGATAAGCTTACGGGACTTGGCACTCTGCACCCCGATAGTTCGGACATCAAAGGTGACATCGAGCATTTGACCGAGTTAGGACTTAAGGGCGTTAAGCTTCATCCCGATATTCAAAAATTCAAGATAGACGATTACCGTTGCCTTAAAATCTATGAGCTTTGCGAGCAAAAGGGCTTGCCAATACTTATGCACACAGGCGACCACCGCTACGATTATTCAAACCCTAACCGTATGCTTCCAATTCTTGAAATCTACACCTCGCTCACGGTTATCGGCGCACACCTTGGCGGTTGGTCTGTCTGGGATGAGGCTGTAGAAAAGCTTGCGCACCATGAAAATTTTTATGTAGACTGTTCCTCAAGCTTTTTCTTTATGGACAAGGAAAAGGCATTGCGACTTATCCGCCGTTATGGGGCAGACCGAGTGCTTTTTGGAACCGATTACCCAATGTGGGATATAAATCGGGAAATTGAGGCAATTTTGTCTATTGGACTTGACGAAAACGAAATTATGAGTATACTAAATATTAATGCAAAGAAACTTTTTGATTTGGAGTGATTTTTTTGAGTAATCTTAAAATCGGAACAAAATGTGTTCAGGGCGGCTACACTCCCGGTAACGGTGAGCCGAGACAAGTTCCTATTATACAAAGCACAACCTTTAAATATGCCACAAGCGAGGATATGGGTAAGCTTTTTGACCTTGAAGCAAGCGGATATTTCTATTCACGGCTTCAAAACCCCACCTGCGATACCGTTGCGGCAAAAATCTGCGAGCTTGAGGGCGGCACCGCCGCAATGCTCACCTCGTCAGGTCAGGCGGCATCCTTTTATTCAATTTTCAATATTGCCTCCTGCGGCGACCATATAGTTTGCTCCTCCGCGATTTACGGTGGCACCTACAACCTTTTTGCCGTTACAATGAAGCGCATGGGCATTGAATTCACCTTTATTTCTCCCGACTGCTCGGACGAGGAATTAAATGCCGCTTTCAAGGAAAACACCAAGGCGGTTTTCGGTGAAACCATTGCAAATCCTGCTTTGACTGTACTTGATATTGAAAAATTCGCCAACGCGGCACACGCACACGGTGTTCCGCTTATAATTGATAACACCTTTGCCACACCCGTAAACTGCCGTCCCTTTGAGTGGGGTGCTGATATCGTCACACATTCCACAACCAAGTATATTGACGGTCACGGAAGCGGCGTGGGCGGCTGTATAGTGGATTCGGGCAAATTTGATTGGACTAAATACCCCGATAAATTTCCCGGTCTTTGCACTCCTGACGAAAGCTATCACGGTGTGACCTACACCGAGCGCTTCGGACTTGGCGGCGCCTATATAACAAAGGCAACTGCACAGCTTATGCGCGATTTCGGTTCAATTCAATCGCCGCAAAATGCATTCCTCATTAATTTGGGGCTTGAAAGCTTGCATTTAAGAATGAAAAGGCATTGCGAAAACGGTCTTGCAGTGGCAAAAGCCTTGCAGGCAGACGATAGAATTGCTTGGGTGACCTACCCTGATCTTGAAACCGATAAATATTATGCCTTGGCGCAGAAATATCTGCCAAACGGAAGCTGCGGTGTTGTAAGCTTCGGCGTAAAGGGTGGCAGAAAGGCGGCAGAAAGCTTTATGAAGGGGCTTAAAATCGCCGCAATCGAAACCCATGTTGCGGACGCGCGCTCCTGCTGTCTGCACCCGGCAAGCGCCACACACCGCCAGATGAACGAGGATGAGCTTAAGGCTGCCGGCATCTCGGGTGACCTTATCCGTTTCTCCTGCGGTATTGAGGACGCAGATGACCTTATTGCAGACATTAAGCAGGCTTTAGACAATATTTAAAAATACAACAGAAAAATTTGCGTTTGACGGGGTATGACTATTCCTCTTGCGGTGCATATTTCATAACTATTTGTACCTCAAACAGAGCTACAATTTTGTCGGATATCCGTAGGGGCGACCCTTGTGGTCGCCCCTACAATAGGTCGGATAATCGGTGCATATAAATCCTATATTTCTTGCGAAAGAAGAAAGCTTTCATATTTTCCTATTACCGAAAAAATATGGCAGAGAGGATTTTACGACCACATAATACGCAATGATAACGATTTAAACGAAACCCGTGAATATATACAAAACAATCCCTTAGCTTATCTTGAAAAGCAAAGAACAGAAGGTGATGAATAATGCCGATTAAAATTCCAAACGATTTGCCGGCGGTGAAAATACTCAACGATGAAAATATCTTTGTTATGACCGAAACCCGCGCCATAACACAGGATATCCGTCCGCTTAAAATACTTTTGCTCAATTTAATGCCCAAAAAGATTGAGACCGAAACCCAGCTATCCCGTTTGCTGGGTAACTCTCCCTTGCAGGTAGACCTCGAGCTTATTCACACCAAGAGCCACAAATCAAAAAACACCTCAGCAGAGCATTTGTTTACATTTTATAAAACCTTTGAGGATGTCAAAAATCTTAAATTTGACGGTATGATTATCACCGGAGCGCCGGTTGAGCTGTTGGAATTTGAAGATGTTGAATATTGGCAGGAGCTTTGCGAGATTATGGAGTGGACCAAAACCCATGTTCACAGCACACTGCATATATGCTGGGGAGCGCAAGCAGCGCTTTATTACCATTACGGAATAAAAAAGCATCCGCTTGAGAAAAAGCTTTTCGGTATTTTCGAGCATAAGGTGGACTATAAAAAATCCATTCTTTTCCGCGGGTTTGACGATACTTTCATGGTGCCGCAATCCCGCCACACCACCGTTTATGCCGAGGAAATTCAAAAATGCCCTGAGCTTCGTATTCTTTCAACCTCCAAGGAAGCAGGGGTTTATGCCGTTTCAACCAAGGGCGGCAAACAAATTTTCATCACAGGTCATTCGGAATATGATGCCGAGACGCTTGCACAGGAATATTTCCGCGACCTTAACGAAAACAAGCCCATTGAGATACCGAAAAACTATTTCCCCGATAATGATATAACTAAAAAGCCGCAGGTTAGCTGGCGCTCACACGCCAATCTGCTTTTCTCAAATTGGCTTAACTATTTTGTTTATCAGACCACACCGTATGACATTGAAAAAATTCAAGAGGGCTAAAGCCCTCTTGAATTTTTTGTTTGCAGGTGTTATATTAAATTTATATTTATCAAAGGCGGTGACTGTATGATTTTCAATGCCTATGCCGAGCAAAAAGAAACTGTCGGTGGGCTGAGCTTAGTAAGCTGCGGACATATATTTGCAAAAAACGGGCGCGAAATCTACCGCCCGAACGGACGGGACGATTGGTTGCTGTTCTATATAGCAAAGGAGACCGAAACCTTTCACCTGAACCGTACTGTGACAGGAAACGCAGGTGCTTTTGTGCTTTTTGCTCCCGGTGAGAGACAGCACCATATTTACACAGGTGACAAAACAGCAGAGTTTTATTATGTTCATTTTAAATGCGAAACCTTGCCTGACAATATAACCCTTAAAACCTCCCGGCTTTACCAACTGCCCTTTAAACGGCAGATATGCGATACCTTTGAGGAAATTATTGACGAAATTTTAAAAAAACAGCCCTTTTCCGAACGGTTATGCATATATAAGTTGTTCCATCTGTTGACCGAGCTTGAAAGGGAGGTTTTTCACGCAAACCGCCCAGAAACGGAAAATTTTTACCGTATTGCAAGGGCTATACAGCACATGAACAGACACTATACCGATAATCTTTCCCTCGCAGAATATGCCGCGATATGTAATATGAGTAAATACCACTTTCTGCGTGTGTTTAAAGAGACAGTCGGAAGCACCCCGTTAGAATACCGCAACCGTATCCGTTTGGAGCATGCCGCAGAGCTTTTACAGGAGGAAAAGTCTTCGGTCGAGGAGGTCGCTTCAATGCTTGGGTATTCCTCCGCTTCATATTTCAGCTCAGTATTCAAGGCCAAATTCGGTCTTTCGCCCAAGCAGTATCAACAAAAATACAAAAAATAAAGCTTTCGGTACACCCTGTAATGAAGCGTGCCGAAAGCTTTGTCTTTATTTTATATCAATAACCGAAATAATTCCATAGTGGTCAGACGGATATTTACCGTCCACCGCCGTTTCAATCATTTCGTAAGAAATGGGTATTATGCTGTCATCCACGAAACAATAATCTATATGCTCGTCAACCTCTTTTTTGTGATAACCGTGATAGGTTGTGCGCATATCCTTAGCCGTAACGGCATTCACATCGGTAAAATATTCAGTCATTCTTTTGTATGCCGGCATAGAGGGTGTCATATTAAAGTCACCCGTTATAAAGGTGGGGAAATCTGAAATTTCCTTGCGGTATTTGTTTATAAGCTCAACGCTTTTAATCTGTCCGTCATCGCCAAAGCCGAAATGGGTATTCATATAGCAAAAGGTCTTGCCTGTTTCTCTGTGCTTTAAAACCGCCCACATACATATACGGTAGCAGTCAAATAACTCATCCCAGCCCTTAGAGGAAACCTCGGGTGTGTCCGACAGCCAGAAATATCCTCTTTTTATGCACTGAAAGCTTTTCTTTTTCCAGAGCATCGGAGCAGATTCCCGTTCCTTTTCGGCGCGGTACATATTAAATATTTCGTAGTCCTCACCGTAATATTCGGTTATAAACGGCTCCCAAAGCGGAGTGTATTCCTGAAAGCCTATAATATCTGCATCATAATCGGATAATATTTTTTTCAGACGCGGAGCGCGCTCGGGGATGCTGTTGCCGTCCGGATCATTACCGCAACGGATGTTAAAGCTTACAACATTGATTTTCATAAAAACACCTCATATATTATCAATTGATTTTTGCTATACAATAATCTTTTTCGGCAGATAATATCTCCACCTCAGCAATTTTTCCGCAAAGGTCATGCTCCGACTGTGCACAAACCCTTAAATAGTTAGCGGTATAGCCGTAATACACATCACCCTCACCTGTTTCAAACAAAACCGAAACACTTTTGCCGCATTGTGCCTTTAAAAACTCTGCTTCTGCTTCTGCCGCCGCAGCAGACAATATACGGCTACGCAGTTTTTTGTCCGAATTTGAAACCTGCCCCGGCAGATTGTAGGCAACAGTGCCTTTTCGGCGCGAATATGAAAACACATGGGCGCGGGCGAACTGCATTTTTTTGAAAAATGCCAAACTTTCGGCAAATTCCTCCTCGGTCTCCCCTGCAAATCCAACCATAATATCGGTAGTTATTGCGGCATCGGGGAACATTTTTCTTATGCGGAAGACAAGGTCCTCATAAAATGCCGTGTCATAATGGCGATTCATCCGTTTAAGGGTTGCATCGCACCCCGATTGTAATGACAAATGAAACTGCGGACAGAATTTCGGCTGAGCTTTAAATCTTAAAAGCATTTCATCGCTTATATGGTCGGGCTCTAATGAGCCTAACCTTAACCTTTTTATGCCCTCAACCGAGCATACCGCCTCCACCGCATCACAAAGGTCAAGCCCTCCGTCCTTACCGTAGGAGGTGAGATTTATCCCCACAAGCACAAGCTCGCTAAAGCCCTGCTGTGAGAGCCTTTCTGCTTCAAGGTAAATATCCTGTCTGCTTTTAGACCGCACAAAGCCCCTTGCATAGGGTATAATACAATAGGTGCAGTAACGGTCACAACCGTCCTCAATTTTCATATATGCGCGGGTGCGCTCGGCAAAGTCGGTTATATTCGGGGTATTGAATACCTCGTTTTTTTCATGGGGCGCAATCTCAAATATTTTTTTGCCGTCTTTTAAAAACCTTTGCGTCAAGGTGATGATTTTGCTCACATCGGTATTACCCACGATTATATCCGCATCGCAAGCGGCTTTTGCCTCATCGGAAAATGCTTGTACCATACAGCCTGTAAGTACAATTACACCGTTTGGATTTTCGCGGCGCAGCTTATGAAAAAGCTGTCTGGTTTTGCGGTCGCTCTCGGCAGTGACGGTGCAGGAATTTATAACCGCAACCTCAAAGGGCGCGCCCTCAGGCACAGGCGTATGCCCCAATGCGGCAAAGCCCTCACGCATAACCTGTGTTTCATACTGATTTACTTTACAGCCCAATGTATAAAAGGCTATATTCATTGCTTAATCACCTTTTTTAATATTTTGAAGTCTTGCGCCCAAGGCTTCGGCAGAGTTGCCAATCGCCTTGTGGCAGGTAAACATTATAATCTGATATTCCTTTGAATATTCACTCAAAAACTCAAGCGCAGCTTTCATTCGGCTGTCGTCATATTGTGTCAGCGCATCGTCCAGCATTATGGGTAATGGCTCAGCATTGCCGCAAATAAGCTGTGAAAGTGCAAGACGAAGGCTGAGATATGCCTGGTCGCAGGCTCCGCTGCTCAAATATGCCAATTCCCGACTGCCAAAGGCTCCGTTTTGGGTAACGGTAATATCAAAGGCTTTTGAAATTCCAAGCTGTCCGTATTTGCCGTTTGTAATTCGGGCAAAAATCTCGCCTGCTTTGCTCTCTAAAACCGAGCCGTAGCCGCGGCGCACCTCAACAAAGCTGTCAGCCAAAGCCTGCATCGCAATATCTGCCACCTCGCAAAACTCCTGCTGAGCCTCGATTTTTTTATTAAGCAGCTCCAATTCATCATAAAGCTTTTCGGGATTTTCCGACCTTTGTTGCAGGCTCTTAAGCTCCGCCACAAGGGTTGCGGCGGCGGTTTTTTTATCGGTTATCGCGGAAATAAGCGTCTGATATTCTGCATTAAGACCTTCAAAATCAGCCGCAGGCTCCGCAGAGCTGTCTATATCCTTTAATTTTTCAGCCGCCTCCTGACAGGACATTCCGCCCAAATCCTGAGAAATATACCTCATTCTTTCCTTTAATTGCTTCTGCTTTTCGATTTTTCGCGCAAGCTCATCGGTAAGCTCCAAAATACGGTCAAGGCTGTCGGCAAACCTGTATTTCCCGAAAAGTGCGGCAAGCTCTTGTCCTTCCGATGCCTCGGCAGAATTTAAGGCGGCAACCTCGGCTTCCGTAACCGCAAGCTGTTTGAGCTGATTTTCCACAACGGCGGCACTGCTTGAAAGTGCGGTGCTTATTGCCTCTGCTTTGAGTGTTTTCTCAAATATTTCACCGTTAAGCCTTTTTTCCTGCTCTTTAAGCCCGTTTTCCCTTTGGGTGAGCTCCTGCTCTGTCTGCAGTCTCAAAGCCGCTTTTTTTGCGGCGGTACTGCGAGCTTTAAAATAAATAACCGCCAACACACCGCCCAATACCGCAAAGGGCAAGGCTATTACAAAATTAATCGGTGACTTTACAACAAAAGTGAGTCCCACCGCCAGAAGAATTGCGGCGAGAAGCAACACGACAGCCGCCCCCAAAAAGACTGTTCCATTCTTTTGCGGAGGCTCCATCGAAAGAGCCGCCTTTTCTTTAGCCATTGCTTCTTGGGCAGACAGCACCTGCTCCTTTTGCGCCTTTAACTGCTCAAGCTCTTTATTAAGGCGCTCTTTTGTTTCGGGATTTGCATCCTCGGGCGGATTAAGACCGGCATCAATGCTTCTTTTCAGGCTTTCAGCCTCTGCACGCTTTGCCTCAGCCTTTTGCGAGGCAGTTTTAAGCTTGCCAATACAGAAGTTAAGCTTGCGCAGATACATATCATCTGCAACACTCCCGTCCGAAAGCAATAATCCCTCGTTCAAGGCATCAAGCTCTGCCTTGGTATCAAGCAGCTCCTGCATTTTTTTTGCGCTCAGTATATTCTGACCGTCTGCAAGTCGGTCTTTAAGCTCTGCCGCCCTTGCTTCAAGTCCTTGAAGCTCAGAGTTGATTGCCTTAAGCTCCGAAATTTTAGCCGTTGCTTGCTGTTTTTGACCGTTAGCGGCTTCAAGTCGGGCTTTAAGCTCCGAAGCCGCTTTTATATTTTTATCGTATTCCCCTGCCCTGCCGCTTTTGGATTTTAGTGCGGTTTTTGCCTTTTCAAGTCGAGAAAATACCGTATCGTAGGATATGCTTTCATCTCCCGTCAAGGCAATGTTTGAAAGCTTTGCATTTATCTCACTTTCGGCGGCGGCATCACTTTCGGGAAAGCCCGATTGTCCAATAAACACACTGCGCTCAAATGCGGCGGCGGAAAGGCCAAAAAACTCTCTGCCGACATCACCTGCAACCGCCCTGTTTTCTCCCAAATCAAGATTAAAAAGTGTTACACGGTCGGTCGAATTGGAGGTTCTGAACTCCCTTTCAAGGCGATAACGCTTACCTGAATGTTCAAAATCGATGCTTCCTGCCATTGGCGAGCCGTCCCACGGAGCCGCCTTTTTGCGGATGTTTTTAGCTATCTGTGACGAGCCGCGCTCGCTACCGTAAAACATCATTTTTATAAATGCCATCAGGGTTGATTTGCCGTTCTCATTATCACCGTAAATAACATTAAAGCCGTCCTCAAAATCTATTTTCCTGTCCTTAATTCCGCCAAAAGCCGAAATATAAACCGAATTAATCCTCACTGTACTTAACCTCCCCCGAAAAAGCCTTAAGCCCTAATTTGAGCGCCTTGCGGTAAAGGTGGCGTTCATCCTCGGGTGCGTTTGCCGTTCTTTCAAGCATTGTTTTCACAAAAATACCCTTAAGCGAGGTTTCCTTTGCCAAGCCCTCGGTATCTATAATACATTCTGTGCTGTCCTTGAGCTTCACAAAATAAAGCTCCTGTGAAAGCCTTGCTCCGATTTCGGACAAATTTACATCCCTTTCGGTAGAGATACTGCCGACAAGCTCTATTTTATAAAGATTTTCACCGTAGCCCTCACCGTAAAGCGAGCGCAATTCACCCGAAATATATTCGGCTATGCCGCCGTCACAATCGGTTATATCTATTTTTTGATGTATGTGCTGTCTCTTTGAAACGGGTACAAACTCTAAATCGCATACCCCTTTGCCGATTTTGCCCATATACACTCCCTTACGGTCAAGCTCGTCAAAGCCCTGCCCCTCGGGACATCCGCAATATGCAAAAAAGGTGTTACCCATTCTGCCGATTTCGCTTCTTTTATGAACATGACCTAACGCAATGTAATCCATACCCGAATTTTTAACAAAATCGGGTGTTATGGAATTATAATTCGAGCCCGGATCACTGCGAAGCTCACCGTGCTGTACCATTATATTTATGTAATCGTCAGCCTTAACGGGTATCTTGAAATTCGGCTCACCCTTAAGAAAGCCGCTTGCAAACGACCTGCCGCACACCCTAACGCCAATATCCTCAAAAATAACCGCCTCATCCTCGGTTGACAAAACCGTGAGATTTGAGGGCAAGGTGCGGTTAAGAAAGGGCGACTCCGCATCCAACGGATCGTGATTTCCTGCCGCAAACACCACCCTTAACGGCGCGGCAGAGGCAAGCTTTTCAAAAACCGCATCTACAAAACGGGTTGGTATACGGTTACTGTCAAAAAGGTCGCCCGAAATTGCGAGAAGCTGTACCCCCTTTTCAAGACACAGGTCAACTATTCCTTCAAAGGTAAGCAGTGTTTCAAACTGCCGCTTTTCGGCGGCGGCGCCCAAAAAGCTTTCGGCAGCACCTATATGTATATCTGCGCAGTGCAGTATTTTAACAGTTTTCATACAAAAAAGCCTCACTTTTTTTAATCCTCTTTAGTGTAACATTTTTTCGTCTCTTATTCAAGCAGTAATATTAAATTTCAAGATATATCTTTGTCTGATTGACTTTAATACTTTTATGTGTTAAAATTAGAGTGAAATTTAAGAAAGAGGTATCCGCAAATGGAAAGAAACGATTTTGCCGACCTGTTGTTTGATGCTGTTTTAACCCTTAAAAACCGCGAGGAGTGTTATGCCTTTTTCAGTGATGCCTGCACCCCTAAGGAAATTCAGGCAATCGCCCAGCGCTTTGCCGTTGCAAAGATGCTGAATGAAAAATGCGTGTATAACGAAATAATCGAAAAAACCGGCGCCAGCACCGCCACTATAAGCCGAGTAAGCCGTTCTATAAACGAGGGCTTTAAAACCGCTTTTGAAAGGCTAAAATAAAATGTATAATAATTTTGCCGCCTTTTATGACGAGCTAATGTACGATGTGGATTATAAAAAGCGCACCGCCTATTTAATGCGGCTTTTCAAAAAATACGGAAGCGTGCCGACACTCCTTTTGGATGTTGCCTGCGGTACGGGCGGCTTTTCCAACGAGTTTGACCGCTTGGGCTGTGAGGTTATCGGGGTAGATATGTCAGAGGAAATGCTCGGCATTGCAAGGGAGAAATCGGCAGAAATGGGCACCGATGTGCTTTTCCTTTGCCAACCTGCAGAGGAGCTTGACCTTTACGGCACTGTTGACGGTGCAATCTGCTGTCTTGACAGTCTTAATCACATTACCGATTACAAAAAGCTTTGCCGTGCGCTCCAAAGGGTTTCCCTCTTTTTGGAGCCTGAAAAGCTTTTCATTTTCGATGTTAATACCGAATACAAGCACCACGAAATTTTAAGCGATAATATTTTTGTGATTGACAGAGAAAATATTTACTGTGTCTGGGCAAATGAATATAATCCCAAAAGCAATATTGTAGATATATCTCTTGATTTCTTTGAAAAAACGGGAGACAGCTACACCCGTTACAGTGAGGAATTTTCCGAGCGCGCCTATACAAGCGAGGAATTAGCCGCCGCTTTGAAAAAAGCAGGTCTTGAAATTTTGGCGGTTTTTGAGGATATGACCGAAGCCCCCTTGACCGAAACAAGCGAAAGAGCAATATATGTTACCAGAAAAGTAGAGTGATTTTTAACAATGGCAAAGCTTATAAGATGTATAACAAGTGACGGCAGTATTGCCGTTTCCGCTATTGACAGTACCGATATCGTAGCCCGTGCGGAGCAGCTTCATAAAACCAGCGCGGTGGTTACTGCCGCACTCGGCAGACTGCTTACCGCCGGCGCAATGATGGGCAATATGCTCAAGGGAGCCAAAAACACCATATCAATTAAAATTGACGGTGGCGGCCCGACAGGCGCTATAACCGTATCAGCAGACTCTGTCGGTAATGTGCGCGGCTATGCCGTTAATCCGATAGTGGAAATTCCGTTGAAGCCAAACGGCAAGCTCGATGTTTCGGGCGCTGTGGGCACAGCGGGAAATGTTTTCGTTGTAAAGGATTTGGGACTTAAGGAGCCATATAACGGCTTTGTCCCGATTGTTTCGGGTGAGATTGCCGAGGATATAACCTCCTACTTTGCCACAAGCGAGCAGATACCCACTGCTTGCGCATTGGGCGTGCTTGTTGATACCGACCTTTCGGTTAAAAAGGCAGGCGGATATATAATCCAGCTTCTGCCCATGGCGGATGATGCGATTATAACTCGCCTGGAGGAGAATTTGAGTAAGGCGCGCCCCGTCACCGAGCTTTTAGAGCAAGGCAAGGATATCGAGGAAATTGTGCGTGAGGTATTGGCAGGCTTTGAAACCGAGGTTCTATATACCGAATATCCCGAATATAAATGTAAATGTGAGAGAGAAAAAATAAAAGGTATTCTGGCAGGGCTCAGCTATGATGATTTAAGCGAGATGGCGGCAAGCGAAACCGATACCGAGGTTAAGTGTCATTTTTGCGGAGAAAGCTATATTTTCACCCCTGAGGAAATCGAAAAAATAAAATCCGAAAAAAATTAAAAAAATTTAAAAAAATATCTTGACAAAGCAAAACACTTGTGGTAATATAATGCTTGTCGCCGGTGAGTGATAGCAAACCAGGCGCGGTCATGTGGGAGCATAGCTCAGCTGGGAGAGCATCTGCCTTACAAGCAGAGGGTCACAGGTTCGAGCCCTGTTGTTCCCACCACATGGCCTGGTAGTTCAGCTGGTTAGAACGCTAGCCTGTCACGCTAGAGGTCGTGGGTTCGAGCCCCATCCAGGTCGCCATTTGCCTCTGTAGCTCAGTCGGTAGAGCAGGGGACTGAAAATCCCCGTGTCGTTGGTTCGATTCCGA
>JAFWAC010000035.1 GCA_017507805.1 Clostridia bacterium
ATAGGTCACAACACAGTCGGCTTTGCTTATCATCCATCGGTTTCTTTTGTCAATGGCAAATTTCGGCGGTGTTTTTTCAAGCACTGCAGGGTATATTGTGTTCTCAAAATCGCGGTATTCATACTCGTCTTTTTTCCCGGGCACATAGGCAAGCGCAACATAATACTTGATGTGCGGATATATCCTTTTGAGTTCTTTCAGACAGCTTATGACGGTACGGTCAAATCCGCCCTGATTGCCGACATAAAAGGTATCCGCTTGTTTTTGCTCTATTAAATCCTTTAAAACGGCAATTAATTCGGATTTTATTTCATTAGTTATCATTCTGTGCCCGAAAAATGTAACCGTCATACCCCATTTCTCCTTGTGAAAAATCAAAATTTTCGCTGTTAATATGTACCCGTAATCGGCTTTATTTTGCCAAGAACAATATCCCGAACAATTTCTATATTTCCTTCTATTGTCTCGGTTATCTCTCCAAAATTTTTGTGTCCTTTTTCGCTTGAATGTCCAATGCAGGAAGTTCCGAATGTGGAATGCTCTATATTATAAATCTCTATAGGCTCAATTTCGTCATCTACTAATTTATACACAAGACAGTACGCAACAGAATATATTTGAGGAAAATCGAAATATCTTGGCTCGGGAACTTGTATATAGATAAAACTCAAATCATCAAATACTGCTACCGACATCAAAAATTCCCCCTCTTGGAATTTGAGTTTAGGGTAACTGCAATAATGATTGAATAGCCTTTGGAAATACTTTTCTTTTTTCTCAAGAACATTCAATACAAACTGTTTTTTGTCTTTTCTGAATTCCGCCTGCAATTTTCCAAATTCAAAATCATATAACTTTGACATTTTCCTTTTCCTCCCCAAAAATAAAAAAGTGTGCCCCATTAAGAGACACACCGAAAAATGCATCCCTCAATGTTGCTACACATCTGCACAAAGTCAGGGAGAGAGAATACATTTTTACCGATAGTATTCCCTAACAATGTGCATATTAAGATGTGTAGCAAGATTAGTATATCACATTTTTATACTTATTACAACTAATTTGTGTGCAAAAATAAAAAAGTGCGCAACCGAAGCTACGCACCGAAAAACGCAAACTCCGATTGCTGCGACACAACTTTGACAAACCACAAGAGAAAGCCAAAAAAGAGAATGCATTTTTACCGAGATAAAAATACTTTTCCCATGGTTCGTCAAAATATTAAGTTGTGTCGCAAGGTTAGTATATCACATTTTTATACTTATTACAACTAATTTGTGTGCAAAAATAAAAAAGTGCGCAACCGAAGCCACGCACCGAAAAACACATAGCTCCGAATTGTCGCCAAACAAAATTTCAACATCTCTAACCTAAGCAGGTGTATGCAGAAACAGAGCATTTGTATTTTTACCTAATTAAAGATAAAAATACACCGCTTTAGTTAGATTCAAAAAAATATGAAATTTCGTTTGGCAAAGTTAGTATATCACACTTTTATGCTTATTACAACTAATTTGTGTGCAAAAATAAAAAAGTGTGCCCCATTAAGAGACACACCGAAAAATGCATCTCTGAATGTTGCTACACATTTTGCCTAATTAAAGGGTAGAGAATACATTTTTACCAATAGTATTCCCTTCAATTAGGCATATTCAAAATGTGTAGCAAGATTAGTATAACACACTTTTATATTTTTTACAACTTAATTATACATATAATTGAAATTATCTTTTGTAGGGGACGATGTGGGCATCGTCCCCTACAATCAAATTCCTCGTTTGATTAAAAATATTGACTTTTAGGCGGAAAACAGCTAATATAAGAATGGTAATAATACTCAGGAATGAGGGTGTTAATATTGAAAAAAACAAAAACCCTGTGCTTTGCCAACAACAAGGGCGGAAGCGGAAAATCCACCACCTGCTGTAATGTGGGGTACGAGCTTTCCAAAAAGGGCTACCGCGTTTTGCTTATTGACGGCGATATGCAGATGAATTTATCCCTCTGCTTCTTTTCGGAGGACAAGGTGCTTGAAGCCGCGCAAAACGGAAACAATCTTTATACCGCAATAAAGGAGCAAAAGGCTCTTGATGATTACATAATGCCTACCGACTATGAGGGACTTGACCTTATCGTTTCGTCCTCCCTGATGAGTGGCATCGAATACGAGCTGTTCACCAAATGGCAAAGGGAATTTATCCTGAAAAAATGTCTGCAATCGGTCAAGGACAGCGGAAAATATGATTTTATTCTTATTGATGCGCCCCCAACCCTGGGCGGCTGGGTGATGAACCTGCTTTGCGCTTCGGATTATCTGATGATTCCGGTTGAAGCCAGCCCGTGGGGACTTTTCGGGCTTGCAAATATGCTTGAGTTTTTCTCCACCGTTTGCGAGATTTCCCCCGATTTATCCCTTTTGGGCGTTGCCGTGACCAAGGTTGACGAACGGAAAAACTATTTCCGCCAAACAATGGAGGCTTTGTCCTCCACAGACGGAGTTTATCTTTTCGACAGCTATATCCGTGTTGACAGCTCAATTGAATGGGCGCAGGACAACAGCAAGCCCGTTGCCGCACACAAGCCGAGCGCACGCAGCGCTAAAGAATATCGCAATTTAACCGAGGAGGTGCTTTCCCTTGTCAATAGGAAAAAGTAGTATTGCCCGCGCCGCCGGCTCTGTAACCTCGGCGCACAGCACACCAACAGCGAAACCCAAAATGCCGACAAGCACATTGATTCCGGTGGAGCTTAAGAGTATCAAGTATCTCACACCGCAAGCCGCAGACCGAGGCACCGCCCCTGCCGACCTTGTGGCAAGTATTCGCAAGGCAGGTGTTATATCGCCGCTTTTGATTGCCCGCACACAGAAAAACGACCTTTATTTGTTGGACGGTCATTTGCGCGTGGCGGCGGCTGTTGAGCTTAAAACAGAACAGCTTTCGGCGGTGGTAATTCCGGTGGAAAACAAAAAGGCGGCTTCTGCTATTTTTAAAGAGCTTAATGCCGTTTCCCCCAAGCACGATGTTATCCGCGAAGCCAAATTCGAGGCAATTTCTCTGACAAAAGAAATGCCTTATTATCTGCTTTAAAATATAAACGCGACAGAAGCCAATTCACACTTCTGCCGCGTTTTGTTTGTTTTTCCGTTTCTATTCCGCAAGGTGTCTTTTAATGCGGATTAAATCAAGAATATTGATTACCCCGTTGCCGTCAACATCAAAGTCAGCCATTTCGTTTTGAGCCAACAGCACCCTTGTAAGCTCGGTAAGGTCGGCGGCGTCAAGCCTGCCGTTACCCGTCACATCACCGCAGTGCTTAAGCTCTATGTTATATTTAACTGCCGCATTTTTTGCGGTTACAACACCCTCATATAATATATGGTCAGCCTTTATAACCCTCACCGTGTAGGTACCGCAGGCAATATTTGAAAAGCTGTACTCGGTGGCGGTGGTGCCGTTTACAACCGTTTTATATTTAGGCTCATTTTCACCGCTTTTAAAGAGTAAAACGGTGATTTCTCCCTCTTTCCCGAGGGATTTTATGCTTCCGCTTAGGGTTGCGCTTTCGGAGGAAACCGTAATAACCACATAATGCTCTCTGCCGTGAGAAAGCATACTTGCATCATCAGGAACTCCAATCTTTTTTGCAACCTCACTATAGTTCTCATGCAACCACTCGTTAAAATTATCGGTCTGACTGCCGTTATAATAAATCCGGGCAATCCGCAAATTATCAACCTTTTTAAAGGCGGCGGCAACACCGTCAACCGTATAGCTTGTCAGCGCGACATAATCCTTATTAAACAATGAGTTTTCACAATAGGGCAAAATGCCGTATGTGTCATCTATGATGTGATCCTCCTGCAAGACGGCGGTACTGATATTAAAATAAGCGTAAAAAATCGGCTTAGTATCCTCGTCAAGACCTATCGGGTCATCCCATGTTAAATCGGTGTAATAATATTTACCGTCAAGCCGCACCAAATTCCATTCGTGGGGTACGCCGTCACCTTCGCCTGTAACAGTGTAAGCCTGAACACCTACCAAGCCGAGCAGATATTGATATGCTTCGGCATAGCCCTCGCAAACCGCCCTTTTACCAACAATAGCACCATAGGCGTTGTGGGCATTGGCGGCGCTCCCGTCATAGGTGATATGCTTTACCAAGGCATCGTGCAAAGCAATCGCCTTGTCATAATCGGTGGTTTTCCCCTCGGCGGCGGTCAAAAGCTCTGCTGTCGCTGCTTCAAAGAGGGTGTGGTCAAAGCCGGTAAGATAGGAAAATTTGATTTGTACTACCGCTGAGCCGGAAAAAGAATATATATAACTGCCGGGAAGCCAATAATGCTCCGGACGGTCATTTCGGTAAATTGCGTATACCATTTTCAGCTCCTCTACCGAAATACCGTATTTCCACAAATCAATGGAGCTTTCCTTTTCTGCCACACCGCGGCATATTGCATCGTATGCCGCGACAAGCTTTTCACCATTCGCCATGGAGAACAGCTTGGAGCGCCCGTAATAAAGCTCCTCCTCAGCGGCAAAAGCGGTAAAGGGCACAACCGCGCAAATCAAAACCACTACTATTATAATTGCAAACAGTTTTTTCATTTAAAACCCTCCTCTGTTACAATATACCATTTAAGTCACAGGATTGCAACTGTTTAAGCTTGCTATTTTTTGTGTATGCGGTTATACTTAGTGTAAAGCATAAAAGGACGGTGCTGAAATGGAAAAGTTAAGGTTGATGACAAATAATCAGTGGCGGTGTGATGAAAATCAGCCTGAATGGGCAATTCTTGAAGAAGATTGCTCGGCTTCTGCGAGGGCAAAGGGCTTCGCCCGCGTTTTTTGCGAGCTTGACCCCGATGTTGTGGGCTTGCAGGAGGTTTCTCCCCTGATGCTTGCCGAGCTTGCCCAAAATCTTTCTGAAAAGAATAAAAATTATGCCTTTCTTTGGGGTGCTGACACACCCATTGCTTACAAGCCTGAAAAGCTGGAGCTTGTAAATTCCTTTTTCGCCTATCACGATGCCGATATTCCCGGGCTTGTGGGTGAATTCAACAATGTGAAAACCAAATCCTATACCGTTGCGATTTTCCGCACAAAGGCAAGCGGAAAACAGTTTGTTTTCGCTTCAACCCATCTTTGGTGGATGGACAGCGACCCCGAAAGCCCTTACTATCAGGCAGGCTCTGACGAGGCGCGCGAATATCAGCTTGGCAAGGTGCTTGACTGCGTGGAAGCCTTTGCAAGGCAATACAACTGTCCTGCGGTTATTGTCGGGGATTTTAATGCTGTTTATAATTCTCAGGCGCTTCGCGCCGCTTTCGGGCGCGGATTTCTGCACGGGCACGACATTGCAACCGAATATGCCGACCAGACAAACGGCTTTCATTACTGCTATGCCGATGGCTACAAGCCCTATTTTCCGGAGGATTTTTCCCAATCAATCGACCATATCCTTTTTAAATACATACCCGAAAATTCGGTACTGCGCTTTGACCGCTATTATCCAAACTATTATATGCCTCTCTCCGACCATTTCCCCGCATTTGTTGATGTTAAATTCTGAAATATAAGAGGGCGACAAATTATAGTTTGCCGCGTGCCGCGGCGGTCAATCCGCCTTTTTATTCTGCAAAATCACAACCTAATACCCCGATGGAGTAAATGTATCTAAATTATAGTTTAGCGCGCTAATTAAATTGACCTTTTGTATGGGACGATGCCCACATCGTCCCATACGAACAACCCCAATAAATTATAATTTATATTTCAAATACGATGATTAAAAATTAAGAATGCGGAAAAAGTTTGTTTTTTCACCTTTTCCGCATTTTTTTATTAGGTTGGTTTATCTTATGGGCTTTTAAGGTAATTGAGTTTTTTTACAGCCCCATTTTTCGTTTCTTTGGGTGGAGTAAATTATTCCTCGTCTTCCTCATTCTCATCAGGAAGCTCCTCAACCGAGATGCGTTCAATGCGCACTCCGTCTGCCTTCATAACGGTGATGTGCAGATTTTCAAAGGTGAAGCTGTCACCCTCCTCCGCCTCGCCGTCCAGCATGGAAACAACCCAGCCTCCGATGGTTGCGGTATCACCCTCAAGGCTTTCCTCATCATCAATATCAATGTCAAACTCATCAAAGAAATCATAAACGCGCATATCGCCGTCTGCCTCAAAATGAGTGTCATCAATACAAACAAACTCTCTTTCAAACTCGTCCGTCTCATCAAATATCTCACCGACAAGCTGCTCTAATACATCCTCCATGGTGAGGATACCCATTGTGCCGCCGTATTCATCAAGCACAACCACAAGATGCGCCTTGTTTTCTTTCATTTTATCGAGCACATCGGGCAGGGGCATTGTTTTATGAACGCTTATAACAGGTAATAAAAGCTCCCTGATATTCACCCTTTGAGAGTCAACATAAGCCTTGTAAAAATGGTTGAGGTGCAAAACACCGATTATATTATCGGGTGTATCCTCAAAAACAGGCATTCTTGAATAGGGACATTCGGAAATTTTCCGCACATTAACCTCATAAGGATCGCGAATATCCAAGGCTTCCATATCAACACGCGGAGTTATAATCTCATAAGCCAAGACCTCATCAAAATCGAGCGCGTTTTGCAAAAGGTCGCACTGCTCCTCGTCAAGCACGCCCTCGTCCTCTACAATGTCGATTATATTTTCAAGATCATCCTGAGAAACGGCATCGCTGTCACTAACGCTTGACTGCCAAAGCCTTGAAGCCAAATTCACAAAGCCCATTATAACCCAAAGCACAGGCTTTAAAACAACACCGATAATATATATCGGGATTGCTGAAATAACACAAAACTGCTCTGCAGTCTGCTTTGCGATAACCTTAGGCACGATTTCACCGAAAATCAAAACCAGCACCGTCATAACTAATGTGGCAACCCAGACATAATCGTCACTGCCGAAAAGATCAATCACAATAAGTGTTGCGATTGAGGAGGATGCCATATTGGCAAGATTGTTGCCTATTAAAATGGCGCCCAGATTACTGTCGTGATTATCAATAATCCTGCAGGCAAGTCTTAATGCCAGACTATTGCTTTCCTGCCGTTTTGCCTTAAGTCGGGCAGGGTTAGCGCTTGCAAAGGCAATTTCTGTGCCCGAAAAATATGCCGAAACCATTACAAGCAATGCAATGGCTATATATCTTAATGCACCACTCATTTGTCGGCACCTCCTACATCGTCCTCATCGTAGATTTCGCCGACAAGCTCCTCCAAAATATCCTCAACAGTAAGAATTCCGACAATTTCGCCCTCGCGGTCACGGACAATACTTAAATTCCTGCGGTGATTGCTCATTTCTGCAAGCACCTCATCAATGGGGGTTTCGGAATATACGAAATAGGGATAATCCATAACACTTGCCAAAATTATGTTATGGTTGGATTTGGTATAAGCCTTAAGGAATTTTCTTATATGTAAAATCCCTTTAACGCTTCCGTTACGGTCCACCACGGGGATTCGTGAATGTACCGAATTTTTAACAATTTCAAGTATCTGAGGGGTTTTGTAGACAGTGGAAATTTTAAGCACACTGTCCCAAGGCACCATAACCTCCTCCGCCTTAGAATTGGAAAACCTCAAAGCCGATTTAACCAATTCGCCGGTATCCTCGTCAAAGCCGTCCTCCTCGGATATATTTTCAACTATGTCGGTAAGCTCCTCCTCGGTCATAGTGACCTGTTTCTCGGTGTAACGCCTGAAAGGTTTAGAAACAAGCGAGGAAATACCCGTGAAAATAATCGCCAAAGGCTTTAAAAGCTTCATCAAAACAAGAAGCGGTGCAGAAGCAAGCTCTGCAAAGCGTTCGTTGCAGGAATGTGCAAAGCATTTCGGAAGCATTTCACCAAAAGCAAAAATTACAACCGTGGCAATAACGGTTGATGCCGCTACAACTGCCGCCGTTTCGGACGCGCTCAGGGAATAAGCTCTGCTTATCTGTGTTGCCAACACCGTTGCAAGGGTTGCACTGCCGATATTTACGACATTATTGCCTATAAGCAGTACCGACAAAGCCTCGTCAAAATTTTCGAGAATTTTAAGCACCCTTTCGGCGCCCTTAACACCCTTTGAAGCGCGGCTCATCATGTGAATACGGTTCACCGAAGCCAAAGAAATTTCTGTGCCTGAAAAATAAGCGCTGCAAAATACCAGCAGCGCGAAGAGTATAATACTCCCCGCCGGACTGTCGTCCACAAAACCATCTCCTATTTAAAAAATTTAATAAAAACATTAATCAGCTATATAATACATTAAAATACCCGTATTGTCAAATCTAATATACGGGTGTTTTTCAACAATTAAACACGCCCTGTTTTGTTAATTTGTACCCTCGAGGGGTGTGCTTGTCTCTCCGCCGCTACCGTCATCGGGGTTTTCGGATTCGGTTGGCTCACTCGGAGTTTCATCACCCGAATTATCAGGGTCAGCAGGCTCACTCGGGGTTTCGTCTCCCGGATTTTCGGGGTCGGTAGGCTCCTCAGGGTCGGTAGGCTCCCCGTCACCCGGATCGGGATTGTCGGGGTCAGCGGGCTCGCTCGGAGTTTCGTCACCCGAATTATCGGGGTCGGGTTCATCCTCACTCGGAGTGCTTGGAGTGTAATAACCAAATATATCCCTGTACCAATCCTTATCCCCGATGCCGTGAGCTTCAACATAAGCCTCGGGGGTTATATCGTTATATATGAAGGCGTGAATAACATCCTTACCGAAATCGAGGTCATAATACACAACCGAGCCGTAGCCTGAGGGACCGTTCATCTGATATTCCGCCTGTGGCATACGGGTTTGCTCAAAGGTAGGGGAGGCAAGCAAAATGTCAAAGGCGAGCCCCATTATTTCCTTATAGGAAAGGGAGGTCTCACTGCAGGGGATTAAAGATTTTGCCAGCTTCACATACTTCGATTTATCAAGTGTGAGGGCTTTATTGAAAAGCTGTTCCATAACATAACGCTGACGGTCTGTTCTGCCGTAATCGTTATTTGTGCCCCAAATATTTGCAACATAGCGTATTCTTGAATAAGCCACCGCCTGAACGCCGTTAAGGTGGTGCTTACCCTCGGTGTAGATATAATAATCCTCGGCATCAAGCTTTAATCTGCCGCAAATTTCACTGATACAGCCGTTTATTCCGCGCTTTGTGCCGTCATTCTTTTGCACCTCTGCCTTTGTAAGCTCGGCATCAATACCGCCAACCGCATCAATTATATCAACCATTCCGTAAAAATTAACCGTTGCGTACTCCGAAATATCCAGCCCGAAAACCTTGTTGAGGGTTTTGATGGCAAGCTCGGGGCCGCCGCGCTGATAGGCGCTGTTGATTTTTGCGTAGGTGGTCTTTCCGTTGTAGGTTATAGGTACAAGAGTGTCGCGCATAACCGAAATGATTTTAACCTTCTTTGTTATGGTGTTAAGGCTTAAAATCATAATGCTGTCCGAATTACCGTCAAAGGAATTAACATCCCTTGTGTCGATACCGAACAAAGCAACATTGACAATGTTTTTGTCAATCACATTTTCAAAGCCCAATTCCTCGGGCTTGTTTGTGATTTCATTATAATTATAATTAAATAATATTTTAACTATGCCGAAAAGCAGGCATAAAACCAACAAAACCGAAAGTGAGGTTATCATAGTCGCCTTTTGCCATTTTTTGCGGTTTCTCCACCAGCCCTTAATGCCTCGCGGCTTTTTGGCGAAATGTCCCTTGGCGGTGAAGGACGAAAGGGCTATACCCACACTGTCTGCGATATTTTTCATTGCCGAATCAGAGACGATATCCTCAAATTGGGAGCTACTCTCGGCTTTACTCTCATCAATAGAAAATTTATATTCAAAGTCCTTACTGTTTTTCATATATACTCCTATTATTGTTTATCCTCGTGATTAAAAACCGGCGGCGTGTAGCCTGTGGAATACCAATCATTTTTTTCTGTCCCGTTGGCTTCAATATAAGCCTCGGGGGTTATGTCGTCATATATAAAGGCGTGTATAAGCTTGGCGGCAAAGCCCAAATCGTAATAAACAATCGAGCCTACTCCTGCATTCGGCGCCTTCATTGTGTATTTCGTGTCGGGTATTCTCGTTTCGCTGAAGCTTGGACTTTGAAGCAAAACATCTACCGCCAAATCAAAGATTTCCGAATAGGAAAGCGAAGTTTCACAGCAGGGCATAAGCGCCCTTATAAGTCCCATATACTGTGATTTTTCAAGGGTTGTCGCCTTTTTAAAAAGCTGACCTAAAACATAACGCTGACGGTCGGTTCTGCCGTAATCGTTAGTCGTTCCCTCGGCAGTTGCGGCATATCTTATTCTCGAATAAGCCACCGCCTGAATACCGTTTAAATGCTGAGTGCCTGCCGCTTCCAGCTTATAATCATTATATTCCAAATCCAAAATATTACAATGCTCATAAACACCTGAATTAAGAAGTGATAGCTCATTTTGGGTAACAGTTGCTTCAATTCCGCCAACCGCATCAATAATTTCTGCCATTCCCGAAAAATTAACCGTTGCGTATTCCGAAATATCCAGCCCGAAAACAGTGTTAAGGGTTTTAATTGCCCTTTCGGGTCCGCCTGAGGCATAGGCATTGTTAAGCTTGTTATATGCCGTAACTCCGTTTTTATCTATCGGAACAAGGGTGTCACGCAAAACCGAAATCAGCTTAACCTTATCGGTTTTGGTGTTTATGCTCATTATCATCACACAGTCCGACCTGCCCGAAAAGGAGTTTTCGTTTCTTGTGTCGATACCGAAAAGCGCAATATTAACAATGCGGTCGTCCACAACCTCCTCAAAACCGAGGTCCTCGGGCTTTGAGGTTATTTCATTGTAGTTGTAATTGAAATTCTTTTTAATGAAGCGCATTGCAACGGCGGCTGTTATGCCGATAATCGCGGCAATCACCGCCAGAATAATAAGTACGGTGAATATCCACGGCCATTTTTTGCCCTTTTTCTCGTTTTCCGATTCGGTCTTTTCAAGCTCTTTATTTTCGGTTTCCATATATGCACCAACTTCCCGATCAGTATATCAGTTGATTATAGCCCGGTATATATCGCCTTTTTTAATTCCGGTAATTTCTGCCGCTTCCTTTGCGGCGGAGGATGTGGATTGTCCCTCGGATATGAGCCTTTGGGTTATTTCAAGGGCATCCTCAAGGGTGTAATCGCGTTTTTCCTCGGTTGCTCCCCGTATTATAAGCACAAATTCACCGCGAGGGGTGTTTTCGGTGTAATATTCCGCCGCTTCTGCAAGGGTGGTTTTAAAAACCGTTTCGTGGATTTTTGTAAGCTCCCGCACAATGGCAATTTCGCGGTTGCCAAAGGAAGCGAGCATATCCTTAAGGGTTGCAGGCAGCTTGTGGGGAGCCTCGTAAAAAATGAGGGTTCTTTTCTCGTTTTTTACCTCCTCCAAATGGCGGCGGCGGCTTATCTTATTCATTGACAAAAAGCCCTCAAAGCAAAATCTGCCGCTTGGCATTCCCGAAATACTAAGTGCGGTTATAAGGGCGCTCGGTCCGGGTACTGCCTCAACCTCAATCCCCATTTCACGGGCGGTGCGCACCAAATCCTCGCCGGGGTCTGATATTGCGGGCATACCTGCATCCGACACAAGGGCACAGCTTTCACCCTTTAAAAGCCTTTCAATAATAAGATTTCCTCTGTCGTTTTTATTATGCTCGTAATAAGAAAGCATTTCTTTTTTTATATCAAAATGATTAAGAAGCTTCACGGTAACTCGGGTATCCTCAGCGGCGATGAAATCCGCCCTTTCAAGGGCTTCAACCCCACGGGGACTGAAATCCCCAAGATTGCCGATGGGTGTCCCCACAACAAAAAGCCTGCCACTCATTTAAGATACGCCTCCTTGTAAGCACCGTAAATTTCAATCATTTCGTCCGAAAAACCGCCGTTTTCCTCAACATAAAGGGTAGGCTCAATTCTAAGCCCTGTTTTCCCGCAACGCCTGCCTTCAACAAGCACCAGCCACGGCTCCTCACCCTTTCGCTGACAGACAAGCCTTAGTCTCTTAGGCTCAACCTTATATTCACTCATTAAGCACATAAGCTCGGAAAGTCTTTCGGGACGGTGACACATACAAAGCCTGCCCGAGGTCTGCAAAAGCCTTGCTCCGACCGAGACAATATCCCTCAGGGTACAGGCAACCTCGTGTCGGGCAACCATTTCAATTTTATCAGGATTTTTAAGCCCTGCCTGCGGCGCCTTGTAGGGCGGATTGCAGGTTACAAGGGTGTGTCTGCCAAATTCGGTTTTGCCCTTAAGGTCATTAAGGTCGCTGCTAAGAATTGTGAAATTTTCAATTCCTAAATCCTCAACCGTTTTTTGTGCCAAAGCGGTAGCTTCCTCGCTTATATCCACACCCACAGCCGATTTTAAATTACCGTCCCTTAGCATAAGCAGAGGGATAATTCCACAGCCTGTGCCCAAATCCACAAGCGAATCGTTTTTGCGTGCGGCGGCAAAGTGTGCCAGAAGCACCGCATCGGTGCCAAAGGTGTGGTGGGGGGAAACATTTACGAAAAAGCCCCTGCCCAAAGGCTCGCGCTTTATTAGCTTCTGCTCCATTTAACACCTTGGGGAGTATCCTCTAAAACGATACCCATTTCCTTTAATTTATCGCGGATTTCGTCTGCTGTTTTGAAATCCTTTGCCTTTCTCGCGAGAGTACGCTTTTCGATAAGCTCCTCAATCTCGCTGTCAAGCGCTTCGGTTTTGCGGTTGTAAACCAGACCTAAAACACCTGTAAGCTGGTCGAAAATATCTGCGCAGGCGGTAAGAGTTGCCTTACCCGAGCCGTTTGCGATGGCGGTATTGATATCCCTTACAAGCATAAATATTGCCGCCAACGCATCTGCTGTGTTAAGGTCATCCTCCATAGCGGTTATGAACTCGTTTTTGTGTTGCTCTATAAAGTCAGGCTCCTCGCCGCCCTCGGGAGCATTTTTAATGGCAAAATCAAGATTATCGCGGCAGGTGTAAAGTCTTTCAAGGGAATTTTTAGCCTGCTCGATAATATCAACCGAATAGTTTATCGGGCTTCTGTACTGCGAGGAAACAAGGAAATAACGGATTGGCTCGTAGCCGAATTTTTCTGCAACATCGCGAACGGTAAAGAAATTGTTTAACGATTTTGACATCTTGTGGTTATCAACATTGATAAAGCCGTTATGCATCCAATAATGCGCAAAGTCACAGCCGTTTGCCGCCTCACTCTGGGCAATCTCGTTCTCGTGATGGGGGAATATAAGGTCAAGACCGCCGCAGTGAATGTCGATAGTCTCACCCAAATATCTGCAAGCCATTGCCGAACATTCAATATGCCAGCCCGGTCTGCCATTACCCCAAGGTGACTCCCAAAAGGGCTCGCCCGGCTTTGCACCCTTCCAAAGGCAGAAATCCATCGGATCCTCCTTTATATCGCCCGTTTCAATGCGTGCGCCTGCCTCCAAATCCTCCAAGGGCTGATGCGAAAGCTTGCCGTAGCCCTTAAAATTCTTGGCGCGGTAGTAAACATCTCCGCCTGCCTCGTAGGCATAGCCCTTTTCCATAAGCGAGGAAATTATGCCCTGAATTTGCTCAATATTTTCGGTTGCTCTGGGATGTACGGTTGCTTCACGCACATTAAGTCCCTTAGCGTCCGTCCAGAACTCGTCTATATATCTTGCGGCAACCTCGGGTACGGTGATACCCTCCTCATTTGCGCGTCTTATAAGCTTATCGTCAATATCGGTGAAATTCTGAACAAAGCTCACCTTGAAGCCGCGCCACTCGAAATAGCGGCGCAAAACATCGAAAACACAAAGCGGTCTTGCATTTCCTATGTGGATATAGTTATACACGGTGGGACCGCAAGCGTAAATCTTAACCTCACCGGGATTAATCGGAACAAATTCATCCTTACTGCGTGTAAGTGTGTTAAAAATTTTCATAAAAGTCAGTCTCCCTTAAAATTACTTATAGTCTGTTCAAGCTCGGCTATGCGGTTTTCCAACGCATCCATTTTTTGTTTAACGGGGTCGGGGATGTGGATCTGGTCGAGTGTGTTCACCCGTTTTCCGTCCTGACGGACAACCCTTGCAGGCACGCCCACAACGGTGGAGTTGGGCGGCACCTCCTCAAGCACGACAGCCCCTGCCGCCACACGGGAATTATCCCCGATTTTAAAGGGCCCCAAAACCTTGGCACCTGCGCTTATCATTACATTATTTCCTATTGTCGGGTGGCGTTTGCCCGTGTCCTTACCCGTACCGCCCAGGGTAACACCCTGATAGATAAGCACATCGTCCCCGATTTCGGTGGTCTCACCGATAACGATACCCGTTCCGTGGTCTATAACAAGGCGTCTGCCGATAGTAGCACCGGGATGAATTTCTATTCCCGTTTTCCTTACCGCGCGTTGGGAAACCATCCGCGCAAGGAAGGGCATACCGTGTTTATAATAAAAATGCGCTCTGCGGTGCATTCTGATAGCCTTCACACCGGGGTAAAGGAAAAAAACCTCCCAAAAGCTGCGCGCGGCGGGGTCTCTTTCCCTTACGGCATTTACATCCTCACGAATTCTGTCAAACAAGCTAACAACTCCTTAGAGTAGATAAAGTTATTACATTATTTGGTAGGATCAATAAAGTCCTTGCAGGCAAAAAGATAAATTCCGCCCGAAATCACACAAAGCACGGCAGAAAGCCAGAAAAGGGCAATTATGATAATATCAAATATCTCCTTTAAAGCGGCTGTGCCCACAGAAAAATCACCTATAAGAGCATACGCAAAAAGCGCAAAAACAATGCCCGTCATCTGCGACACGGTCTTTGCCTTGCCCCACATATTTGCCGCAACAACCTTTCCGCCCGAGGAAACGGTTACAAGTCTTAAGGAGGAAACCATAAATTCCCTGAACAGAACGATAAACACAATGGCAATCATCTGCCAGCTATATGCTGTGCCGCGGAATACGAACATAAATCCTAAGTATGCCGAGGTAGTGAGCATTTTATCGGCAAGGGGGTCTAAAAATTTGCCGAAATCGGTAACAAGGTTATATTTTCTTGCCATTTTACCGTCTATCATATCGGTAAGGGAGGCGGCGGCAAAAAGCACAAGAGAAATAAGATAACGGAAGGGCAAAGCCTCTATCAGCATAATCGCCATGAAAATCGGTGTGGCAATCATTCGGGCAACCGTGAGCTTATTAGGTGTATTCATTTTCATATCAATTCTCCTAACAAATCGTATTCGATAATATCGTTTATTCTAACCCTCACAAAATCGCCTATAACCAAGGGGCGGTCTGCAAGGAAAAATATTTTTCCGTCAATCTCGGGGGCATCGGCAGGGGTTCTGCCGAAGTAACACTTTATATAATCGTCCCAGCCCTCAATAAGCACCTCTGTTTCGGTGCCGATTTTTTCCTCATTTTTCTGAGAAGCGATTGTGAGCTGCATTTCCATAATCTGTTCCATACGGTCGTTCTTTACCTGCTCGTCAATTTGATTGGGCAGGGTTGCCGCCACGGTGTCCTCCTCGGCAGAGTAGGTGAAACAGCCAAGTCTTTCAAACCGTTTTTCCTTCACAAACTCTGCAAGCTCGCAGAACTGCTCCTCGCTTTCACCCGGGAAGCCTGTGATAAATGTAGTCCTCAAGGTAACGTTCGGAATTTTTTCCCTTATTCTGTCAATCAAAGCCGAAAGGCTCTCGGCATCGCCCTTGCGGTTCATAGCCTTTAAAATATCACCGTTTACATGCTGAAGCGGAATGTCAAAATATTTAACAAGCTTTTGCTCGCTTGCAACCGTTTGAAGCAATTCATCGGTAATTTTATCGGGATAGGTGTAAAGCGTTCTTATCCATACCAATTTTTCAATTTTACAAAGCTCTCTTAACAACTCGGCAAGGCGGGGCTCACCGTAAATATCTGTGCCGTAGGCAGTGGTGTCCTGCGCCACAACAATAAGCTCTTTAACACCCATATCGGCTAATTTCCGAGCCTCTGCCACACAGGACTCAACCGTGCGGCTTCTCATTCTGCCCCTTATTTTGGGAATTGCGCAATAGGTACAGCAGTTGTCACAGCCATCGGCAATCTTAAGGTATGCGGTGAAGGGATAACCGCCTAAAATTCGGTCACCGTCAAGCCTTAAATCGGTTTTTTCGCCATAGCTGTTGTAGGGCTTACCCTCAATCGCACTTTTAACAATTTCACCGATTTTTTGGTTTGAGCCTATCCCCACACAGGCATCAACCTCGGGGATTTCCTCGGTAACATCATCGCGGTAACGCTCGGCAAGACAGCCTGTAACTATAAGCGCCTTGCAGTTGCCGTTTTTCTTATATTCTGCCGCCTCTAAAATATTTTCGATAGCCTCTGCCTTTGCCGCCTCGATAAAACCGCAGGTGTTAATGATTATGGCATCTGCGTCTGCCTCGGCAGGGGTGATTTCAAATTCTGCTTCCTTTAAAAGACTCAGCATCATTTCGGCGTCCACCTGATTTTTGGGACAGCCCAACGATACCATACAAACCTTATACATTAGTATTCCTCACCAAATTCAAGCTCATCATTATATTTTTTCATCGCTTCTCTCACTGCGCCGTAAGAAAAGCCGCGCCGCACCAAAGCGGCAAAAACCTTTTCTGTGCCCCTCTCACAGGTTAGCTTATAAGCATACTTTTTTTTAATCAATGCGGCTATTTGTGCCGCCTCATCAGGTGCAAGGTCGGCAAGCGCCGATTTTGCAATATCGTAGGGCACACCCTTAGAAAGCATTTTGCTAAGTGCTTCTCTTTCGGAGATGTTTGACTCCACACACCTTTCGGCATAGCGCTCGGCAAAGCGGACATCATCCACCACACCAAGCTCCACAAGCCGTGCCAGCACCGCGGCGCAGGCGCGCTTGTCAAAGCCGGCGCGCAAAAGCTTGGTATAGAGTGCCTTTTCGGTGTAATCGCTCCTGTCAAGATACCAAAGCGCACGGTTTTTTGCCCTGACATAGTCCGAGTAGCCTTTTATTTCCTCAACCTCAGCCTCGGAAATTACCGTTCCCTCGCACAAACCCTTTTCCGCGCAGACCTCGCGGTCAAGCAAAAGCTCTGTACCGCCTGCAAAGGCAACCCGTGTCAGGTGCGCCTTTTCCTTTTTAACGAGAATAACCCTCATTATTCGTCAACCGCAATGTCAATATCAATTGTTTTGCGGGGTCTTGCGGTGGGCTCCTCGGGCATTATTTCAATGGCATCATCCTCGGAAAGGGGAGGCTGAGCGCTGCTGTCGGCATTAACTGCCGCCATTATCTTGTTTTCGATTTCCTCGGCAAGCTCGGGGTTATCCTCAAACAGCTTCTTAACATTATCTCTGCCCTGACCTAAACGGGACTCGCCGTAATAGAACCACGCGCCCGATTTCTTTATCACACCAAGCTCGGTTCCGACATCAATGATTTCACCGATGTGGGAAATTCCCGTACCGTACATTATATCAAACTCGGCAACCTTGAAGGGGGGTGCCACCTTGTTTTTAACAATTTTTGCCTTTGTGTGGGTACCGATAATTTCGCTGCCGTCCTTAATCGGCTCGCCCTTGCGCACATCAATGCGCACGCTTGCGTAGAACTTAAGCGCCCTACCGCCCGTTGTGGTTTCGGGGTTACCGTACATCACACCGATTTTTTCGCGAAGCTGATTTATAAATATTGCGGCGCAGTTGGTCTTTGCAAGAGCACCTGTGAGCTTTCTCAATGCCTGTGACATAAGTCTTGCAAGCTGACCTACATGGTTGTCGCCCATTTCGCCGTCTATTTCGGCTCTCGTAACCAAAGCGGCAACCGAGTCGATAACTATAATATCAATCGCGCCCGAGCGCACAAGCGCTTCGGCAATTTCCAAGGCCTGCTCACCCGAATCGGGCTGTGCCACAAGCAGGCTGTCAATATCAACACCAAGCTGACCTGCATAAACAGGGTCAAGCGCGTGCTCAACATCGATAAAAGCGGCTGTTCCGCCTGCCTTTTGAGCCTCTGCCACGCAGTGGAGGGCAACGGTTGTTTTACCCGAGGATTCAGGCCCGTAAATCTCAACAATTCTGCCCTTGGGGATACCGCCGATACCCAAAGCAATATCAAGGGTTAAAGAACCTGTTTTTATATGCTCCACACTCATAGCGGCATTTTCGCCCAAGCGCATAACCGCGCCTTTACCGAATTTCTTTTCAATCTGATCAACGGCAGTTTTCAATGCCTTTTGCTTTTCTTCCTCCTCAACCACTCTTACAGCAGTTTTTGCTCCCTGTGCTTTTGTTGCCATTTAAAATTCCTCCGTTAAATATTAATTCCCGATACTACCCGACCGATACCGTTAAGGTCATTTTTCACGGTTACATTGCCGAAGCCTGCCTCGGTAAGCAGACCGACAACACTTTCAAACTGATTAATCCCCACCTCAAAGGCAAGCATACCGCCCTTTTTGAGGCTTTGGGTGTAATTTTTTATAATCGCCCTGTAAAAATCCAGCCCATCCTCACCGCCGAGAAGCGCCGTTTCAGGCTCAAACTCGGTTTCAGGGGAAATGGTTTTCATTTCCGCCTTTGGAATATAGGGCGGATTGCTCACAATAAGGTCATATCTGCAAGGCTCCGCACCGTCAGACACGAAAATATCGCCCTCTGCCGCCTTTGCGTTTTCAGCGCCGTTGCGCGCAATATTTTTTTGCGTATAGCTAAGCGCCTCGGGATATTTTTCAAGCATTAAAACCTCTGCCGAAGCGATTTCCTTTGCAAGGGTTATTCCGATTGCTCCGCTGCCTGCGCAAAGGTCAAGTATCTGCGGATTTTCACATTGCTTTAAAAACTCAAGACAGTGCTCAACGAGTGTCTCGGTGTCAGCGCGGGGCACCAGCACACCGGGACCGACATAAAAGCCTCTGCCGTAAAAATCCCATTCCCCGAAAATGTACTGCAAGGGATAGCGGATTTCCCGCTGTCTTAAAAGGGCGGTGAGGTTGTTTTCCTGAAATTTGGTCAAGCTGTTATTATAGAGTGTGAGGATTTGTGTGTTATTAAGACCTGTAATGTGCTTTATTATCTGCTTTGCCTCAAAAACATAATCCTCAATCCCTGCGGCCTCTAACCGCTTTTTGGTTGAATTGTATGCCTCAAATATTGTCATCTTGAATTTCCTCTGTCTGTGCTTGATTATCCACACTGCGGTCAACATCGGGTGTTTCAGGCTCGCACGCCTTAAGTGCGGCGATTGCAATTTCAATCATACAGTCCTCCGGCTCCTTTGTGGTAATCCTTTGAAGCCACAGACCGGGTGCCGAAATAATGCGTGTGAAAACATTATCGTATTTTCCGCAGATTTTAAGCACCTCAAAGCCGACACCGCAGGTGATGGGTACAAGCAAAATCTTGACCGCAACCCAAAGCCAATAAACATTGTAGACATTCGGGAAAATCATCTGCACCACGGTGGATATTATAACGCTTATGAGTATCATCAGTATCATAAAGGATGTGCCGCATCTCGGATGGAAGCGCTTTTGCTCCCTCACATTTTCCACCGTCAGCGGTAAACCCTTTTCATAACAGAAAATGGTTTTATGCTCTGCTCCGTGATACATAAACACCCTTTTTATATCCTTCATAAAGGAAACAAGCCAGACATAAAGCACAAAGACCGAAAGCTTCAAAAGCTGTTCAATACCCGAGCGCACAAGCTTTGAAAACTCGGTATTGAAAACCGACTGCAAGCCTGACACAAAAAGCCTTGGCAAAAGCATAAAAAGCACAACCGAAAGGGCGACACCCAAAACTGTGCCAATCACCATAACAATGCTTATGAGGAGATTGTTTTTCTTTTTATCCTCAGCCTCCTTCTTTTTATCGGCTTCCTCCTCCAAATTGGTAAAGCCCGACTTGTCAGCCGAAATCATCATCGCCTTATAGCCCTGCACCATTGACTCTGCAAAGCCCACAACACCCCTTATAATGGGAAGTGCAAGGATTTTGTACCTTGAGCGCAGGCTTTTTTCCTCGAAATATGTAATGTCAATTTCATTGTCGGGGAGTCTTACAGCCATGGCGGTTTTTTCGGGACTTTTCATTAAAATTCCCTCGATTAACGCCTGACCCCCGATTGAGGTGTATTTACCCATTTTCCTGCTCCTTTAAATCGTTGTTTTCTGTCTCGGCGGCCGCTTCCTCGGCTTCGGGCTTCTCCGGCTCATAAACCGGCAGCACCACCGTAACATTAGTGCCCACACCCTCTGTACTTTCAACAAACAAAAGCCCCTGATGCTGGCGTATAATTTCATCGGCAACCGCAAGCCCTATACCCGAGCCGCGCACCGTTTTGTTAGCCTTATAAAATTTTTCCTTAACGCGGTCAATGTCCTGCGCAGGGATACCCACACCCGTATCCCTTACCGAAATACGGACGCACGCCTCCTCCTCAAGCTGACTTATAAGCACCTGACCGCCGCTTTCGGTGTATTTAACGGCGTTGTCTATAATATTAATGAAAACCTGCTTTAGGCGGTTAGTGTCACCCATTACCTGAAGCTCGTTTGCGGGCGGAGTATATATCAGCTCTATGCCCTGCTTTTTGGAAAGCTCCATATACATATCGACCGATTCGGTCAATAGGCGCGAAATGTTTAAGGGCTGTGTCACAAGGGATATTTTCCCCGTTTGCATGCGCGAGAAATCAAGAAGCTCCTCAACAAGGCTTGAGAGACGGTCTGCCTCGGACAAAACCACATCCAAGCCGCGGTTTACAAGCTCCTCGTCAAAGCCTACTGACATTTTTGCCGTCTCGCCCCAGCCTCTTATCGCTGTAAGCGGCGTGCGAAGCTCATGGGACACCGAGGAAATAAAGTCGTTCTTTAAATTTTCCGCGCGGCTGAGCTCACTCGCCATATAATTTATGGTATCGCAAAGCTCACCGATTTCATCATTTTTATTGATTTCTATTCTGGACTCAAAATCACCCATTGCAATCTTTCTTGCAATGTTACTTACATCCCTTATCGGGCGCACGATTGATTTTATAAAATAAAGTCCCGAAAGACCGAAAAACGCCAAAATCGCAATGGCGGCAACCGTCATTGTGCCTGTAAATGCGCCTGTTACTCTGTCTGCTCTTTTCAGCGAGGTCACCCATCTGTAAGCTCCGAGCAGCTTTCCGTTTGTATCGTAAAGCATTGTGGTGCAGGACATAATGTGCTCACCCGAGGGGGTGCGCAATTTGGTAATGGCAGTATTCCCGTTTTTCTTTGCACCCTCATAATCGGGCATCTGCTCCCCTGCCGATTGGAAGCCTGTGGTGGAAACCACAACATTTCCGTTTCGGTCAATAACCTGAACCTCAATTTTATCCTTGTGCTCAAATTCGCCGGCAATGGCAATGGCTGTGTCCTTAAAGGTGAGACGGCTTGTTCCCGAAAGGGCAAAAAACTCATAAGCATAGTCATTGGCAAGCGCCTCAATACGCTGTGTCTGCATCGTGCCGAAAAGCACCGAGAAGGCAACCGCAACAAGGCAGATTATAATTGCAACAATAAGAAAGATGTTGACAAACCATCTCATCGCAATGCTTTTAAACTTAATTTCAAGCTGCATTTTGTCCTCTCGCCTGCCTTTCATAAAAAAATCAGATTAGTGGGTGTTCCACTTATAGCCCATACCCCAAACCGTTACCAGCCGCTTCGGCTCGGAGGGATCATCCTCAATTTTCTTGCGCAGTCTGCGCATATTAACATCAACAATTTTCTCCTCACCGTAATAATTACTGCCCCACACACGGTTTAATATGTCTGTGCGGTCAAGGGCTACATCGGGATTGTGGAAAAAATATTCAATCATCTGAAACTCAACCTGTGTCAGCTCTATGTTGACGCCGTTTTTAAGGAGTGTTCGCCTGCGGAGATTGAGTGTGAACTCCCCAAGAGTTATGTCGTCTGAAACCACCGCCGCCGCTTTCTGGCTGTGCATTTCAACACGGCGGTAAAGCGAGTCCACCCGCGCCAGAAGCTCTGTGGGGCTGAAGGGCTTTGTGATATAATCGTCCGCACCGAGCATAAGACCGCTTATTTTGTCCATCTCCTGCGTGCGGGCAGTAAGCATAATAATTCCCAAGGCTTCACTGCGCTTCCTCAGCTCCTTGCAAAGCGTGAAGCCGTCCATTCCCGGCATAGAAATGTCAAGCAAGGCAATATCAAAGCCTACCGTGTCGCTGTCATAAATTTCAAGCGCTTCCTCGCCCGAGCCTGCCTCCTCAACCGTGTAACCAACCCGTTTTAAATTGATTGCCTCAAATTCTCTTATGGCGGTTTCGTCCTCAACAATAAGAATTCGTTTCACCTTTCGTCACTCCTATTCTGTAGAGTAGAGCAAATAATCCGAACCCGCCTCAAAATGGCTTGTTTCGGTGCTTTTTGCCCGATTTATTCTTGTAAGGCGTTAGCCTTACTGCATCTGACTCGAATAAAAATCCCTCAAAACCTCCTCGCTTTGAGGTCAGAGATTTTAAAAAGTGCGGATTTTTGTTCAGCCGCGACACAAAACGCAGTTAATCCTGGCGGATTAACGAGTATTTTAACAAGGGATGAGCGAAAATCCGCCTTTTTAAAACAGTGTTCGGATTATTTACTCTACCCTAAGCTTAAAGTCGGATTTGATTTCCTCAAGCGTCAAGCCTTCAAGCGCGGCTGTCTTTGAAATATAGCATATAAAGGCAGTTTCATCGTTTCTTGTGATTTCAGAAACACCCTCGCCGCTGTACTCTCCGGCCTTCCAAGCCTCAATATCCACAGCCTTTATATAAAACAGCTTGTCGCCCACCGTCATATCCGAAGCGTTATATCTGTAAATCTCTCTGAGACGGTTTTCTGTATCCTTAAGTATGGCAATATTGCCCACCCACCTTGCAGGCAGAGTGTAATAATACCCGTCATTGACATTTATCATTGTGGTCATTTGATTTGTGAGGCTTTCACCGTTAAAGGAGCACCAATTCGTGAGGTAAAGCTTTTCATTAACCTCCGAGGTAAGCACCGAGGGCACGCTCTCCTGCACGGGGATTTCAATAATTCCGTCACCGTTTATGTCGGAAATCGAAAAGGATACCGACCTGAGTGTTGCAAGGGTTTCGCCGGCATCGGGCTGAAAAAGCGGATTGACAAGACTGCCCTTTTCAAGGAACAGCACCTCTGTTACAGCACCAACACCCTTGATTTCGTCTATATAAATCGCCGGCTTGCCGGTTGAAAGCTCTGCCACGATCGGCTCGCTCACGGTTTTTGCCGTGCCGTCAAGCAGGCAGGAGGAAAGCTCGGTCACACCCTCGGCTGTGAAGGAATATATCGCCGCGGAATTTTGCTGCTCTGCCGAATTGGTTTTCACAAGCAAAACCTCGTTTTTGCCGTCCTCGTCAAGGTCACAGGTCGCAAAATGGGTATACCTTTGAAGCATTCGCTGTGTCAGGGCATTTTCACCCAGCGAATACACCGCTATCTGCATCTCGCTTGTACCGTAAATTTCCCAGCCGACAAGGATTTCCTCTTCCCCGTCACCGTCAAGGTCGCAAAACTCCAGCCTGTCAACACCGCCTGCAACAATGCTCTGCACCGCCGCCGATTTCCATTCGCCGTCATAACTGCGGATTACATTGATGTTCATTGTCATGGTTTCGCCCTCTGCCGTTGCATAAAAGGCAAAGGCTTCAGAAATCCCGTCATTATCAATATCCTTTTGAACCACCGCCGAACGGTAATCCCCTCTTGACGGGTATTTAAAGGTATACTGTCCGCCTGCCGTTTTTGTTATTTCCTCGGCAATGGGAGCCAATTCTCCCGAAAGCTCAGGCGGAGACAAAAGCTCTGCCGTGTCTGCCGCAAAAAAGTTTCCGCAGCCACAAAGACAGGAAAGCATCAGCACCGTTATTGCGGCGCATAAAAGATTTTTAAGCACAGAGCCTCACCCCTCCCGATTTCTGACAGTGCACATAAATATACATTATAGATTATAACACAACCAATCATAAAAATAAAGACATTTTGTAAAATTTAACCGTCTTTTTACAATCAAAAAACAAAAAGGCTTTAAAATGTTAAAATTATCGTTTGCTCCGTACCTCGGAGGTCGATTTGTGGGGGTTTTGTGATTGGCTGAATTTATACTTTGCCGGAAAGAACGTCTATCAAATTATTGTAGGGGAGGGGTGCCCCCTCCCGTCCGGGTTTCCCCTCGCAAAACACCGGAAAATTAAAGAGGAGGCGAAACGCCTCCTCTGCAAATAATTAATTCAGATATATTTATACCCTCGGAATATCAAGCTTTTGGACAGCCGTCAACGGCTTTTGCGTTGTATATCCAAAGCAAGCTCGCTGTAATACTGTGCCTTCTTGCGTTTTTTTAGCCCGTTATAAGCCGTTGCCAAATTTTCAAGAGCCGAAACGCAGTTTAAATGCTCACCGCCGTATTTCTTGCTTTGAATATTATATATAGCTTCAAACACCTCTATTGCCCGTTTATACTTTTTCATATTCAGATAGGCGCTTCCTATACCGCTCAGCGCCGATATTGTTGCGCTATGCTCGGGGCCGTATATATAACAGTATACCCCATAAGCCCTTCGCGAAAGCAATAATCCTTTTTTAGCCTGATTTAGCTTTATATAATTGGTTGCAATAATTTGAAGCGCCTGTGCGGTTGTTTTATGCTTTTCGCCTAATGTGTCTGCACAAAGCTCATAAGCTTTTTCGGATAGCTCCAACGATTTTTCATAGTCTCCAAGCTTTAAAAATGTCTCGGCTATACATATTAAAATCAGCAGAGTATCGCTGTTTTCCTGACTGAATTTTTTGAGGCAGTAATCATAAATCCTTTGATATATCGGAAGTGCCTTTTCATAGCTTTCAAGCCTGAAATACGCGTTTGCCATTATACTCGCGGCGCTCATGGTGCTTTCGTGATTTTCGCCTTCCTTTTCGGAATGTGCCGCATATAGCTTTTGCGCTATTTCAAGAGCTTTTTTGTACTCACCTCTATGTGAGTAACCGGTTGCAACCCAATGCAGGGTATAAAGGGTTCTTGTGTCATTTTCACCGTAGCCTTCGGCAGTAGCCTGATACTTTTTTTCTGCCAGAGAAATTGCCTTATCAGCTTCACCGTTTTGAAGATAAGCGGTCATTAAATCCCACAATACCGCCACGGTTTTATCGTGATTTTCGCCCAAGGTGGATTTATAGGCTTCATATAATTTTTCGGTCCAGCGCATCGCGGCGGTGTAGTTTAATCTGACGCCGATACCGTTGGTATACATATCACACAGCTTTTTCATCGCCTCGGGAAGCCCTGCCTCGGCGGCGGCTGTAATAAGCTTAATCGCTTTTTCAAAGTCAACCTCCACATCGATACCGCTAAGATAGGCAAGACCGATTAAAAAATCGTGCTCAGGCGAACGGGGGTGTCTCTTGACAGCCATTTTCTTAACTGCTTTCAGTAGGGCTTCTGAAAACTCAAATTCGTTATATGCATCTGTCGGAGTGGGAATACCGTTATATTTTTCTAAAAGCTTTTTTCTGTTCGTAGGCACAAGCTCAGCGGCAAAAATCGGCTTGCCCTCTTGCTTTGCTAAGGGGTATTCGGTCTCCATTATGTAATTTGGTTCATTCACCAGATTTGGCGTTACCGTCAGCACAAATAAGCCGCTTTTTTGCAAAGCCACCTCTATTGACTTATTGAAATTTTCGCCCGGAGTCAAAAACTCATCATACCAAATAGCAATATCCCTGCAAAAATTGTTTTTATGAATTAAACGCATCAGCTCACGCGCATATTTTCTGTCCTTTTTGCGATAGCTTAAAAATATATAGGCATCAAAAGCGGCACGCACCTTTTCGGCAAGCTCATCGCCAATAAGCACAGCGTCAAGATACTTGTTCAGCCTTTCGCTATAGCTTATGTCAGTTTGGTTGGCGGTGTTTTTACCCAAAAACTGCAATTCACCGCATTTTATATTGAATTGTTCCTCTAAACCGTCCTCCTGCATCAGGGGCAGTACGGGAATACAGCTTTGCACAGCAAATTTAAACTCAATATCCAGCGCGTGATTTGGGGTGAACAGCAGGTTTGCGGTAACGGGCATAACAAAGAGCTGCATTTGCTTTAAATCAGCGAAAAAATCATCATCACGGTTCACAGCCTTGTCGGTGTACCAGATTGCGCAATCCTGCTTTTTTAAAATCTCGTCAGCTACCATGTCGAAATATTTTTCAAAATCCTCACTATGGCAACAAAAATAAACCCTCGGTTTTCCCTGCAGGTCGGTGTCTCCTTTGGTTTTATGCTTTAAATTCGCCATACTTATACCTCTTTAAACAATATCACCGCTTTTGATTTATTATATCACAGCCCGCCTTAAAAGTAAATTGTTGCAGTATAAACCTCCTCGGTTTATATTATCTGAAATGTTTATGGCAGTTTTGTTTTAAGAAGGATTTAATTTCGTCAGTATCCTTGCTCTCATAGTAGTTAATGAGTAAACGCTTAAATTCAGGCACTTGTGCTTCGGGGATAACAAGCAAGCCGCCCGCGTTGGATATTAAATAATGATTTGCAAAAATTACAGCGGCGCGTTTATTACCATCGTTGAAAATCTGTGTTTTCATACAGTATAGGCAAAGCTCGATTGCTATGTCAATCGGCTCCTTGTGGGAATTTATGATTTCTGAAATATTTTCAATAACAACTGTTTCAATGGGCAAGGGCGGAATATAGGAGGTGCCGCCAATGGTTACAGGCACACCGCGAATTCTGCCGCCGCTTGAAAAAAAGCCTTCGTTTACAAGCTTTGCTATGTGGCAAAGAATAGAATAATCGCTTTTCACCCCTAAAACATCTTTGTCTAAAATAAACTCCCAAGCGTGTTTAAGATTAAGTATCTTTTGTACATCGGTTGCGGTAACACCGTTCACCTTACCGTTGTCGATAATATCCTCGGTTTGCGGAAACGATGTGGCAACACCTTCTAAAACAGCCTGCTCATATATGGATAATTTCATATTAATTCGGGCAAAATCGAGATTGAGCATTACATCGGGGGACACTTCGTTTTCTGTAAATCCCGCCTTTGCGAGCAGTTTTTCAACAAGACGAATTTGTTTTTTCAATTCTTTTGCTTCAAGGTTGTTTTTGAGCAGCAGTTGATAAAGTGTATCAGAATAAACATCAACATAGGTGGAAGTCACACGACTTCCTACTCTTTTACGAATATAAAGATAATTGCCGCTTTTGGTTTCTTTAATTTCGGGCGTTCCATCATACGGCAACAAATTTAATCGCGCATATAAATCGGCTCGCCTCTGCAATAATTCTTGTATTTCGGGGTAATTGTTCATACCAAAACTCCTTTTAGGGAACATTTTATATTTTGATTATAATAATTGTTCCCTAAAATGTCAAGCGTAATCTTGCCTCCATCTGATGAGGGAGGTGGATTTTTGATGTAAGGCAAAAAGACGGAGGGAGAGAAAGAAAATCCTATCAAACTACCCCTCAGTCAAAACCTTTGGTTTTGACAGCTCCTAACGGGAGCCCGTCCCCTTTGTCGCCAAGCGACATTTCCCCACACTGTGGGGAATCACCC
>JAFWAC010000036.1 GCA_017507805.1 Clostridia bacterium
AGGCAACTTTATGGGTTAGTGTAATGTGATTTGTAATGCCGATATTTTCCTAATATTCTACGGCATTTCCGCCTCTAAAAAAGAAGTATCGGCATTACTTTACTTTCGGCATTATTTAAAAAAAGCCGAATTCGGCTTTTTATGCGGTATGCCGAAAAGTATAGTGGCTTTTTGTGATAACGGCAAATATCACGATATTGATGTTGAAGATGATGTTACGATATTTGCTCGTTACGAAAATGGTGCCACAGGAACCTTTATAACATCTACAGGAGAATATCCCGGAACTAATCGCCTTGAAATATCGGGTTCAAAAGGAAAAATTGTTTTAGAAAACGGTATTTTAAAGTGGTGGAAATTATGCAAGGATGAGCGAGATGTATGTGTTGAAAGCGATCAAGGATTTGCTGAAATAGACTATGAATATTCAGAAATCACCTGCGATGAACCTGAAAGCGCACACAAAGGTATCTTGCAGAATTTTGTTAATGCCATTTTATATGGCGAAGAACTCATAGCACCTGGTACCGACGGTATTTTCGAACTTACTCTTTCCAATGCCGCATATCTGTCAAGTTGGAAAAACAACTGTGAAATCACAATTCCTTTTGACAGTACAGAATTTGATGAAAAAATTGCTGAATTATCTCAGATTGCAAAAAATTGCAAAGGAGAAATAGAACAAAGCCATTCTTCTGAATATAAAGAAAGATGGAAAGTTCGATGGTAGTGAATTTTATCCTTTTTAATTTTATTATTATGTTCTAACAAATGGTGTTTACTATGAAATATCAAATTTTACCTTATCCAAAGGAACTGCAAGAAAAAGACGGTTTTTTTAACACTGAAAAAAGCAGTATTTCGGTTATTGGAGATATGGATCCGCGAGTGATGCGCAAGGTTGTTGAACTCAAGGATTTGTTGTGCTGTGTGGACGGAACAAGACATAAGTTGTTTAGGGACGATATTGGTGCAACAAAAATTGTAATAAGAATCGATAATAATTTAAAATCAGAGGAATACATATTAGAAATTTCCGAATGTAAACTGCAGTTATCCGGCGGTGATGCGCAGGGTTGTTTTTATGGAATTATAACTTTAACGCAAATTATAAATTCTTATAAAAATCAATTGCCTGCATTAAGGATAAAAGATTATCCCGATTTCAAATACAGAGGTTTTTACCACGATGCAACAAGAGGTAGAGTACCTACTGTTGATGGTGTAAAAAGAATTGTTGACCATATTGTTAAGTATAAGGTAAATTCTTTACAATTATATGTTGAACACACCTTTGACTTTGAAGAATATAAGTCAGTAAACAGAAGTTCGGACGAGTATCTTACTGCGGCAGATATTATTGCAATAGATAATTATTGTTATGAAAATTTCATTGACTTTATCCCATCTTTGTCCACCTTTGGGCATTTGTATCATCTTTTGGAACTCGATGAATATAAGCATTTGTGTGAACTTGAAAATTATGTTCCTAAACAACATTATTGGCGCGAAAGGCAACAGCACCACACGATAGACCCTACAAATCCGGAGAGTTGGGCGGTAGTATCTTCTATGATAGACCAGTATTTGCCGCTTTATAGGTCGAAATATTTTAATATATGTTGTGATGAAACCTTTGACCTTTGCCATGGACGAAACAAAGGCAAGGATACCGGTGAACTTTATTGTGATTTCGTGGAAAAGATAATTAATCACGTAACCGCTTGTGGCAAAACAGTGATGATGTGGAATGATGTTGCTCTTAAGCATTCTGAATCATTAAAACGCCTGCCCAACGATACAATACTTCTTAATTGGAGTTATAACGCCGAACCTAGCTTAAATAATATTGACATAATATCAGAATGCGGTATTTCCCAAATTGTTTGTCCCGGAAATTCCTCTTGGCGCAGATTTATAGAATGTCCGACTATTTCTGTGCCTAATATTACAAAAATGGCTATCAGGGGTTATGAAAAAGGAGCCATAGGACTGCTTAATACAAATTGGGGCGACGAAGGTCACCCTTGCTCTTTCGAGTGTGCTCTATACGGTACGGTGATTGGTGCGTGTATGGGTTGGAATGTCTCAACTGTTATAGACGAGAATTTTGAAAGAAATGTTTCACGTATCGAATACAAAACTGATATCAATATTATCCCACTTATAAAGAAGATATCCAAAGCGAGTGAAATGGTTCCATGGCACGGTCTGCTTGATTGGAACAGAATAAATAGAAATTTAATTGAAATAGATGTATCGCAAGCTGAACAAAGTATTGCAGAATGTGAAGAAATAATCAAGGAACTATCTGCTTTATCGGGTGATAAGCATATCCTTTCACACATCATAACGGCAACACAGGGAATTATTCTGATACTTACAGCGGTCATATATCTGCTCACAGAATCGGGAGACATTGATCTTTGGCGAAAGCAGATTGGCACTTGGCTTGAGGATTATGAAGCCAAATGGCTTCAAAGCAATAAAAAGAGTGAGTTGCCTGCGTTAGAAGAGTTTATATATAATATTCTTTAAAGTTGTTTCAAAGTAAGCGTCAAACCGAAAACTGATTTTGCAGTGTCGAGGTTTGGCGTTTATTGTATTTAAAAATTTCTTGACAACATTTTTCGTGTATGTTACACTGATATAAACTGATACTAATAATTATTGAGGTTTGTTTATGGATATTAAAGTTTTCACTAAAATATTAAAGGATAAGCATTTTACAAATTATCAGAAAATGCAATATAAATATGAAGAAGATTTTGATTCTTTTTTGCAGACATTAGAAGATTTGTATTATAAAACTTTGCCGCTTTCTGATTTTGATGGTAAGGATATTGTTTTTATTGAAAATCACGCGGCGGTAAATCAAAGTGCGGTTAAACTTTTGTTGCAATCACAAGACCAGCACTATGGGTTTAAAGCAGCAGAAGATGAGATTGTTGCAACTTCTGCTATTGAAAGTATAGATTTCAGTCGTGACAGTGTTCGCAAAATTCTTAAAGGTATGGCACCGAAAGACGAGCAGGAAAACAGAATAATGGGACTTAAATCAGGACTTGAATTTATTGCTGATACCACCAATAAAATTACCGAGGAAAATTTATATAAACTTTATATGATGACAGTCGGTAATTTCCTGACAGGTGACGATAGATTAAAGAAAGGCAAACTTTATAGACACGATACTGTTTATGTTGTAAGTGACCGTGTTGAACATTCGGGACTTGACTATAAAAAGGTGCCGAAATTTATGAAGTCGCTTATTGCATTTGCAAATGAGGAAGACGCTATCAACGATTTAATCAAGGCTGCTATTATTCATTTTTATATCGCATTTGTGCATCCTTATTTTGATGGTAATGGCAGAATTGCAAGACTTGTGCATCTGTGGTTTCTGATTCAAAAAGGTTACCAATCTGCGCTGTTTATTCCGTTCTCAAGCCAAATTGAAAAAAGCAGAAAAGCGTACTATGATGCCTATACAACCATTGAGGAAAACAAAAAAATCAGTGGTAAGATAGATGTTACACCGTTTGTTATGTATTTCATAAATAATGTTTACAACAAAATTAACGAAGCTTCCACTACTATCGAAACTTTAAGTGTTTATGATGACGCGGTAAAGGCAGGCAAAATAACAGAAAAAGAAACTAAACTCTGGAAGTTTGTGCTTTCGTTCTACGGTACTGAAGAGTTTTCTACAAAGCGACTTGAAAAAGATTTTGGCGATGCTGCTTATGCAACAATCAGAGGTTTTGTCCTAAAATTTGAAGATTTAGGGCTTCTTTCTTCTGTAAAATACGGTCCGAGAGTCAAATATAAAGTTATTAAATAAGGCGGTGATATTTTTGACAGGTGTAATTTATGCGAGATATTCATCAGATAATCAGCGTGAAGAGTCTATTGAAGGCCAGTTGCGTGAATGTAAGAACTTTGCTGAAAAGAACGGTATACAAATAGTTGGCACATATATTGACCGTGCACTGTCTGCAAAAACAGATAACCGTCCTGATTTTCAAAAAATGATTAAGGATAGTGCAAAACAGCAATTTGAAACTATCATTGTGTGGAAGCTTGACCGTTTTGCACGTAACCGTTATGATTCAGCTCATTATAAAAGTATTTTAAAAAGAAACAATGTCCGTGTTCTTTCTGCTACTGAAGCAATTTCTCAAGGTGCAGAAGGCATCATTCTTGAATCTGTGTTAGAAGGTATGGCGGAATACTATTCAGCGGAGCTTGCGGAAAAGGTTATCCGTGGGCAAACCGAAAACGCATTGAGTTGCCGTTTTAACGGAGGTACTGTACCTATAGGATATAACATTGTTAATCAGCATTTTGTTGTTAACAATGAAACAGCACCGATGGTAGTTACGGCATACGAAATGTATGAGGACGGTAATACCATGCAGGAAATTGCCGATTACTTAAATGTTCACGGATTGCGAAACACAAGAGGAACAAAACTGACCATCAATACTGTTTCTAACCTGCTCACCAATAGAAGATATATTGGCGAATATGTTTATCGTGACATTGTTGTGCCTGACGGTATTCCTGCTATCGTTCCTAAAGACTTGTTTGACCGTGTGCAAGAGAGAATTGTCATAAACAAAAAATCTCCGGCTCGATATAGGGCGGATGAGCAGTATATTTTGTCTACTAAACTGTACTGCGGTAGATGTATGACTTTTATGCTTGGCGAAAGCGGAACATCAAGAAATAAAGATACCTACCGTTACTATAAATGTCTATCTGCAAAACGCAAAAGCGGTTGCGATAAAAAGGCGGTTAAAAAGCATTGGATTGAAGATATTGTAATTAACCAAATCTTAAAATGCATTTGGGATGATAATCTTATTGAAGATGTAACTGATCTTATAATGGATATGCAGGTTCAGGAAAACAATGCATTGACATTACTTAAAAAACGTCTCAATGAAGTTCAGAAAGGTATTTCTAATATACTTTCTGCAATTGAACAAGGAATTTTTACCTCCTCTACTAAAGAGCGCCTTGTAGAGTTGGAAAACCAAAAGAACGAAATTGAAATCGAAATCGCACAGGAAAGTATTGCCCGCCCAATGCTTGACCGCGACCAAATAAAATTTTGGTTTCATAGATTCAGAAAAATGGATGTAACGCTGTTTGAAAACCGCAGAAGGCTTGTTGATAGCTTTGTGAATTCAATAATTTTACACGATGATAGAATCGAATTTTATTTTAATTTCAAAAAGGGTGCAAAAACACTCTCTTTAGCAGATTTAGAAAAAAGTTCGGAAACGCTTGACACACTCCCACCAGCAAAAAGAGCCTTGTCGAAAGACAAGGCTCTTTTTGCAACTAAGTGTGCCTTGCGGCACGATAAGCGCACCTTCGGTGCGTGAAGCGATGCTTCGCATCGTGAAGTGCCTGCGGGCGTGGGTGGCACACTTAACTTCACTTTGTGCGAAGCACAAAACTTCACTATGCCGTAAGGCATAACTTCACGCAAGGCAAAGCCTTGCGCTTCACTAATAATTATTGTATAATGCAAATTACAAGGAGTGATATAAATGTCCGACAGCAAATTGCGCGATATATCATTGGACTTCGCCGTATCAATTATAAACCTTGTAAAAGAACTCAAACTCAAAAAAGAAAATATCATCTCCAATCAAATCGGCAGAAGCGGTACATCTATCGGCGCAAATATCCGCGAGGCGCAATATGCACACGGCAAAGCAGACTTTGTATCGAAACTCCAAATTGCTCTCAAAGAAGCCAACGAAACAGGCTATTGGCTTGAACTTTTATATAAAACAAATTACATTGATGAGGCAACCCACAAAAGTCTTGACTCAGCTTGCACGAGTATTCGCGTAATGTTGATTTCATCAATAAATACAGTTAAATCAAAACAATAAAAATAGCACCCTTTCCTCAAATGGAATTGGGTGCTATTTTTGTTTTCTACCTATGAAATAATCGGCGGATACTTTATAAAAATCACAAAGTTTAATGAGATCCTCTATTTTCAGTTCTGCTCTTCCCATTTCAATGTGGTTATAACCTTGTTGAGATTTACTTAATACTTTGGCTATCTGGGCTTGCGTTAAATCGTTATCTTCGCGAAGTTCACGCATCCGTTCACGATAATCCAAGAACCCCACCTCACTTTTTAATTATCATATCATACTCTAAAATTGAGTATTGACAAATACTCAAATATTGAGTATGATAGTTCTATAGGAGGTACAAATGATGTCAAACAAAGTGGATTTTACAAAGTTTTTGCCGCTGTTGGAATCAAACGAAGAATTTTCAATTACCGAAAAGCAATATCTCAAAAACACCGGTCGGGAAATGCCGAAGGGTACATATTATCTAAAACATTGTTCAGCATTTTCGAGAGAAGCTAAAAAACACGGGTACTCAATTGAGGTGAATGAAAGAACAATTATTTTGAAAAAAGCAATATAAATTATATTTGGAGGAATTTAAAATGAAAAAAACAATTTATTTATTTTTAATTTTATTGTTGATTATCGGTATAGTTGGTTGTTCTAACACAGGTGCTCCCACACAAAATAATACAAATGAAACTATTGAGAACAAAGAGCAAACAGAAATCGTTTTAACCCCTGAAAACATATATGAGTATTTAACTATAAGTAAAGATATTACGGATGTCGAAAAAGAATATTTGGGTGCAGATTGTTCAGTTGCCGAAGGAAAACTTACTGTTAAAACCGCACCTAGGAAGCGTGGAGATTTTAGTGATGTTACCATACAGGTTACTCTACATACAACTTCTGGTGGTTGGGAAGCCGATGGCAAGTGGGAAATGCGTGAAAAAACGTTTATAATACCATTTGATGGAAAATTTGAAGAGATTTTTAAAATTCGCTCTAATGTAACTGAGAAGTATATAACTACAACACCAAGTTTTGAAATAATTATTAATTCCGTATCCGGAAAATTTATAGAACAATAGATTTGGCATCTTAATGGTTCGGAACAGCCAAGTGTTGTGGTCTATTTAGATGCCACACAGAAAAGCCTTGAGAAATCAAGGCTTTTCGCATTTTTTACCCCTATTTTTCAAGTTGCAATTTCATAGATGCCAACGACCTACAAGGTGGATTCGAACCACCGAAATACAATTAAAGGGCAGATTCAGCAATTTTATTTTGCCAAGTCTGCCCTATTTTTTTATTTATTCTCTTTCTTCAATCTTGCCTTTGCTTCCTCTACGGTTTCTCCGTCTTTAGTGAGGTAAGCATCTACAAACTTGTCTTCAATTTTAGTGAAGCCACCAACAACGCCTTGCTCGATTTTTTTATATCCACCAACAACGCCTTTTTCAATTTTCTTGTAACCACTGGTTACCGTCTCGGCGATTTTTTCGTTTGCCTTTACAATTTTTGATTTAGCCATATCCGTATATTTTCCTCCAATCAGATTGATTCCGAGAAACAGTACAACAATCCATACTGCTGTTCCCGTAAATATGTTTAGTAATAAGATTTCGGCCGTTTCCATACCCGGAAAAGTCACGAGCATTGATCTTTGCATTGTGTAAATGGAAACACACGCATCTGCCAACGATATATTACGTAGTGTCTTTATTACCGGAGAAGCGGAATGTTTTGCTTTCACCATACCTATAATTGAAATGGTGATTTTAGTGAATGTATATGTGGCAATGGCAATCATTACGATTTCGTGAAAGGCTGTGCCTCTATCTTTAACAGCAGACATTATGTTTACGCCTACTATACAGAACGAAAGTACAACCAGTAAAATCCCTGTAATGCGCCGTGCAAAAAACTCGGTATCATAACTGCCACTTGCTTTTCGTTTAACCTGCAACACAGAAAATCTTGTGATTGCAAGCACGGTATAATACGCACCTACTGTAATAAACCACCACGAAAGTGTAAGAAAACCTATAATACAGTTGCCGAAAGCATAAGCAATGTTAAGCGCAAGGCTGGTATAGGGGCTTCTTACAAGATTTAACGCTTTCATTTGATGCCTTTAGTCATCGGGATGAGAGCAATCAGCATAATAATTCCGAGCAGACCGATGAGTGTACCCCATATGATTTGTTCCCATACAAGACACATACACATACCTATGCCAAGTACTAATGCGGCAACAACAGCATAAATAATACGAAAAACATTTTTTGCGTTCATCTTAGGCAGCTTCTTGTTTTCCATCTTGCACCAAATGAGTGCGGTGATGATACCTAAAACAATACCAATACCGCCAAAGACGACCCCTTCCGTAAATGCGTTCCATTCCGGCAGGAGTGCCATACACATACCAAGTGCGAAAAGCACCCCACTAACCGTTCCCATTATCAATGCAACAAAACTACTCTTTTTCATTTTGAAATCTCCTTTCATTAAACCAACACTTGTGTTTTTATTGCAAATATAGTATAATATCTGCGAAAAGGTAAAACAACCAACAAATAAACAACAGTTGTCGGAATAAAAGAAATTGTGACCATCAAATTTACTATAAGTGTTGGAATAATGGAGAAATGTTATGAATGTAAAAAACAACAAACGGCGCAGGGAGTCGCAAGAGAAAATCGAAAAAGCGTTTATAGAACTACTGCAAACTCGTGAAATTAAGGATATTACCGTTTCAGATCTTATTAAAATGACAGAGTTAAACCGTAGCACCTTTTATGCTAATTACATTGATATATTTGATCTTGCTGATAAAACGAGAGAAAAACTCGAAAATGAGTTTAGCAATCTGTTTGCCGATTATGATTATTTTAATGAACATACCGGTGCATTAAAGATGTTTACTCATATTAAAGAAAACCAAATTTTCTATAAGACATATTTTAAACTTTGTTATGATGACAAACAACTTGTTTCGATATATGATACAAGGCGAGCCGAAAAGGAACATATTGATAGCAATATCAAGTATCATATTGAATTTTTCAGAAATGGTCTTAATGCCATTATTAAATTGTGGCTTGCAGGTGGTTGTCAGGAATCGCCGGAAGAAATGGCAGAGGTTTTGAAACAAGAATATAGAGGTCGATAGAAAATATTTTTGGGGATTAGAAAAACACCTGTTTTTTTCAAAAAACAAAGTTGGCATCTAAATGGTTCGGAACAGCCAAAAAAGGAACGACAAGTTTCGACAGAAGCTTGTCGTTTTCAGTTATGACCAAAATATATTTCATTGCATAGCATGTTGCGGAGGGGATTGCTTTATGCGGGAATTTGCTTACAACAGAGAAGCCGCCGTTGACTATGCTCGCAGATGGGCGCTTGACCGAAACAGCGCCTACTATGATTTTGAAAGCCTTGGAGGGGATTGCACAAATTATGCTTCGCAGGCGGTTTTTGCAGGAGCAGGCGTAATGAATTACAAGGCGGTTACAGGCTGGTATTACCGTTCGGCTTCCGACCGCACCGCATCATGGACAGGTGTGGAATATTTTTATAAATTTCTTGTGAATAACCGTTGGGCAGGGCCGTATGGGCGTATTGTGCAGCAAAATGAGGTAAAGCCGGGTGATATAGTGCAGCTCGGCAGACAGGACGGAAGCTTTTATCACTCGCCCGTTATAACTGCTGTCTATCCAACCTTACTCGTTGCAGCCCACAGCTTTGATGCCTTGGACAGACCGCTTTCTACCTATATATATAATACGGCACGATTTATTCATATAGAGGGTGTGAGGCGATGGTGAGAAAGTGCTTTGCGGCAGTTAAAACAAATTATAGTTTATTGGGGTTGTTTGTAGGGGACGATGCCCACATCGTCCCGTTTGGTTTCTGCAAATTCTGGCGGGACGATGTGGGCATCGTCCCCTACGAAAGGTCTATTAAATTAGCGCGCTATTTAGAAAGCTGAAACCTTGCCTCCCTTTGACGAGGGAGGTGGGTTTGCGGAGCAAACTCGGAGGGAAAGAAAGAACTGAAACACCGATAAAGGCTGGTTTTTTTCTCTCCCTCAGTCACCTTACAGTGACAGCTCCCTCGTCAGAGGGAGCCAATGTTGAAAAAAGGTCGTTAATTTTGTGTTTTAACCTTATTGAGACAGTTGCTTTCTTTTTATTTGCTGCGTATAGAGTTTTGATTCATAATTGTTATTAATAATGTTTAGCCATAATAAATTATACATGGTGTCTGAGTATACATAATCATTTGACTATAGTATTTTTAGATGTTATAATAAACTATAATCAATCAGCAAGGAGAAAAAATTATGACAACAGCTATTTTAGGTAAAAAACTAAGAGAAATGTATGAAACCCCAGGAGCAAACAAAGCCACTATGATACACTTATTTGGCGTTATTTATGCTGAGCAAATACAAGTTGAAAAAATCACACCGGCAGCTATTATAAAAGCCGCTAATATGAAATGCTCATATGTAACCGAAATAAACAAAGGAATTAATCTTGCAAAATACGTTACCCCAAAACCTGAATATATCGATAAATTCTAAATATAATTCAACTATGAATATAAATAAAAAGGCAAGAGAAATACACTCCTCATTGACATCAATATCGTTTATAAGAAGTGTATTTGGGGGACACAAAATAACGCTCTTGTTGCTGTATCACTGAGAACAAAATAATAGATAAATCATATAAAATCCGACTGTATAGCAATATTTATGATTATCTTTTCTTGCTTTATAGCATAATCGAGGGCGATTTTGGTGCCGCTTTTGCGAATGGTAGGGGCGTTTTGTTCATCGTAATAGATAATGCAAAAGCGGCTTTTGTTTATCATCTCGTAATTGCGCTCAATATAGACCGCCTTGCCTGAGCCGATGATATGCTCAGGATAATAGGTTTCCTCATAGCTTTTCAAAAGATACTCCTTATAATGCCCGTTTATATCCGCATATTCCGCCCGTACATAAACTCGTTTTATGTGCGGGTATTTTTCCTTTAATTCGGTAACGGTTTCTTGGCACAGGCTGTTAATCGGCTCTTGCTTCCGAAAAGAAATGTATCAACCGAGCTTTCAGCAATTAGTTTTTCGATAATTTTGCATAGCCGTTCCTTTAGTTCCGCCGTTTCGTTTATAGTTCTGTGACCAAAAAAGCAACAGGTTCTTTCTTTCATATTTTCATCCTCCGTATACGACATATCGCAATTATAACATAAAAAATCGAAGTTTGCGATATATCCCACACGATATATTGAATATTTTTATAAAATCATTGTAACGATATATCGTAGAGGTAAATTTATGAATACTAAAAATGCTGTTGCACAACGCATTATCAATTTGTGTAATCAAAAGAATATTGCAATAAATGCTTTAGCAAATATGGCAGGCATATCTCCGTCCACTCTTTATAGTGTTTTGAATGAAAAGAGTCAAAATCCCGGTGTTGTTACTATCAAGAAATTATGTGACGGATTAGAAATTTCGCTTCGCGAGTTTTTTGATGATGACATTTTTGATGATATTGAGCAAGAAATTAAATAATTCTTTATTAACCAAAGCTCTCTACCGTAACGGAGAGTTTTAGTTTTTATGGGGGAAATAAGCGATATAAGCGGCAGCAAAAACAAATTATAGTTTATTTGGGTCATTCCCTACGAAATCTTATTTTCATCTCTGCGATAAACTATAATTCAGGTGTATTTATACCATCGTGGTATAGGGTTGTAATTTTGCAGAATAAAAAGGCGGGTTGACCGCCGCGGCACGCGGCAAACTATAATTTATGCCGCTATTTTCTGAATTTTATAAAAAAAGCTTGACAATAGCTTTATTGTGTTGTATAATCACTGATGTTGCATTCCAAAGACAGTAGGTGGTCGCAAGACCGTAAGCTTTTCGCCTACCGAGGTACGCGCTTAAATTGATTGTTTTTATAGTCTTTTTATGCCTATCTCTGTCTTGGGGATAGGCATTTACTGTTTTTGTCGGAGGTGAATCACATTGCCAAACGCATTAGTATTAGAAAAGAAGCAACAGCAGGTTGCAGCTCTTACTGAAAAGCTTTCCGCAGCAATTACCGGCGTTATCGTTGATTACAAGGGTATCACCGTGGCTGACGATACTGCTTTGCGTAAAGAGCTTCGCGAAAACGGTGTTGATTATTTCGTAGTTAAGAACACTATCCTTCGCCGCGCCATCGCAGGCACCGAGCTTGAGGAAATGAGTTCTGTACTTGAGGGCACAACAGCTATCGCCCTTTGTAACGATGATTACACCGCTGCTGCAAGAATTCTCGGCAAGTTTGCTGAGTCTCACGAAAACTTTAAGGTTAAATCAGGTTTTCTTGATGGTAAGGTTGTTGATGTTGCAACTATCGACTCTCTTGCCAAGCTGCCTTCCAAGGAGGTTCTCCTTGCCACGGTATGCAGTGCTTTCCAGGCACCTATTGCGGCATTTGCCCGCGCAGTTCAGGCTATCGTTGATAAAGAAGACGGTTCTGCCGAATAATTATTAAATTAAAACTAAAAAACTTTTATGGAGGAAATTTAAAATGGCATCTGAGAAAATTACAGCTATGATTGAAGAGCTTAAGACTCTTACCGTTCTCGAGCTTTCTGAGCTCGTAAAAGCAGTTGAGGAAGAATTCGGCGTATCTGCCGCTGCAGCAGTAGCAGTAGCAGCTCCCGCAGCAGGCGCAGCTGCAGCCGCTGAGGAGAAGACTGAGTTTGACGTTATCCTCAAGGAAGTTGGCGCAGAAAAGATTAAGGTTATTAAGGTTGTTCGCGAGATCACCGGTCTCGGTCTTGCTGAGGCTAAGGCTTTGGTTGACGGCGCTCCTAAAACCCTTAAGGAAGCTGCTGCTAAGGAAGAAGCTGAAGAAATCAAGGCTAAGCTCGCTGAGGTTGGCGCTACTGTTGAGCTTCAGTAATTATTCGCTTGAGCGAAAACATAAGCTTAAATCCCCTGTAAGGCTACTGCCTTGCAGGGGATTTTCTCATTTGTGCTTAATAAATTCTCATTAACTTGCCCTTACATTTACCGCAACGGTACTTGTGAGGATTTTTAATTACCTCGGTTTCTCTTTGACGATATATCATCTGTCCGCAGGCTTCACAGCGGAGGGAATATTTATACTGAATATCGGGCTTAATTCCCTGCTCAGCATAGCTGATACTGCATTTGACCTCATACTGCGGAAGGGCTGAATTAACCTTTTCGGCAAGCCGCTTCCATTTTCCTTTATGCCCGTGACAGCCATCGACTGTGTGCAACAGCTCGTGTATAATAGTATTCTTTGCCTTTTGGTCGTCAAGCTCATCGGCTAAAAGCTCTGCCGAGATACTTATATCGAACAAGCCCGGCGCTATTGTTTTACAGCACCCCCAACGGCTTGTGGCGCGTGTATTAACCGACCAATTGTGCACCTTACGGTATTTTATACCCAAAAAATCAAGGTCGGCTTCACATTCGGCTACCAGCTTTAACAGGTCTTTCATTGATTATCACCGTTTTTTTGGTTTGTGAATATTTCTTATTGTTTTTTTGTTTTTAGGCTTCTGCTTTTGATTGGCATTACCTTTTTCAGGCAGGGCAAGACAGTTTTTATCCGTACCGATAAGGTCAAACCGTCCCGCCTTTTTAAGTGCCGCCAGAACAAACTGTCTGTTTTCGGGCTTATAATACTGCAAAAGCGCCCTTTGCTGTGCCTTTTCCTCGGGAGTGCGCGGAACATAAACCTTTTGCATTGTATAGGGGTCAAGACCGGTATAAAACATACAGGTGGAAACAGTACCGGGTGTGGGATAAAAATCCTGCACCTGCTCAGGTCTTAGGTTATTGCGTTTTAAAAACAGGGAAAGCTCAATCGCGTCCTTTAAGGTACTGCCCGGGTGCGAGGACATAAGATAAGGCACCAGATACTGCCTTTTCCCCTCGGATTTAGTAAGCTCGTAAAAGCGCTTTTCAAACCTTGAATACACCTTAAACGGCGGCTTGCCCATATATTTCAAAACATTATCCGAGCAATGCTCGGGAGCTACCTTTAGCTGTCCGCTTATATGATGCTTTACGAGCTCCTTAAAAAATTCCTCATCCTCGTCAGCCGAAAGATAATCAAATCTTATGCCCGAGCGAATAAACACCTTTTTTATACCCGGCAGGGCACGAAGCTCACGCAAAAGCTTAAGATAATCGGAATGAGACACCTTAACTGCTGGGCACATTTCGGGGGCAAGGCACTTTTTATCCGCGCACATACCCTTTCTCTCCTGACCTTTACAGGAGGGTGCCCTGAAATTCGCAGTGGGACCGCCAACATCGTGTATATAGCCCTTGAAATCGGGCATTTTCGTAATTTTTTCAGCTTCCTCGATAACCGATTGATGACTTCGCACCGAAATCTGTCTGCCCTGATGGTATGCCAAGGAACAGAAGTTGCAGGCACCAAAACAGCCGCGGTTGTGGATTATTGAAAATTTAACCTCCTCAATTCCCGGAACACCGCCAAGTGCCTTATAGCTTGGGTGATAATCACGCATAAAGGGCAAGGAATATACCCTGTCCATCTCCTCGGTGGAAAGAGGAGTATCGGGCGGATTTTGCACCACGATAAATCCGCCGTGCTTCTGGATAACCGTTTTCCCTCTTACGGGATCGTGCTCTGTCTGCTGGAGACGGCAGGAAATTGCATAATTGCGTTTGGATTGCTCGGTGTTCTCGCTCACAAGCTCAAAGGACGGACATTCCTTAGCTCCGGAAACGGGCTTATATTCGGAAGCCGCCACCGCATAGCAGGTGCCGCGTATATCGGTCAATTCATTCATTTTCTCGCCGTTTTTCAAGCGGTTAGCAATCTCGACAATATGCTTCTCGCCCATACCGTACATAAGAATATCCGCACCTGACGAAATCAGAACCGAGGGGTGTACCCTATCGTCCCAATAATCATAATGCGCAAACCGTCTGAGTGAAGCCTCAATACCGCCTATACCGATAGCCACATCACCAAAGATGCGGCGGAGGGTTTTGGTATAAACAGTGACCGCCCTGTCAGGTCGGGCCCCTGCCCTGCCGCCGGGAGTGTAAGCATCGTCACTGCGTCGTTTTTTGGCGGCGGTATAGTGGGCTACCATTGAATCTATATTTCCGCTGTTGACCAAAAAAGCATAGCGCGGTTTTCCGAAACGCGTATAATCCTCATCTGTGCGCGGTTGCGGAATTATACACACCTTATAGCCCTCTGCCTCAAGCACACGGGATATTATAGCTGTGCCGAAGCTGGGGTGATCAACATAAGCGTCCCCCGTTACAATGATAAAATCTGCAGCATCCCAGCCCAAGACACGCATTTCCTTTTTGGTTATAGGTAAAAATGGCATAATATCCCCCTGAGAATTAATATACATTATTGTATCACAATTACAGGATTTCTACAAGGGGATTTATATATGGATGAAAACGAAATCTTATCAAAACCTAAAAACCGCTTTCCCGATATAATCATAACACAGGCGGTCTGCGTTATAATCATTTTACTGACGCTGACGGTTATGAAATATTTTTTTAAAGGTCACTTTAAAAAAATAGAAAAATGGTATAATCTCCATATTTGCTCGGATACCAACATAAGCGAAATTTTAAGTTCGGACGGTGGAACGGATGAAAATTAGGCTTTTGGGCACCGAAATATACATTTCCTTTCTTTTTGCGGCAGTTATAACCGTAATGTTAGCTACCGACCGCACAGGACTTTGCCTGCCCTCGCTTTTTGCAGTGATAATGCACGAAATCGGACATCTTTTCGCCATGTGGGTATTGGATTGCTCCCCCAAGGGTGTTCGTCTGATACCCGCCTCTGTGCAGATTACAAGCAGTTTTTCAAGGGGCTACCGCAACGATATTATTATTGCGGTTTGCGGTCCGTTAGTTAATTTCATTCTTTTTTTAACCCTTTATTTCAATTATCTTGCCTTTAAAAATCAGTTGACGCTTTATTACGGTCTCTTAAATCTTGTAATAGGGCTTTTTAATTCCCTTCCGGTTTTAGGGCTTGACGGCGGAACGGTGCTTTTTTCGGTGTTGGCAAAAAAAACAAACCTTAACCGCGCGGCGCTTACAGTGCGAATAATAACGCTGATATGTGCGGCGGCAGTTATAATTTCGGCTGTCACACTTACCGTGAGAGGAAAAATAAATATCTCACTTTACATAATAGGAATTTATCTTTTAATTATGAGTATTATGAAAATATAGTTGAAAGATTTAAAATTGTGTTGTAAAATGATGTTACTAACGGTAAAGGAACTTTTAAAAATGGATACTAAAAAATTTGAGGCTTTACTGCTTTCGGTTCAGAAGCCGGGCAGATACTCCGGAGGAGAAATCGGAAGTGTTATAAAGGATAAACAGGAGGTTGATGTGCGTTTTGCATTCTGCTTCCCCGATACATACGAAATCGGTATGTCCCATTTGGGAATGAAAATTCTTTATTCACAGTTTAATTCAAGAGACGATATATGGTGTGAAAGGGTGTTCGCACCCTGGCAGGACTTTGAGGAGGTAATGCGCAGGGAAAATATTCCTCTTTTTGCACTTGAAAGCCGTGACCCCATAAAGGAATTTGATTTTATAGGCTTTACTCTGCAGTATGAAATGTCCTATACGAATGTTTTGAATATGCTTGACCTTGCAGGGCTTCCCGTCCGTTCTGCTGACAGGCAGTCTTTAAGCCCCTTGGTTGTGGCAGGCGGTCCCTGCGCCTGCAATCCTGAGCCTATTGCCGATTTTATTGACCTTTTTTTCCTTGGCGAGGGTGAGGAGGTTGACCTTGAATTAATCGACCTTTATAAAAAATTCAAGGCAGAGGGCAAATCCAAAAAAGAATTTTTGATTGAGGCGGCAAAAATCGAGGGTGTTTATGTTCCTTCTCTTTATGAGCTTTCATATAATGATGACGGCACGGTAGCGCAAATCACATCAAATAACGCGCCGGCAACCGTCAAAAAGCGCATAATTAAGGACTTGAACAGTGCCTTTTATCCCGAACAGCTTGTCGTGCCTTATATTGAAATCGTGCACGACCGCGTTGTTCAAGAGGTTTTCCGCGGTTGTATAAGGGGTTGCCGTTTTTGTCAGGCGGGCTTTATTTACCGCCCTGTAAGGGAAAAAAGCTCTGACACGGTAAACCGTCAGGCAAAAGCGCTTTGCGAAAACACCGGCTATGACGAAATCTCCCTTTCCTCTTTGAGCACCAGCGACTACCGCGAAATCGAGCCGCTTTTGGGCAAGCTTTTGGAATGGACTCAGGATTCGCACATAAGCATTGCGTTGCCTTCACTCAGAATTGACAATTTCTCGGACGAGCTTTTAGAAAAAATAAAGCACATCAGAAAAAGCGGTTTAACCTTTGCTCCCGAAGCGGGTACCCAGAGACTTCGTGATGTTATAAATAAAAACCTGACCGAGGACGAAATTTTAACCGCCTGCAAAACCGCCTTTGCCGGCGGCTACACCGCTGTAAAGCTTTATTTTATGTTAGGACTTCCCACCGAAACAGACGAGGATTTGAAGGGCATTGCCGATTTAGGGCAAAAAATCGTTAATCTTTATTATGATATGCCAAACCGTCCAAAGGGCAAATCGGTTTCGGTTTCCATAAGCGTTTCAACCTTTGTGCCCAAGCCTTTTACCCCATTCCAATTTGAACCTCAGATAGACGAGCAGGAAATCCGCCGCAGGCAGGAATATCTTAAATCCTGCATTACCACCAAAAAGATTTCTTTGAGCTATCACGACTCTGCCACAAGCTTTCTTGAGGGCGTGCTTGCGCGCGGCGACCGCCGCCTTGGTGCGGTGCTTGAAGCCGCATTCAAAAGAGGCTGTAAATTTGATAGCTGGAACGAATGCTTCTGCCTTGAAAAATGGCTTGACGCATTTAAGGAATGTGAAATTTCGCCCGAATTCTATGCCAACAGACTGCGAAGCTTTGATGAGATAAATCCTTGGGACCACTTGGACTACGGCGTGACAAAAAAATTCCTTGTCTGCGAAAACCGCTTGGCACATGAGGCAAAAACCACGCCTAATTGCCGCGAAAAATGCTCCGGCTGTGGTGCCGCCTGCTATGGGGAGGGTGTTTGCTTTGAAAACCGTTAGAATATTTTATGAAAAAAGGGGACGCCTGAAATTTGTCTCCCACCTTGATATGACTCGTTTTATGTCAAGGCTTTTGGCAAAATCCAAAATCCCCGTATGGTATACGGAGGGCTTTAATCAGCACATCTATATGAATTTTGCACTGCCGCTTTCTCTTGGATTTGAGGGACTTTATGAAATACTTGAAATCCGTCTTACCGATGACGGCTATGATTTGAATAAGTGCCTCGAAGCCCTTAAAGGGGTTGCTCCCCCCGACATTGATTTTATCAGCGTGGACGAGCCTGTGACAGCAATGAAGGATATCGGCTTTGCAACCTTCCGGCTTGATTTTGATGAGATTGACCAAGGTCTTGCAAAAAGTCTTACGGACTTTTTCGAAAGTGATTCGGTAATCTGCCAAAAGGCGGGCAAAAAGGGCAAAATTAAGGAGTTTGATATAATCCCGAAAATCTGTTCCTATGAAATAAACGGTAACCGCCTGATACTTGTGGTTGTGGCAGGTAATGAGGATAATCTCAACCCCACCCTGATTATGAATGCCTTTTTTGAAAAAACGGGTATAAGCCCACCGTTTTACACAGTAAGCCGCGTTGCAATTATGGATAAACAAGGAAATTTATTCCGATAAAAAAACATTCACAGGTGAAAACGGGTCAATAATATAGTCTGATACATCACACTCCTTTATTGGCTTCTTTTCGGTTTTTGTTGCAGGTATAATTAGAATTGATGTGTTTGTTTTAAGCTCTTTAAAGGCAGTTATTTTCAGCACATCAATTAACGGGCGGCAGGCATCAAGCTCTGCCGCCCTTGCCTTTATCGCTATTTTACCCCTGTGTGAATAAACAAATATTTTTTCTGCACTGCAGCAAAGCAAAAGCAATAATGCCTCAAACCCCTTTTTATCAATGAGAAACACCTCGCTGACCGAAACCGAAAAGCTGAAGCGCCGCCCTTTCTCCAAAAGCTTTATATATGCCGCCTGCAAAAGTCCCGATGAAAGCTCGGATATATCTACAGGCTCAGGGCACCGCTTGGCAAAAACCGCTTGAGCAAGGGTGATTTTTTTCATTAATCTTAAATGCCCCTTTAATATTCCTTTTCTTAAAATGCGGCTCTGTATATCATTCCGCAACGCGGAGAGAAAACGAAAAAAATTGTTTGGCAAAAATATCAAATTGTAACCCCCTGACATATAAAATTATTATGCCAAATTATAAAATTATAAAAATACTGTTAAAAATTAAACAAATAGCTTGAAAATGAGGACAAAATGGGGTAAAATATACACAGTAAAATTTAGGAGGTTTTTTCCAATGGTTAAAGTTGCTATTAATGGTTTCGGCCGTATCGGTCGTCTCGCATTCCGCCAGATGTTCGGCGCAGAAGGCTATGAGATTGTTGCTATCAACGATCTTACCAGCCCCAAGATGCTCGCTCACTTATTAAAGTATGACTCTGCACAGGGCAGATATGCTCTTGCTGATACTGTTGTTGCAGGTGAGGACAGCATCACTGTTGACGGCAAGACCATCAAAATCTATGCTGAGAAAAACGCTGCTGACCTTCCTTGGGGCGAAATCGGCGTTGATGTTGTTCTTGAGTGCACAGGCTTCTACTGCTCAAAGGACAAGTCTCAGGCTCATATCGATGCAGGTGCTAAAAAGGTTGTTATTTCTGCTCCCGCAGGCTCCGACCTTAAGACTATTGTTTACAGCGTAAACGAGGATACTCTTACTGCAGATGACACCATCATTTCTGCTGCTTCCTGCACCACCAACTGCTTGGCTCCCATGGCTGATACTTTGAATAAGTATGCTCCCATCCAGAGTGGTATCATGACCACCGTTCATGCTTGGACAGGCGACCAGATGGTACTTGACGGCCCCCACAGAAAGGGCGACCTTCGCCGCGCACGCGCTGCTGCTTGCAACATCGTTCCTAACTCCACCGGCGCTGCTAAGGCTATCGGTCTTGTAATTCCTGAGCTTAACGGTAAGCTTATCGGTTCTGCTCAGCGTGTTCCTGTTCCTACAGGCTCAACAACCATCCTCGTTGCTGTTGTTAAGGGCAAGGATGTTACTAAGGAAGGTATCAATGCTGCTATGAAGGCTGCTTCAAGCGCTTCCTTCGGTTACACTGAGGAGGAGCTCGTTTCCTCTGATATTATCGGTATCACCTACGGTTCTTTGTTCGATGCAACACAGACTATGGTTACTAAGATTGATGACGATACCTATCAGGTACAGGTTGTTTCTTGGTATGACAACGAGAACAGCTACACCAGCCAGATGGTTCGTACAATTAAGTACTTCGCTGAAATCTAATAACGGTTTTCCGTTTCAAATAACGCTTCCACCGAAAGGTTGGAAGCGTTATTTTTTGCGAAATTCCCCTTTAAAAATCTCAATATTCAAATTAATAATATAAAATCAGATAGATGTAACCTTATTATTATCATATAAAAATGAAGGTATATAGCATTGACTTATTACTGCTTTATGTGTTATATTAGATTTAAACAAATTTATGTGCATTACACCACTTTCTATAAACATCCATGTAAAAATCATTAAGCATATACCGAGGGAAAACCAACCATGAATGAAACATTATCTTTTTACAAAGAAGGAATAGAACTTAATAATATTTATTGCGAAAACTGCATTTCTTTTATGCAAAAATTGCCGGATAATATTATTGATTTAACCGTAACTTCTCCACCGTATGACGATTTGAGAAATTATAACGGTTATTCCTTTGATTGTGAAAGCATAGCCAAACAATTATACCGTATCACAAAAAAAGGCGGAGTTGTGGTCTGGGTAGTTGGCGACAAAATTATAAAAGGCAATAAAACATTAACCAGTTTTAAGCAAGCCTTGCTTTTTCAACAAATAGGTTTTAATGTTCATGATACTATGATTTATAAAAAAAAGAACACTCCTTTCATGCGCTCAAATGCATATACAAACTGTTTTGAATTTATGTTTATCTTTTCAAAAGGAGCTCCGAAAACCTTTAATCCCTTAAAAACAAAAACTGTTCGCTCGGGTGAAGAAATGCTGGTCTGCAATAAAAAAGCAGATGGTATTAACAAAAAAATATTAGGAAAACTAAATGAGGAAAAAACCAAAACCAATATTTGGGAATACGCAGTAGGCTTAGGTGGAACCACAAAAGACAAAATTGCTTTTAGACATCCGGCCATATTTCCGGAAAAAATGTGCCAAGATCATATTTTAAGCTGGACCAATAAGGGCGACCTCGTTTTTGATCCCATGTGCGGTAGCGGTACCACCTGCAAAATGGCATTATTAAACGGCAGACAGTATCTCGGCTGTGATATTTCCGAGGAATATGTATCTATTTCAAAAGAAAGATTGAACAGTTATTTGAATTTCCCCCAACAAATACCATTATTTTCCGAAAATTAAAAGAGACATCCGATTTAATCGGGTGTCTCTTTTTGTCTTTATTACTTCTTTTCAAGATATTCAATAGCGCTGTTCAATAATTCAATATCGTCCTTAAAACGACCTAAACCCGTGTTACAGCTATCACAAATCCATGCTCTTGGCAAACCGGTTTTATGGTCATGGTCGCAAACCACCTTACTTGTAAGACCGGGAATGGTTGTTTTTTTACAAATTGGGCATGTCCAAATTTCCATATGTGGTTTTATTTGTTCCATACGCCTTTTATCTGCCGCAGTCATATCAACACCATCAATTATTTCCCGACACTCCTTGCATGAGGGACGTCTTACAACGCGGTTATTCTTTCCGTTCTGATTTTTCTGAAATTGTTCAACATCCAATAACCTGTTACACACGTTACATACCTTTTTTGAAAACTGATCACCGGTTTTTTCAGGGTCAAAGAAAGAAACCCACCCTTTGTCAACCTCAAATGTACGGTTACTGCACGCAAAGGTTATTACATACTTTGAAACGTCCTCCCTCTCAAGTGTTCCAACCTCAAATTTACGAATAACTCCTCCTTCGTATTTAAGGTCTTGATTAGCATAAACAAACTGTTTCATAGCTTAATCCCCTTTTTTATTTTTCCACAAACAATTTATATGTTTCTATTTCCAATGCATCTGCTATACGTTGCACATTTTCAATTGAGATATTACGTTGGCAACGCTCCACACCGCTTATATATGTACGGTGTAAACCGCATTTTTCCGCAAATTTTTCTTGCGATAAACCGGATGAAATCCTATACTTTTTCATATTTGCAGCAAAAATCTTGATAATATCCACTTTTTTACTCCTGTAACCTTAAACTTCTTTAAAAACATTCTACATAAAATAGACTTATTAATCTACATACGATAAGTAACATAAAATCAAAATTACATTCCTTGTTTAATATCAGTTTTCTATTTCGACATCTAAAATTTTTTTCATATTTTGTTAGATTTGTGGAAAAGTATAAAAAGAAATCTTTTTGGAGGTTATAAAATGAAACGAAAACTATTATCAATATTTACAGCACTTATATGTGTCTTATCCTGCCTTAGTCTGGCAGGCTGTGGCAAAAAAAACAAATCTCAGGTATATTTTCTTAACTTCAAGCCCGAATCCGCTTCGGTTTATGAGGAGCTTGCAAAAAAATACAAGGAGGAAACGGGTGTTACCGTTAAGGTTGTAACCGCTGCAGCTAACAATTACGAGCAAACCTTAAAGTCCGAAATTGCCAAGTCGGATGCACCCACCATCTTTCAGGTCAACGGCCCTGTCGGATATGCCGCTTGGGATGATTACTGCCTTGACATTAAAGACAGCAAGCTTTATTCCTACCTTACAGACAAATCACTTGCGATAACCGAGGACGGCGGAGTCTATGCTATCCCCTATGTTGTTGAGGGCTACGGTATAATTTATAACGATGCCATAATGAAAAAATATTTTGCCTTGGGCAACAAAAAAAGTAAGCTTACCTCTGCAGACGAGATTGACAGCTTTGACAAGCTCAAAACCGTGGTGGAGGATATGACCGCACACGCAAAGGAGCTTGGTATCAAGGGTGTATTTGCATCCACCTCCCTTTCTTCCGGCGAGGATTGGCGTTGGCAGACACATTTGCTTAATGTTCCGTTATATTACGAGATGTCGGAAATGGGCGAGGAGTTAGACCCCTCACTTTCCCTGCTTGATGCAAAGGAAATTTCTTACAAGTATTCAAAAAACTTTGAAAATCTTTTTGACCTTTATATAAATAACTCTGTAACCGCAAAAACCCTTTTAGGCTCTAAATCGGTTGCCGATTCTATGGCAGAGTTTGCCACCGGTCAGGCAGCTATGGTGCAAAACGGAAATTGGGCTTGGTCACAGATTTCGGGTGTAGACGGCAATGTGGTTAAAGAGAATGACATTAAAATGCTTCCCCTTTATACAGGTGTTGAGGGCGAAAAGGGACAAGGCATTTGCATTGGTACTGAAAACTATTTTGCAATAAATAAAAATGCAGACGAGGAACAGCAAAAGGCATCTCTTGCATTTTTGGAATGGCTGTTTTCAAGTGAAACCGGAAAGCGTTATGTTACCGAAAAGCTCAATTTCATAACCCCCTTTAGCACCTTCACCGAGGATGAGCTTCCCAACGATCCCTTGGCAAAAGAAATATCACGCTATATGAAGGATGACTCCATTAAAAACATTCCTTGGACCTTCACCGCCTTCCCGAGCGATACCTATAAAAAAGAGGTTGGCAGTGCGCTTCTCGATTATGTTCAGGGAGATAAAAAATGGGAATATGTAAGAAAAACTATCAAAGACACATGGAAGAGTGAACGCGATTAATGAACAATCCGGCAAAACGATATTTCCCTATATTTGTCATGCCCACACTCATAGCCTTTTTGATAGCCTTTGCCGTACCGTTTGCTTTGGGTTTGTTTCTGTCCTTCACAGAATTCCGCACCGTAAGCGATGCCGAGTTTGTCGGTTTGCAAAACTATATCCGCGCATTTACTGATGATACGGATTTTTTATCCTCGCTTTGGTTCACTGTGAAATTTGCAGTTATGTCGGTCATAAGCATAAATGTCTTTGCCTTTTTGCTGGCGCTTATGCTGACAAGAACTGTTCCCGGAACAAAATTTTTCAGAACGGTTTTCTTTATGCCTAATCTTATCGGAGGAATAGTTTTAGGCTATATATGGCAGGTTATCATAAACGGTGTGCTTTACCGTTTCGGTTATTCAATAACCTCCAATTCTGTTTTCGGATATTGGGGACTTATCGTCCTTATGAATTGGCAAATGATAGGTTATATGATGATAATTTATATCGCAGGGATACAGAACATCCCCACCGATATAATGGAGGCGGCCCGTGTAGATGGTGCAGGCTCGCTTACAACCCTTTTCAGAATTACCATACCCTCGGTAATGCCATCTATAACAATCTGCCTGTTTCTCACCATCACAAATTCCTTCAAGCTGTTTGACCAAAACCTTGCCCTCACCGCCGGAGCGCCCGGAAAGCGCACCCAGATGGTGGCACTCGACATTTATAACACCTTTTATTCCCGAACGGGATATGAGGGTGTCGGTCAGGCAAAGGCGGTTGTCTTTTTCCTTATAGTGGCGGTAATCGCATTGGCACAGCTTCGTTTCACAAGGTCGAAAGAGGTGGAAAGCTGATATGCAGACAAAAATATTTGACAGAATACTTTTTGTTATTCTTTTGGCAGTGGCGGCAATATTTATCTTTCCGGTGCTGATTGTGCTTATAAATTCCTTTAAGCAAAAGTTTTCTATCTCCTCCGACCCTTTTTCTCTCCCGACCGAGAATACCTTTGTGGGACTTTCAAACTACACCCAAGGAATAGATAACACGGGCTTCCCCACCGCCTTTGGATGGTCGCTGTTTATAACAGTTTTCTCGGTTGCGGCTATTATCATATTCACCTCTATGACAGCCTGGTATATAACAAGGGTAAAAAGCCGTTTTAACACCATTCTTTACTATGCCTTGGTATTTTCAATGATCGTTCCGTTCCAGATGGTAATGTTCACGATGTCAAAAACCGCAAATGTGTTGGGGCTTGACAATCCGCTTGGCATAATCCTTATTTATTTAGGCTTTGGTGCAGGGCTTTCTGTATTTATGTTTTCGGGCTTTATTAAAACCGTGCCTTTAGGAATTGAGGAAGCCGCAACCATTGACGGCTGCAATACCTTACAGGTCTTTTGGAAAGTGGTTTTCCCGATTCTCACCCCCACAGCCATAACGGTAGCAATCCTTAATACAATGTGGATATGGAATGACTATCTGCTGCCTTATCTCGTTATAGGTAACGATTATAAAACCATTCCCATTGCCATACAGTATCTCAAGGGCGGCTACGGCTCTGTGGATATGGGAGCTATGATGGCGATGCTGGTGCTTTCAATCATTCCTGTTGTGGTTTTTTATCTTTCAAGTCAAAAATATATTATAAAAGGGGTAGCTGCAGGTGCTGTTAAAGGCTAATGAACCTAAATACAAAAGGCTTAGCGGTATTCTGTTAAGCCTTAGCTCTCTCCCCTCTGATTACGGTATAGGAAGCTTCGGCAGGGAAGCCTTTAGCTTTGTAGATTTTCTGAAAAAATGCAGGCAAAGCTATTGGCAGCTCTTGCCCCTTTGTCCTGTGGGCAAAGGCAACTCGCCCTATTGCTCACAAAGCACCTTTGCAGGAGAAATCCTGTTGATAGATATTGACGGGCTTGCAGACCTGGGACTTCTCGACAAAGATGATATACCTCAGGCGGAATTTCCAAAGAATGCCGATTACTCTGCTGTCAGAAAATTCAAACTGCCGCTTCTTAAAAAAGCGGCAGATAATTTTAATGTGAAGGACAGCGATTTCATCAAATTCAAATCCGAAAACAAGCCTTGGCTTGAGGATTATGCGCTTTTTATGGCAATTAAGGACAGCATCTGCGGACTGCCCTTTTACCGTTGGCCCGAGCCGCTTAAATACCGCATACCCGATGCCTTAAAAAGCTTTCGCGATGAACATTCAGAGGAAATATTATTTTATGAAATAACCCAATATATATTTCACCGTCAATTTTCCGAGCTTAAGAGCTATGCCCGTCAAAACGGTGTTAAGCTTATCGGAGATATTCCCTTTTATGTGTCGCTTGACAGCGCAGATGTGTGGAGCAATCCCAACTGCTTCAGGCTTGGCAGAGATATGACACCCGTTTTAGTGGCAGGTGTTCCGCCCGATGTTTTTTCAAGTGACGGTCAGCTATGGGGAAATCCGATATACGATTGGGATTTTCACAAAAAAAGCGGTTTTTTGTGGTGGAAAAACCGTTTGCAGCACAATGCCAAGCTATATGATGTTATAAGAATTGACCACTTCCGCGCCTTTGCCGACTATTACACTATTCCCTACGGCTCTCCCGATGCCAAGGGCGGAAAATGGGAAAAGGGCCCGGGAATTTATTTTTGGAATACGGTTAAGCCTGCTATTGCAAACACCGAAATCATTGCAGAGGATTTGGGCGGAGAAACGCGTGAAGTCAGAGAGCTTATCGAGCAAACAGGATTTCCTAATATGAAGGTATTGCAGTTTGCCTTCGACTCCGACCTCAAAGACCCGTTTTTACCCAAAAATTTTCAACGCAACTGCGTTTGCTACACCGGGACACACGACAATGACACAACCCTTGGGTGGTACAAAACCTCAACCACGCAGGAACGGCTTTTGTTCTCAAAGCTTGTAGCTGTTGACAAAAGCAGTTCACCTGCCCTTAGCCTTATCGCCTTTGGTATGAAATCAAAGGCAAGAACAGTTATTATACCCTTGCAGGATTATATGTGTTTACCCTCAAAGGACCGAATGAATACTCCCGGCACAGGCGAAGGAAATTGGGAATGGCGGTTTGAGCGCGGTGCCCTCACAGAGGAGCTTTGTAATACGGTACTTCGCCTCTCTAAAGGGAGAAACTAAAAAATTATATAACAACCCATTAAAAATGCGGTAGAAGGTCAGTTAAACCTCTACCGCATTGTTTTTTATCTGTTTAGTTGATTTTTCCGTAAAGCGGAGTGTCGCTGTCCCTCTTGGGCTCTCTTATCGGAGCATCCGAAGCAACAGCTTGTGTTCTTGGCTTTGAGGAAGGTCTCCTACCGCCGGAACGGCGCCTGTCATTATAACGGGGAGGTCTTACCTCTGCGCCCTCGGGTGAGATTATTACCCTTCTGCCAACACCCTCACCGTAGGAGTTGGAAACAACGCCCTCGATTTCCTGAACAGCAGTGTGTATAATTCTGCGCTCATAAGGGTTCATCGGCTCTAAGGTGCGGCTTTTGCCTGTCTTTAGCACCTGCGCTGAAATGCGCTTTGCAAGATTTGTGAGGGTTTCCTCGCGTCTCTCGCGGTAATTGCCGATATTGATTGAAATTTTGTAGTGACCGCCGCCGTTATTTGCGGCAAGGCACGCAAGGTACTGCAAGGCATCAAGTGTTTCACCGCGTCTGCCGATGATAACACTTAAATCCTCACCATTAAGGTGAATGAGTGAACCGTTTTCACGACTTGCAACCTTTATATCAATATCCTTACAGTCAAGTGAATTGAGAACCGTTTTAATATAGGCAACTGCCCTTCCTGCGTTAGAATCTGCAGGGATTTCCGATTGGTCAACCGGCTCGCTGTATTCATCAGAAACGCGGGGCTGTGGCTTTTGAGGCGCCTCAGCCTTCTTTTCCTCCTTGGAAGCTTTTTCTACCGGTGGCTTTGCAGGTGCCGCTTCCTTTTTGGGAGCTTCCTCCTTGCGGTTCTTAGGCTTGGGTTGGTTCTTTTTTGCAGGCTTGTTCTTTTTCTCGGGCACCTCAATAAAAGCCCTTACCTCTGCCTTACTGCCGCCGAAAAGACCAAGCACCTTTTTCTTAGGCATTGCTATTACATCAAACTGTATATCATCAAGCTCAGATGCATTAAGCTGAGCTATCGCATTTTCCTTTGCTTCGTCAATCGTGTTACCGAAGCCTCTTGCTTCCTTAATCAAGAAAAATCCTCCTTTTAATTGTTTTCATTATCCTCTGCCACGTCTATTTTCTTTAACTGACCGGCTTCAAAGTCACATTGCTTTACAAGCTCCTTCATGCGTTCGCGCGAGAGCATCTTGTGGGGACCGTAAAAATTCTGAACTGCCAACTGAATAAAACCGCCGATAAGGGATGAGCATGCCCAATAGAAGGTAACACCGCCGGGCAATGTGAAACCGATAAAGAGCGAAATAAGCGGCATGGTGAGCAGCATTCCCGACATATTCGGGGCTTCGGGGTTGAGCTTCTTTTGCATTCTCATCGAAAGCACACTGCTGAGCATCTGTGCCGCAAAGGCAAGCAGAGGCATAATCCAGATAAGCTGTGCTTCATGGAAAATATCGAAAGAAAATTTTGGGGTTTGCGTAAGGTTAATACCAAGAAAATTAAAATCAATTGTTCCCAATTTTTCGGCAATCTCAGGAAAATCGATTTTCCCTGTGTTTACAGCCTCAATTATCTGAAGCTCGGTACCTCTTGCGTTTTTGGTGATTGCCTTGGCAGCCTCAGCTATTATCTCGGAATTGATATGCATAAGATAGGTAAGCGGTTGCATTATGAGATAATAAATACTCATCATCAGCACCAGACGGAAAATCATTGGCAGGCATCCGCCCGACATTGAAACGCCCTCCTCCTGGTAGAGCTTTTGCATAGCCTCGCTGTACTTTTGCTTATCGTCACCGTAACGCTTTTTAAGATCATCAAGCTTGGGCTTGATTCTTGTCTGCTGTACGGAGGATTTTTGACTTTTAATACTAAGCGGTATCAGCACCAGATTGATTATAAGGGTGAAAACAAATACCGCGGCGGCAAAATTACCGCTGAATATACTTGCAATGTTTTCAAGCACCCAACCGAGTGGCTTGTTTATAATATTAAATAAGGTTTGCATCTATGCACCATCCATTTTCCGGCCTTGTGTGCCAACGGTTATTTTGATTTTGCCGGTCGCTTTTCCGGTACGGGGTCATATCCCCCGCGGCAAAAGGGATTGCACCTTAAAATTCGCCAAAATGCCAAGCCCAACCCTTTGATACAGCCATGTGTCTCAATTGCAACAATCGCATATTCCGAACAGGTGGGTGTGAAACGGCAACAGGGAATTTTGTGCGGTGAAATAAATTTCCTGTAAAAACGGATAAGCTTAATCAACAAGTTTCTCATTTTCTTCATATACACCGGCAGATATAAACAGCTTCCTTAGCGAAGCCTCAACCACCGTGCTTTTCACGGTTAATATACGCGGCCTTGCAACGATAATAAAATCATAACCGCACATAAGCTGCGGCAGACAGCCCGAAAATGCTGCCCTTATTACCCTTTTTGCACGGTTGCGGGCGACCGCACCGCCGACCTTTTTGCCGGCAGTAATCCCCAACCGAATGTTGTTGGCGCGGTTTTTCAGCAGATAAACCACGGCATAGGGTGAAACAAAGGATTTTCCCCTGCCGTATATGCGCCTGAAATCGCGGTTTTCCTTAATTTTAATAAAAGCCTTCATAATTCGCAACCTTTATAAGCTTTAATTAGCCTTAATAAAAGGAAAAGCCACGCAGAGTGGCTTTAGTATGTCAGTTGCTTTCTTCCCTTAGCTCTGCGGCGAGCAAGTACCTTGCGACCGTTAGCAGTTGCCATTCTCTTTAAAAAGCCGTGCTCCTTTTTACGGTGGAGCTTTTTAGGTTGATATGTCCTTTTCATCGTGAAACCTCCTTATCATGCATTGGCGGATATGCCACCTATTTTAATATGACATAACCTATCGATTTTAAATTATACCCTAAAACACTACCTTCTGTCAACAAAAATTTTTACAAACCCCTTAAAATAACCTCTACTTGATTTAATTTAGTGCAGGTAGTATAATATAATTAAAATATAGAGGGGTGATTTTCTTGAAAATAGCAGTTATAACAGGCGCATCGTCCGGACTTGGTGAGCAATATGCGCTTGAAATTGACAGGACACGGAATGATATAGAGGAAATATGGCTTATTGCAAGGCGCGAGGACCGCTTAGCCGCACTTGCGCAAAGGCTTGAAAAGAAAACCGAAGTATTACCCTTGGATATTACGGACAGCGAATGTATCGCAAAATATTCTGCCCTGCTTGAAAATAAATCCGCAAGGGTTGCCTTGCTCGTAAATAATGCAGGCTTTGGAAAATTGGGTGAATTTTGTTCTATGCCCGCTTGTGACGGTGCAGATATGATTAAGCTTAACTGTGAAGCCTTAACGGTTATGACCTCCGTAACACTGCCCTTTATGGAAAAGGACAGTGAAATAATCAATTCCTGCTCCATTGCTTCCTTTGCTCCGAATACAGGAATGGCGGTTTATTCCTCAACCAAGGCTTATGTTATGAGCCTTTCAAGAGCATTGCGTGCAGAGCTTAAGTCTCAAAAAATCAATGTTTTAGCCGTTTGTCCGGGACCTATGGATACCGAATTTCTGCCCCTTGCCGGAATTACACCCGGCAAGAGCCGCACCTTTGACACTCTGCCTCGGGTTAATCCCACAGCGGTTGCAAGAAAATCGCTTGTTGCATCCAAAAGAAAAAAAGCGGTCTATACAAACCGCCTGTTTTATAAATTCTACCGCCTTTTAGCCAAATTACTGCCCCACAGCATTGTAATGAAGCTCGCAGGCACCTGATTTACACTTTAACCTTAATACACAATCAAAAAAGAAGGGGATTTTACTATGAAAATAATTACGATAAGCCGTGAATTCGGAAGTGGCGGCAGAGAGCTTGGAAAGCGCCTTGCCGATATTTTGGGGTTTGATTATTACGACCGCGAAATAATCACCGCCATTGCCGAGAAAAAGGGACTTGATGAAAATTATGTTGAAAATGCGCTGGAGAACCATTTGTGGCAAACCGTTCCCCTTACATACCACCATTCCTTTGCAACACCCATTCTTGTTCACACTCCGCCCACAGAGCTGATTGCCGAACAGACAAGTATTCTCGAAAGAATTGCCAAAAGCGGTAAGGACTGCATTATCGTAGGGCGAAATGCCGACTTTTTGCTCAGAAAGCAAAAGCCGCTTAATCTTTTTGTCTGTGCCGAGATGGAGGAAAAAATCAAGCGCTGTATGGACCGCGCGGAGGACGAACACCTGACCTACAAGCAGATCAAGCAAAAAATTAAGCGCATAGACCGCAACCGCGCAAAAACACGAAATATAATTTCGGGCAGCAAATGGGGACACCGCGCAACCTACCACCTTATTGTCAACACCACCGATTGGAGCATTAAAGAATTGGCACCCGCCATTGCCGAATACGCAAACCGTTTCTTTGAAAAAAATAAATAAGGAACTAACTTTATAAACCCAAAGGCGACCTCTGCGGTCGCCTTTGGGTTTATATTCAATATATTTCTTGCTCCAGACTATCAAACTCAGGGGTTGAAAAAAACTCACCCAAAGTAATTTCCAAACCGTCACAAAATTTTTTTATTGTAATTATTGATATATCCCTTCTTGTCTCATCCATCATACTGTATGCCGTTGACGGTGTCACACCCGAAATATTAGCCAATTCATTAATTTTTATATTTCTCTCCTGACACAAAGCTTTAAATCTTTGCACTACAACATCTTTGACACTCATGGTCTCACCTCAAAAATATTGTATGCAATTTTACATTTGTGCGTATACGCACTTGCGTAATGCTAAAAAATATGTTATACTGTTTTCGCAATACTTTTTTGCAAATATTATAAATCTATGGAGGTATAAAATGGCAGACTATAAACAAATGTATCTAACCCTGTTAGATGAAGTTGAAAACACGATTAACAGACTTACTACCATTCAAAAAGCATGTAAAGAATTATACATTCATTCTTCAAATTGTAATGATGAAGTAGAATAATCGCAAAAAGCAAGCTTTCCCAAAAAGGAAAGCTTGCTTTTTGCTATCACTTCAGCTCTGCTATTGTAACACCGTTTTCGCCCTCGCCAAAGGTACCTAAACGGAAGCTTTTTACCGCCCTGTGCGTGCGCAGATGTGTCTGGACACTCTGCCTTAACACTCCTGTGCCCTTGCCGTGGATAATCCGCACCGTTTCAAGCCCCGAAACCAAGGCATTATCTATATAGCGGTCAAGCTCTAAAATAGCCTCATCCGAAGCCATACCCCTAAGGTCAATTTCACCCGACACCTCGCGCTGAGCGCGGGATTGCATTCCTGTCACGCGGCGTGTTTTTTTCACTTCGGTTGAGGGTGCGTTTTGGGACTTGTACCTCAAATTATCAAACGAAACCCACATTTTAATTGAGCCTGACATTACAAAAGCCTGTTTTTTATCGGGCTTGACATCAATCACCGTAGCATCCCTGCCTATATCGGCAACCGTTACAATATCTCCCTTGCTAAGGCTTGTAACCGTCTCACCGACAGCCGTTTGCTTCACAACGGGGTCAGCCGTTTCCTCAAGCTCCTTAAGGGTTGACCTGTAAGCGGCTCTTGCCCTTTCCGCCATACTCGCGGCATTTTCGCTTGTCATTCCCTTTTTCAATTCCTCAAGCTCATTGAGAAGCTGACTTGACTTATACCGCGCGCTCTCTATTATGCCGTTAGCCGTCTCGCGGGTTTTTTCCATAAGCTTTTCACGGCTTTTCCTTAGCTCCTCCTCCCTTTGCTCGGCTTTTTTCTTGGTTGCCTCCAGCTCGGAGCGAAGCTTCATAACCTTTTTCTGCTCCTCCTCGGCAGAGTGCCTTGCATTTTCAAGAGCCTCTACAACCCTTTCAAAACGCAAATCCTCCTCACTGACCTGACTGCGCGCAGCTTCAATAACCGCTTCATCAAGCCCTAACCGCTTGGAAATAGCAAAGGCGTTAGACCTGCCCGGCATACCGATAATAAGCCTGTATGTAGGCTTAAGTGTTGAAACATCAAACTCGCAGGAAGCATTTTCAACACCGCTGTTATCAATCGCATAAGCCTTAAGCTCGGGATAGTGTGTGGTTGCCACAACCCTCGAGCCGTATGCCGCAAGGCGCATCAGTATAGCCTTAGCGAGCGCCGCACCCTCAACAGGGTCGGTGCCGGCGCAAAGCTCGTCAAACAGCACCAAGGAATTATCATCAGCATTTTCCAATATAGATATTATATTTTTCATATGTGATGAAAAGGTTGATAGCGACTGCTCAATGCTCTGCTCGTCCCCTATATCGGCAAAAACCTTATCGAAAACGGCGATTTTGCTACCGTCATCGGCAGGTATCATAAGACCGCACATTGCCATAAGGGTAAGCAAGCCCACCGTTTTAAGGGTTACGGTTTTACCGCCCGTATTTGGGCCGGTTATAACGAGGGTGTTATACTGCTCACCCAACCCCACAGTAATCGGCACCACCGATTTATAGTGTATAAGCGGATGTCGGGCATTTTTAAGATAAATTTGTCCCTTTGAATTGATTTGGGGTACTATCGCCCTCATTTTATAGGCAAGCCTTGCCTTGGCAAAAACGAGATTTAACTGCACAAGCGATTTGTAAGAGGCGATTATGCCCTCCGCAAAGCTACCTGCCTCCGCAGAAAGCTCTGCAAGGATGCGTTCGATTTCCTCCTGCTCGCGCAGGCGCAAAACCCTGATTTCATTATTGGTTTCCACAACCGACATCGGCTCAATAAAAACGGTTGACCCTGTGGAGGAGGTATCGTGAACGATACCTGCAAGCTGTCCCTTGCACTCTGCCTTAAGGGGCACAACAAATCTGCCGTCACGCTGAGTAACAATCGCCTCCTGCAGATATTTGGCTGTGGGACCGCGGACGATTTTATCAAGTATATCGCGGATTTTCCCCGATTTTGCAATTATTTTGCGGCGGATATCGTAAAGCGCAGGGGAGGCATTATCATTAAGCTCCTCGGCGCTTTTAATCGCAAAGCTTATCTTTTCCTCAAGATATTTATTGGGAATAAGCCCCTCAAAAAGATATTCTATTGAGGTGTTAATAAGACCTGTGCAGTCATCGCGCCATTCCTTAACAGAGCGTACCACCCTCAGGGTTTCTGCAATGTCAAGCAGCTCCTGCATCGATAGCACCGCTGAAGCCTGTGCCCTTATCAGCGGATTTGAAACATTTACAGCCGCGCCGAAGGAGGGTGCCTGATACCTCGACATAAAGGTATAGGCGTCCTGCGTTTGGTCAAGGCTTTTTTGAACCGCGTCAAGCTCGGTTTGCGGAGTGACCTCGCGCGCCAGAGCCGCGCCGTCCGAAAGGGTTGCTTCATTAGCCAAAAGCTCCAATATTTTATCAAGCTCTAAGGTTTTTAAATATCTTTCGATATTGTAGCTCATAAATTACTCCTTAAAATTTCATCATTCGGATAAAACATAGTTATTGTAAAATTCCAATGCAGAGAAGCGGTGCTCGGTTTGCATTGTCAGGTAGCCCGAGGTTATTTTTGAAAGGCGGCGCGCGCTCTCCACAGGGATTTCAAATGAATAAAGCTTGCCAAGCTGTGAAAAAGAAATATGTCTCAAGGCTGAAAGCAGGGTTCTGTCCACAGCAACCTCATCGTTCCCCTTCGGGCAGTCTTTACAGCGCAGACTGCCGTCACGCAGGCTGAAATACATCACATCGTCCTCAAATTTGCCGCAGACAGGGCAGGCAACAAGGTCGGGCATATATCCCGAAATCACCGCAACGCGAAGCTCGGTTATAGCCTTGATAAGCTCGGGCTGTCGCTTTTCCTTTACAAGAAAATGCAGGGAGTTGAGTATAAGGCGCAGAAGCTCCGTGTTAGGGTTGCCGCTTTCGCCAAACTCGCCTGCAAGCTCACAGAAATATTGGCAGATGGTGATTACGGCAATATCACCGTCAAGTGTGAAAAATGCCGTTATGGGAGATGCCTCATAAATGCGGTAAATATCCCCTCTTTTCTGAATGGAAAAGCTTGAATATGTAAGCAAAGCTGTGGCAGGCGCTCTTTTTGATTTAACCGATTTCACACCCGGCGCAAATGCCTTAATAATACCGTAATCACGAGTAAAGAGAGTAACCAAACGGTCACTCTCCCCCACGCTCATTTCCTTTATTACCAAGCCCTCGGTTGTAAACCGTGTTTGTAATTCCGTCACTGATTTCATTCTCCTTGCAGGAATTCACATAGTTTAAATAATCGGCAACCTTGCCGCTTTTGATAAATCTGATCCAACTTTTATCGGTGTCCATTCAAGCTTCACTTCCCATAAATAGCTTGTGAAGCTTAAATTAAAATATAATAGGAAAATTTGAGCAAAAATCAGTCCAGCCCAAAGGTATGGATAAGTCCCTGACGGTTTCGCCAATCCTCCTTGACCTTTACCCAAAGCTTGACATTGGCTCTTATACCGAAAAATTCCTCAATATCCTTGCGCGCCATCATACCTATCCTTTTAAGGGTGGCGCCGCCCTTGCCGATTATGATACCCTTGTGGGAATCCTTTTCGCAGATAACGGTTGCCTCAACCTCTACGATAAGCTCTCCCGAGGCAGTGTCGCGCTCGACAAAGCGCTCAAGGTCAACCGCAATACCGTGAGGCACCTCTTTATCAAGAATACGGAGCATTTTTTCCCTTATCATTTCGGCAACCATAACCTTTTCAGGCTGGTCGGTAATATCCTCGGCAGGGAAATAATGGGGAGCCTCCTTTGCAAAGCGCTTAAGCTCACCTATCAAGCGCTCCACACCGTCCCCCGTCTTTGCCGAAAGGGGTACAACCGCCTCAAAATCAAGCAGAGAGGTATATTTTGTTATAATTTTAAGCAAATCCTCTTTTTTTGCAAGCAGGTCAATTTTATTTATAACAAGTATCGGGCGAAGCCGGCGGCGCTTGATTTCGGCTATAAGCTCAGCCTCGGCAGGGGGTAATTCCTCACCGTCCGATTTAAATGCCGTGACCGCTTCGATTACCAGAGCCGCGGCATCAACATCCGCCATACCCTCACCCACAGCCTTGTTCATATTGCGGTCAAGCTCGTTTCTGGGCTTGTGAAAGCCGGGTGTATCGATAAAGACAAGCTGGGTTTCCTCGCGTGTGTATATACCCATTATGCGCGTACGGGTGGTTTGCGGCTTGTTGGAAACGATCGCCACCTTTTGCCCCAGCATATTATTCATAAGAGATGATTTGCCGACATTCGGTCTGCCGATAATGGCAATAAAAGCTGATTTTTGTTTCATACCAATTACTCTATACCTTATTTATTGCAAGTCCAAGCGCGGAAAGCACATTTTCTTCCTTTTCGCGCATCACGGTCTGCTCAAGACCGCCGTTTTCGTGGTCATAGCCCAACAAATGAAGCATTGAATGAACGGTTAAAAATGCAATTTCACGCTCGATTGTGTGACCGTAAAGCTCTGCCTGCGAAAAGGCGTGGTCAATAGAAATCACTATATCTCCAAGCATTTTTGCCCCTGTTTCGGGATTTGTGTCAAAATCACCGTCACTGCCCAAGGGGAAGGAAAGCACATCGGTAGCGGTATCAATATTGCGGAATTTGGTGTTCATTTCCTTTATTTCGTCATCATTGACAATGGTAACATCCACCTCTGCCGAATCCTCAAAGCCTTCCAATTTCAAGGTTGCTGTGCAAGCCTTTCTTATAAGCAGGCGCGCTCCCGTGGGAAGCTTCACCCTTTTCTGTTTAGAAACAATATTAACCTTTACACTCATTTCTTTTCTTCACTTCTTTCATAAGCCTTTATTATTTCCTGCACAAGTCTGTGCCTTACAACATCCTTACCCGAAAGACGGGAAATTGCAATATCATCAATATTCTTTAGTATGCGGACAGCATCCTTAAGACCTGATTTTTTACCGTCAGGCAGGTCGATTTGGGTAATGTCACCCGTAACCACCGCCTTTGAATTAAAGCCAAGCCTTGTTAAAAACATTTTCATTTGCTCGCAGGTGGTGTTCTGCGCCTCGTCAAGAATAATGAAGCTGTCATCAAGGGTGCGGCCTCTCATATAAGCCAAGGGAGCAACCTCAATGTCGCCCCTTTCCTGACATTTCTGAAAATTTTCAGCCCCGAGCATATCAAAAAGTGCATCGTAAAGCGGACGCAGATAAGGATCTATTTTCTGTTGCAGGTCGCCCGGCAAAAAGCCCAGCCTTTCACCTGCTTCAACGGCAGGTCTTGTCAAAATTATGCGGTTGACCTGCTTTGCGCGAAAGGCGCTTACCGCCTGCGCCACCGCCAAGTAGGTTTTACCCGTTCCCGCAGGGCCCACACCTATCGTTACGGTGTTATTCCTTATCGCCTCAACATACTGCTTCTGCCCCAAGGTTTTAGGCTTTACAGGCTTGCCCTTTGAGGTTATACAGATACAGTCCGCATCGGTTATATCGGAAATCTTACTATCCTGACCGTCCTCCACAAGAGACGCCACATAGTTAATATTCTGGTCGGTTATCTGCTCGCCCTTATTTATCATTGAGATAAGTCCCTCAATGGTTCGCTTGGCAGAAATCACCCCGTCAACCTCGCCCTTTATGCGTATCTGACTTCCGTGTGAGGTAATCGACACATCATACCTTTTTTCAATGCGTTTAATATTTTCATCAAAATTACCGAACAGGTTGACAAGCTGTTCTATTCGTTCAATATCAACGGTTTGCTCAAACAATATGCATTTTCTCCCTATAAAGAATTTCATATCTAAAGTATTATAACACAAAAAAGAGGACTTTTCAATAAAATTTTACATTTTTTTAGACTAAAATTAACAAAAAAGGTGATTTCATACAATTCATTTAGTATGTATTGTAAGGGATTTTTATAAAAAAGCGGCGCCTGCATAATATGCACAAGCACCGCATAAAGCTTAATTGCTGCCTTCAATCATCTCATAAAGCCCGTCTATAACATTGCTAAGGGTACCTATGCTGTCGATAAGTCCCTCCTTGACCGCCTTTTCACCCGAAAGCACCGAGCCCACATCGGTCACCATTTCTCCCGTGTTCATCATAAGCTCGGTAAAGCGCTCGGTGGAAATCTTGGAATTTTGCGCCACAAAATCGGTAATCCGTCCTTGCATGCGGGCAAAATGGTTCATCATTTGCGGAACACCGATTACAAGACCGTTTGTTCTTACAGGATGCACCGTCATCGTAGCCGAGGGGGCTATATATGACCTTTTTGCCGAAACGGCAAGCGGCACACCGATTGAATGTCCGCCGCCCAAAACAAAGGAAACTGTCGGCTTTTTCATACCCGAAATCAGCTCTGCAATGGCAAGCCCTGCCTCAACATCACCGCCTACAGTGTTAAGAATAACCAACAAGCCCTCAATTTCGCTACTTTCCTCAATGGCTACAAGCTGTGGTATTACATGCTCATATTTAGTGGTTTTGCTTTGCTCTGGCAGGACACTGTGTCCCTCTATTTCACCGATTATTGTCAGGCAATAAATTTTATGCCTGCCCCCAAAGGTCTGCAGAGAGCCAAGCTCCTTGATTTCATCGAGTGTCTCGTTTTGGGAATTTATTTCGTTTTTATCGCTCATACCTTTGCCCTTTCTCTCAATCCAAATAATAATGCTTATTTTAGTATTGGAAAAAAAGCAAAATTAATACTATATTTTTAAAATATGGCTGTAAGAGATTATAGTTTATTGGGTTTATTTGTAGGGACAGGCGTTCCCGACTGTCCGTTGATTCAGATGTTTTTTGCGGGCAGTCGAGGACGAAGACTCCCTCACAGTGTGAGGGAGATGTCGCGAAGCGACAGAGGGAGACGGGCTGTCAGCCTGCCCCTACAATATATCATATCGATTAGTGCGCTAAACTATAATTTATTTTTAGCCTTCGTTCAGGCTTTTCCATTTGATTTGGTAATCATCACCTGTGGCTTTTCCCAATTCGGTAATATAATTTTCTATCAATCTCTTAGCATTTTCCTCTGCCTTAATAAACAGCATTTTATTATCCTTAACCGCTTTTTCCATTTTCTCTTGCCCTTGTTGGATAATCTGTTCCTGTTCCTCTGCTGTTATTTTATTTTTGATAATAAAGCCGTCCTCTGAAATTTTGTATGAATTTTCATTTAATGTTTCTACAACCGGTTTTATCTCCAAAAGCTTTGCTTCAGGTAATGTGATAATTATTTCATTACCGCTTATTTTCATAGATACCAGGGACATATCAATGCCTATTGTTGCCATACCCTCGTATTCTATCCACATTTTTCTGTCCCTTTGCAAAAAATTGCCCTCGTCCCCTAATTTACCTACATTATTATAGTAACATTCTACCGTTGCCAATTCACTGATTGCTCTGATTTCACCAATATCCGGTGTCTTTTGCTCACCGCAGCCACACAACACCAAAAGGGGTAAAACCACCATTAAAATTATTTTTAAAGAATTTCTAAGCATTTTTATCCTCCTTAATTACCCGCGGTTTTAATTTCAACGGAATAGCCCTTTTTCAATTTCTTTTCCCAAGGTTTAATAAGCGCTTTTACTGTTTCAATCGCACTGTCCTCCGCCGTCTTATTAAGGGTTTCGTTATTCTTTGCCTTTTCCTTTAAATCCTTAACGCAGGCGCTGTAAGCTTCCTGATATGTGTTTTCCTTTTCATATTTTTTCTTGGTGAACATATATTCCATATTTTCATCTACATCTACCGAAATAATATCAACCTCAGGAATGGTTATTGTTATTTTTTTATCCTTTTCGGTTACATCTATTTTTTCAAAATCAAAGCCGGCTTTAACCGTCCCCTCGTATGCAACATAATACTTCACATTTTCCTTTTCCATAACCGTGGCAATGGAATTATATGTATATTCAGCTGTCGAGAAATCCGCGCTGTCCAACACCTTTTTCAGGCTTGTTTTTGATGCGAATTCGGCTGAATCAGGACTGCTTAAAAGCACACACACCGCAGCAATAATCATCATCACAGCCGAAACCGCTATTGCTGAAATTTTTTTAGATTTGAATACATCCTTTATATTCATTACAATTCCCCTTTTTTTAAAAACGAATATATGCTCTATAAAGCGAGCATACTGTATTATACTCTTTTTATAGAGCATTGTCAAGAAAAAGAGCATACCTTATTATTGGTATAGAGGTGACTTGAAAATATGATTTCGTATGAACCTTTATACAAGACACTAAAGAGCCGAAATATATCAACCTATAAGCTTATAAATCAATACGGAATAAGCCGTAGCTTGCTTGACAGGCTAAAACATAACAAGCCTATAAGCACAGTGACCTTAAATGATTTGTGTAATATTTTGCACTGTAAGGTTGAGGATGTAATATTATTTATTGAGGACAAATAACCCCGCCGATTGAAGTCGGCGGGGTTAGCTTTATTCCGAATATTTTTCCCTGTCGCGGGTTATTTGCTTTATATAGCGTTCCTCCTCGGAAAAGATACAGCCGCAATATTTCTGCATATAAAGCCCTGCTTCGCGTGCTGTTTGATTGCCTTGCCTGAATTGAGGGCGGAAATCTCTGTAAAAAAATTCCACGCCGTATTTTTGGGCAAAGGCTTTGCCTGCCGCGGCAATCTGCTCGTGTTGCTGATAAACGCTTGCAAGCAGCGTTGTGGTGAATGCCTTAAAGCCCTTTTGAGCCGCAACCTGCGCGGTGCGCTCTAATCGGTGCTCATAGCAATACCTGCATCTGCCGTTAATATCATCGACTACATTGATAACAAACTGTCTCAGCCCGTAATCCTCACAGACAATCAAGGGCATTTCGGTTTGCTTTGCGAACTCTACAAGACATTCCCTGCGCGCTTCATACTCCTTGAAGGGGTGTATATTTGGATTATACCAAAAAGCGGTTGGATTTATACCCTCCCTGCGAAGCGGCTCCACACAGGAAACCGAGCAAGGGGCGCAACAACAGTGCAGTAAAACCTCGGTCATTAGTCTGCCCTGCCTGTAATGCTGTCTATATCCATTATATAATCGCCGTCACCCATAACGGTTGGAAGCTTGCCGTCCCACTTGTTCCACTTTATGTACTCAACATAATCGGGGGAAGCGGTAAGCGCCTCCTGAATAAGCTTAATGCTCTCAGCCTCAGCCTCTGCCTGAGTTACCTTCTGTTTGGCTTCTATCTCAATTCTTGCCAAGTCCTGCTCTGCTTTAAGGGCGTTTTGCTGAGCTGTCTGCTTAGCCTCAACCGCGGCATTAAATTCCTCGGAAAAATCGAAGTTTATTATATTGAATATTTCAACATTAATACCGTACTGACCGATTTTTTCCTCTAAAGCCGCCTTGATTTCGGTGCTTACATCCTGTCTCTTGGTAATAAGCTCCTCGGCGGTATACTGAGCAGTAACCGCCTTTATGCTTTCCTGAATGGCAGGTGTGATAATTACACTCTCATAGCTTCTGCCGATATTCTTATAAAGCGAAGCAGAGGAATTATGGTCTATGCGGTAGTTTACGGCTACAACATAGGAAATTATCTGCAAATCCTTTGATGAAGCCGAGCCATCGGTTTCAATTTTTTGTGTTCTGTTGTTTATCTGCACAACCTGCTGAACAAAGGGAGCTTTAAAGTGCAAGCCCTCTGCCAAAACCTTGTTCGAAACGGCGCCCATTGTTACAACAACGCCCGTATTACCTGCTCCTACCACCGTTACAGAGGATAAAACCACCACCAAAACGGCGAAAATAATTATAGCGGGAAGTACGATTTTTTTAAAATTCTTTTTCATTTTCATTTCTCCTTTTTAGTCCTCGTCCTTACCGCAGCAACGCTTGTATTTTTTGCCGCTGCCGCAGGGACAAAGCGCGTTTTTACTTACAGCACCGCTTCCGCGCACGGTAAGAGGCTTATCCCCTGCCGAGGTTTCCTCTGCAACCTTTTCGCGCTTGACCTCCCCATCGCGGCGCACCCTTACGGTGAGCACCAGCTTTGCGGTTTGTTCGCGGATGGTATTGGTCATTGCCTCAAACATATCGAAGCTGTCGTTTCTGTATTCCACAACAGGGTCGTGCTGACCGTAAGCCCTCAGTCCTATACCCTGACGGAGCTGATCCATATTATCAATATGATCCATCCAATTAGAGTCAACGCTTCTGAGCAACATTACGCGTTCAACCTCGCGCATTGCATCAGAGCCCAATTCAGCTTCTTTCTGCTCATAAAGCTCCCTTGCCCTTTGCTTCAGAGAGTCTGCAACCTCCTCGCGTGAGGTGTCCCCAAGCTCGGCAGGAGTGAAATGCAAGTCCTCGGGGGTAGTTATCCAACCAAGGAAATATTCACGCAGGCTGTTTATCTCCCAATTATCGTGAACGGCATCATCGGCAAGGAATATTGCGCAATAGGCATCAACCGTTTCATCTATCATTCCGAGAATTGTATCCTTAAGATTTTCTCCGTCAAGCACCTTGTTACGCTGGGCATAAATAAGCTCACGCTGTTTGTTCATAACATCGTCATACTGCAAAACATTCTTGCGTATAGCGAAGTTCATACCCTCCTTCTTTTTCTGGGCGCCCTCTATTGTGTGTGAAAGCATACCGCTTTCAAGGGGCATATCCTCCTCAACCTTAAGGGTATTCATGATGCTTGTAATTCTCTCACCGCCGAAAAGGCGCATAAGGTCATCCTCTAAGGATACGAAAAACTGTGTATTACCCGGGTCGCCCTGACGGCCTGCACGACCTCTTAGCTGGTTGTCAATTCGTCTTGAATCGTGGCGCTCTGTACCGATTATGGCAAGACCGCCGGCGTTGCGAACCTGCTCAGCCTCGGGAGCGATTTCCGCCTTATATTTTTCGTAATATTCCTTATATAGCTCACGCGCGGAAAGGATATCCGTATCATCGGTTTCAGCAAAGCCGGTTGCCTCGGTTATCATATCCTCGCTGAGCCCGTCATGGCGGAGCGCCGCCTTTGCAAGATATTCGGCATTACCGCCAAGCATTATATCGGTACCGCGGCCTGCCATATTCGTAGCTATTGTAACCGCGCCGAATTTACCTGCCTGAGCAATAATCTCGGCTTCCTTTTCGTGGTGCTTTGCGTTAAGCACATTGTGCTTTATGCCCTTTCTCTTAAGCATTGAGGACAAAAGCTCGGATTTTTCGATTGTAACTGTACCCACAAGCACCGGCTGTCCCTTTGCGTTACAAGCGACAATTTTCTCTATAACCGCGTTGAATTTTGCCCTTTCGGTCTTGTAAACCACATCATTTTCGTCTATACGGGCAAGGGGCTTGTTGGTGGGAATTTCAATAACATCGAGGTTGTAAATCTGCTGAAATTCGGCTTCCTCGGTCATTGCGGTACCCGTCATACCCGAAAGCTTGTTATAAAGTCTGAAAAAGTTTTGGAATGTAATGGTTGCGAGGGTTTTGGACTCCTTAGCCACCTTTACTCCTTCTTTGGCTTCTATTGCCTGATGCAGTCCCTCGTTGTACCTTCTGCCGTACATAAGGCGGCCGGTAAATTCGTCAACGATTATAACCTCGCCGTCCTTAACCACATAGTCAACATCGCGCTTCATAACACCGTGTGCGCGGATTGCCTGATTAATGTGGTGAGCAATAGCGATGTTTTCCGAATCGTTAAGATTTTCAATCTGGAAAAAGCTTTCCGCCTTTTCAACCCCCGAGGGTGTAAGGGTTGCGGTGTGCGCCTTTTCGTCAACAACATAGTCACCGTCATAATTGGTGACATCATCGCTTACCTTGTCGTCCATTTCCTTAACCTTTATCATTCTGAGAGAACGCGCAAAGCTGTTTGCGGTGGTATAAAGGTCGGTGGATTTACTGCTCTGTCCCGAAATGATAAGGGGTGTACGCGCCTCGTCTATCAAAATAGAGTCCACCTCGTCAACAACGGCAAAATTGTGACCGCGTTGCACCTTTTGCTCCTTATAAATCACCATATTGTCGCGCAGATAGTCAAAGCCCAGCTCGTTATTGGTGCAGTAGGTGATATCCGCATTGTAAGCCGCTTTTTTGGCTTCGTGGTCCATTCCGTGGATGATAAGACCAACACTCAAACCCATAAAACGGTAGAGCTTACCCATCCATTCAGAGTCACGCTTGGCAAGATAGTCATTAACCGTAACGATATGAACACCCTTGCCCGAAAGCGCATTTAAATATGCAGGCAGGGTTGCCACAAGGGTTTTACCCTCACCTGTTTTCATCTCGGCAATTCTGCCCTGATGCAGAATTATACCGCCGATAATCTGAACGGGGAAATGTCTCATTCCAAGCACACGGTCGCCCGCCTCACGGCAGGCGGCAAATGCCTCGGGCAGAATATCGTCAAGCGTTTCGCCAAGCTCTAATCTTTCCTTAAATTCATCTGTTTTTGCCCTTAACTGCTCATCCGAAAGAGCGCGATACTCCTCCTCCAGGTCAAGCACTTTTCTCTGCATTGGTAATATTCTTTTAATTTCCTTGGTGCTGTAATCACCGAATATAGCTCTTAATAAACTCATATTTATAAAAACCTTTCAATAATTTACTTTAAGTATATGGTATTTTTTTTCATATAAAGACCTGCAGTCAGGGTAATATTTCCGCTACGGTCAATAAAAACCGCCTGTGTGTCGGTTTGGTTTTCTATGATTTCGGTTGCCTTTTCCTTTCCCAAAAGCATACAAACAGTTGAAAGCGCATCACATTCAAGGGAGCTGTCTCCGATAACCGTAACACTCGCAAGCTCGTTTTCCACTCCGTAACCCGTTTCGGGGTCGATTATATGGTGGTATATTTTATCACCCGATTTGATATACCGTTCATAAATGCCTGCTGTTACAGCCGATTTATCCCTTAAACGGATAACGGCGATAACATCATCGCCAAAAGGGCGTTTGATACCCACATTGTATTCCTCACCGAAAACCGCAACATTGCCGCCTAAATTGACGATTCCTTTCTTTACACCCTTTTCTTTAAAAAAGGAAGCTATTTCATCTGCAACATAGCCCTTGGCTATACCGCCCAGGTCTATTTTTTTGCCGTTAAGGTTGACGGTGCTGTCCTTTATCTCGATATCCTCATAATCAATATTTTTTAATGCCTCTGCAATTTCATCCTTAGAGGGGATTACCTGATTGTTAAAATCCCAAAGCTCACTTACGGGGCAGACGGTAATATCAAATTTACCGCCCGAAAGCTCGGAAAAATAAAGTGAGCGCTCAATTATTTTTACGGTATCCTCGCTAACCGACACAAAGCCTTCAGAATTATTAAGTCTGTAAACCTCGCTGTCTGTATCAGTTCGGCTTAACAGCTTATCATACCCTTCGCACAGCTCAAAAGCACCGTTAAGTGTCTCACTGTCACAATCGGCAGTAAGGGTTACTACGGTGTCCATAACAAAGCGGGTTTCGCTTTGTCCGTTATCGGCTTCACATCCGCAAAGAATGAAAAGCAGCATTAAAATATATGCAATGTCAACTTTTTTCATAAATACAGTATACCACACTTTTATTTTTTGTAAAGATGTGTTACAATCAAAGTTGTAAATTTTTTTGAAAAGGCGGTGCTGTATGAAAAAGGGAGATATTGCCGTAATCCTTTCGGTGTTGGCAGTTACGGCAGCCGCTTTTTGCATAATCCGTTTTACGGGCGTCCGCGGCACAACCGTAAAAATAAGCCAAAATAACACCACACTTTACGAGCTTTCGCTTTTTGAGGATAAAAAAATTGCCCTTTCGGGCAATACGGTAGAAATAAAAAACGGTGCTGTAAGTGTTATCTCTGCAGACTGCAAAAACCAAATCTGCGTAAACCACAAGGCAATATCTAAAAAGGGCGAAAGCATTGCCTGCCTGCCCAATAAGGTTATTGTTGAGATAGAATAAAACAAAATATCTTTAAATTTTCGTAGGGGAGGGGTTTCCCCTCCCGTAAAAACGCAAAAGGCAAACGGGAGGCGAGACGCCTCCCCTGCAAATAATCAATTTAATTTATGTTATAAATAAAAATTTGTTTTCGCAAATGCAAAGAAATTTTACCCCTTCTTTTGCGCCTGAAGCTGATAGCACTCGTCACACATTTTTGCCACCTGCGGCGAATGGCTTACAAGAATTACGCATTTCCCGTTATCTGCCAGACGGCGGAAAATCTCCATAATTTCTGCCTGAGTTTCGGTGTCGAGATTGCCTGTCGGCTCATCGGCAAGAATAATATCGGGGTTGTAGGAAAGCGCGCGCGCAATGGCAACGCGCTGTTGCTGACCGCCCGAAAGCATAAGCACGCGGCGGTTTGCCTCGTCACTGTCAAGCCCTACCTCGGCTAAAAGCTCTGCCGCTTTTTTTGCCCTTTGCTTATCCTTAACACCTGCAATATCCATTGAAAGCATAACATTTTCCAAGGCGGTAAATTTGGTTATCAAGTTAAAGCTTTGAAAAATAACACCCATATATTTGCTTCTGAATTTATATTTATCTATTTTGGCAATATCCTCGTCCTTATAAAATATACTGCCGCTTCCCGGAGCCGCCAAGCCTGACAAAATAGACAGCAGGGTGGTTTTTCCTGCTCCCGATTTTCCGGTTATGCAGTACATCTTACCAGCTTCAAAATCATAGGTTATATCATTCAATATGATTTTTTTGCCGTAAGAAAAGCTTATATTCTTAAGTGAAAGTAAAGACATAAATTCCCCTCCTAATCTCTGTTAGAAAGTATGCGCAACGGCTCATACCTCATAATAAACAGCATTGAAGCCATACCGGCAATCAGTGTAAGCAAAACCGCTATTCCAAGCATCTGAAGCAAAACTGTAACATCGGTTGCGGAATTAATTTCTGTGATATATTCTGTGGGGTTGCCGATAAAATCCTTCATAAATCCGCCCTGTGGCATACCTCCCATATTTCCCGGCATACCTGTTTCACCTTTATCTCCTCTGCCGAAGCCCTGCTCCATATTCTGGAATTGCTGTTCCTTGGCAGTGGTCTGATTTTCAAGCAGGGTATTTGCCACAGGCACAGAAGCCACCGCGCCTACCGCGGCACCTATGATTACCGAAACAAGCGTAACCATAAAAATTTCCGCCATAAACTGCATTGCCACCTTGGTTTTTTTCATACCCATTGCAGTTAAAACACCAATTTCATACTTTCTTTCACGGACACTGAAAATATTTAAAACCACAAGAATTACCGCGCCGATAATTAAAATAACGATTAGAAAATATCCTGCAGTTTTGCTGAGTGTGGTAAGGGGTGTAAGGCTGTTTTCAAAGGCTGTAATATCGGTTGAGGAAACGGTGTAGCTTTCATCAAGCCCCATTTCCCTTACATCGCTTTCAAACTGCTCAAAGCCCTCCACATCGGCAAAGGAATATGTAGCCGAAAGTGTACCTGTTAAGGCAGTTTCAAATTCTCTGCCGGTGTCCTCGTCTGTCTTTGTTTCGGAAACACCTTCAGAAGCCTCCACCATCGCCTGCAATGCGTTATAGCTCATATAAATTTTGTTTGCAGGGTCGTTTGAGGTCATACCCATCATAGAAAAGCTGTTTTCATTAGCAGTAGTATCAGTGTAAAATCCCGTAACGGTGAGGATGTAGCTTTCGGTCTCGCTGTTGGGATTGATAACCGTTATGCTGTCGCCCACCGAAAGATTATTATATGTAGCCAATTCCTCGGAAATTATACATTCATAATCCTTCGTGCCTTCGGCGAAAACCTCGCCTGTTGTAACCGAAGCTGTACCGTTTATAAAATCAGTCATAGCGGTCTCACTGCTATATCCCACAACGGTGAAATCGCTCTGCGCTCCCATAACGCGGTCAAAACCGCCCATACCGCCGGGCATCATACCGCCAAAGCCGCCTTTGTTATTCTCGGTATCATCCTCGGTTTGAGTATCCTCTGAGGAAACCGGCAGCAGATTATCGTCACCGTCCAAGGAAACCGAAAGCGAGTAATAAAAATCCTTAACCGTTTGCGCCTTGGCATAGGTCTCGTATTCCTCAAGGGTAAGCGCCGATGATGAGCCCATCATTTCGGCAAACTGTGAACGGTCAAACTCAGGCGGTGAGCTCATATCTCCACCCTGTGTCGGCGGTGTCATATTACTCATAGCAGATTGCCTGTCAAAAGAAATGGTTGCCGTTACAGACATTCCGTCAAGCGTTTCCTTTCTGGCATTCTCTGCTGCCTGACGGATAGAAAGCCCTATACACGCAGACACAGCAATAACCAAAACAATTATTCCGATAAGAATATTCCTGCCCTTGCTTCTGCTTATACAGCGCAAGGCATTTTTGAAAATATACATATTTACCGTCTCCTTTTCGTCAAACAGTTTATAACCTGATTTTTGTATTGGGGTGATATAAAAATTAACGATTTGTAAACGATTGTGTAATTTGTTTAAATTGCCGAAAATGCTTTTAAGCGCAAAAAACACTTTACAACTTTATCATAATAAAGTATAATAAGGCGGTAAACTTTTTAAAAAGGGGTTATAAAAATGAAAAAACTTTTAGCACTTATTTTATGTCTCATTATGGTATTTGCCGTTGCCGGCTGCGGTAACAGCGAAAAAATCCTTGTGGCAGAAAAGGAATCCGCAGGCGAAGCAGTTGCTACAACTGAGGATGATTTCAAGGATTATACCTACACTGCAGTTGACACACAGGCTAAGGCTCTTATGGAGGTAAGCGCCGGCACTGCTGACGCTGCTGTTGTTGACTATGTAATGTCCATTGGCTCCATTGGCGAGGGTACCGATTACACCGACCTCGTTGTTGAGGGTGACGGTTATTCCGAGGAGGAGTACGGTATCGCATTCAGAAAGGGCTCCGACCTTACTGCTAAAATCAACGAGATTATAAGAGAGCTTAAATCCGAGGGCAAGCTCACCGAAATTGCAAAAACCTATAAGCTTGAAAACATCCTTTTGGGCACCGAGGAAACCGAAGCCTTTGTTCAGGCTGAAACCGATTCGGATTACAAATATGTAATGGATAAGGGCGAGCTTGTTATTGGTATTACCTATTTTGCTCCTATGAATTATGAGAATGAGGACGGCGAGCTCGTTGGCTTTGAGACCGAGTTTGCAAAGGCCGTTTGCGAGAAGCTTGGTGTTACCGCTAAATTCCAGGAGATAAGCTGGTCTGCAAAGGAGACCGAGCTTGCAGCTAAGAATATTGACTGCATCTGGAACGGTATGACCATCACCGAGGAAAGAGAAGCAAATATGAGCATTTCCATTCCTTATATGCAGAATAAGCAGGTTAAGATAGTAAAGGCTGACTAATTTTAAATTCATTTTAAGAGGTTTAATATATAATGTCTTTTCAGCAGGTTAGCTTAAGCCTTGCTGCGGGATTTTTAGAAAATTGCAGGTTGTTTTTTGAAACCCTGCTTTTTTCTATCCCGTTAGGATTGCTAATAAGCTTTTGTACTATGTCAAAATTCAAGCCTTTGAGCTTTGTTTTCAAAATTATTGTTTGGTGCATAAGGGGAACTCCGCTTATGCTCCAGCTTTTTGTTGTTTTCTATGTTCCGGGGCTTGTTTTCGGCATACCTATGCGCAACAGGATGTTGGCGGCGCTTATCGCCTTCGTAATTAACTATGCCTGCTATTTTTCCGAGATTTTCCGCGGAGGAATAGAAAGTATCTCAAAGGGACAGTATGAAGCGGGGCAGGTTTTAGGTCTTACCAAAAGACAGATTTTTACCAAAATCATTCTTTTGCAGGTAACCAAAAGGATAGTTCCTCCAATGAGTAACGAAATAATTACCCTTGTGAAGGATACCTCCCTTGCCAGAGTAATCGCGGTGGGTGAAATCCTGCTTGCCGCAGAACGCTTTGCAGGAAAAGGCGTTATCTGGCCGCTTTTCTTTACAGGCGTATATTTCCTCGCATTTTGCGGTCTGCTTACCCTACTTTTCGGTTATATCGAAAAGAAGCTAAGCTATTTTAACTAAGGGGGCAGAAAAGTGTCTGTATTAGAGGTAAAAAACATTAAAAAAAGCTTTGGCAAGACCGAGGTTTTAAAGGGCATCAGCTTTTCCCTTGAAAAGGGCGAGGTGCTGTCCATTATCGGCTCCTCAGGCAGCGGTAAAACCACATTGCTCAGATGCCTTAACTTTCTGGAATTTGCGGACGGCGGAACAATCTCTGTGGACGGTGAAACAATTTTTGACGCATCCTCTGTCAAAAAACTTAGTGACAGCCAAATCAGAGACAATAGGCTCAGGTTCGGTCTGGTTTTTCAATCCTTTAACCTTTTTCCGCAATATAATGTGCTGAAAAATATCACTCTGGCGCCAAGTCTTTTGAAACGCGGTACATCCGAACAAATCGAGCAGGAAGCGCTTGCCCTTATTGAACGGGTAGGGCTTCTTGAAAAAAAGGAAAATTACCCCTGCCAGCTTTCAGGCGGTCAGCAGCAACGCGTTGCCATTGCAAGAGCATTAGCATTGAAGCCTGATATTCTCTGCTTTGACGAGCCGACCTCCGCGCTCGACCCTGAGCTTACAGGTGAGGTTTTGAAGGTTATCCGCGACCTTAAAAGCGGTGACAGTACCATGATAGTTGTAACCCACGAAATGGAGTTTGCCCGAAGCGTTTCGGACAAGGTAATTTTCATGGCAGACGGCGTTATAGAGGAAATGGGCACACCCGAGCAGATTTTCGGCAATCCCAAATCACCAAAAACAAAAAGCTTTTTAAATCAGATAGTTTAATTAAAAAGCGCGTAAAATCACTAAAAACGAACGCGGAAGAAGCAAAATAAAGCTTCCTCCGCGTTTTTGCGTTTATTATCCTATTTCATATATAAATTATAGTTTAGCGCACTAATCAATATGATATATTGTAGGGTAGAGGTATTTACACCATCGGGGTATTAGGTTGCGAGTTTGCAGAATAAAAAGGCGGAATGACCGCGGGGGCACCCCGCTAAACTATAATTTGTTTTTTACAGCTTTTCTCATTTATATCAACACAAGTGTAATTAAAAGCATAACAGCAATAAAACCGATTTTTATCATACCCGTGAAATTCGGCAAAGCCTCCATAAGCTTGTCTGCCGCTTCGGGGTTGGCATTTGACAGCGCGTCACCCAAAATATTGTCAACCTTGTCGCCCGACTGTTCGGGTGAGGTGTTCGGTGTGAGCTCCTCACCGGGGTACTGCTCCTTAAAAATTTCCTCTGCAAATTTGTCGGTCACAGGTATCTGAGTGCCCGGCTTGTTTTCAATTTTTCCTTCCTCACTCTGTTCAAGATTGAAGGTTATGCGGTCAACCGTTTTAGAGCATCTTATGCAGTGGCGGGACATCTCGCCCGGCGCTTCCTTTGTAGCTTCCTTATCAACCGTCCATTGGTCGGAATATTCGTGACCGATAGGATCGGTATCGCGAAGCTTGACATTTCCGCATTTTTGACACACTGCCTGCTCGGCTCCCTTTTCCTCACAGGAGGGCTCTGCCGCAACGGTCCATTCCCCATATTTCTTATGTGAGCAGTTATTCCCGTTGAAAGCAACATCCACACCACCGGTTGTAACCTCGGGCATTATTTTATCCAAATCCCAATTACAGAAATCACCCTCGCTGTATTCCAGACCTATTTCGTGAAGCTCAGCCTCAGCATCCTCCTTAATCTTAAAGCGCAGATAAAGCAAAACACCGTCCTTATTAATATCCGAGGACTCACAGTTTACAAAGCGGATAATATTTTTATCGGGGTGAGCCACAACGGTGTAATCCTCAATAACATTTCCAAGGTAAAACTTTTCATAGGTCAGCGCTTTGGAATTGTATGTTATGGAAACGGTTATCGCCATTATTCCGGGGTTGTCTTTAATCCTCACAGCAACTAAAACAGAATTTCCCGTGACACCCGAAACGGTATCAATTTTAATGTGTCCGCCCCTAATTACCTCAGCAGAGGCGTTAATTCCAAAAACACCGCCAAATATGAGGCATATACACAAAATAAGAACAGCAAGCCTTTTAAGCATAGTCCTTCTCCTTTAAATTTAGTAAGTATATCAATTATAATTTAATTTTGCTAAAGCTACTTAGAAAGTGGCTTATCGAAACACTTTTGAGTGTTTCGACTAACTACAATTATTATAACATTTCATTTCGGCTGTGTCAACACACAGGTATGGGTAAAACGGTCGGATTATCTATTGACCGCAACCTTTTATTTTGATATAATGGACTTGCAATAATTTCACAAAGGGGATACCCGTAAATGTATGAAAAACGGAAATGGCAATCAGATATATATTATAACTTTAATTATGTTGAATATCTGCCAAAGGACTTTGATAAAACCCAAAAGTACCCCTTGGTATTTTTCCTGCACGGCGCAGGGGAAAGAGGGGACGATTTAGAGCTGGCTTCAACCCACGGTTTTATGAAGCATGTCAGGGAGGAAAACAAGGAATACCCCTTTATTTTTATTGCTCCGCAGTGCCCGCAGGATAAGTATTGGGGCTGCTACACCGAATCCTTGCTCAAATTCCTGGATTACATCTGTGACACCCTTCCTGTGGACAGGGACAGGATTTACCTCACAGGCTTAAGCATGGGCGGCACGGGAACATGGATGCTGGCAATGGCAGACCCCGAAAGATTTGCGGCAATAGCGCCCGTTTGCGGCAGCGGTATTTATTGGTATGGTTGCAGTCTTGTCAACACCCCTGTTTTTATGTACCACGGAGATTGTGATGAGGTTGTCCCCATTCAGGAAAGTATCTCAATGCTTAACTCAATTAACAAGCACGGCGGTAACGCAAGGCTTAAAATATGCTACGGTGTAGGGCATAACGCGTGGAATATTGCCTACTCAGGAGACGAGCTTGTGAATTGGTTTTTAAGCCACAAAAAGCAGTAAAGGAAGCATAGAGACGGCTATGCAGAAAAACGATGAAATTATTTTGAAAATCACCGATGTCACTGCCGAGGGCAGCGGTATCGGAAAATATAACGGTATGGCAATTTTTGTACCTCTTACCGCTGTCGGAGACACCGCAAGGGTGAAAATTCTTAAGGTCAAGAAAACCTATGCCTACGGCAAGGTGATAGAAATAACCGAGCCCTCGCCCGACCGCATTTTCCCCGATTGTGACTGCTTTAACAGGTGCGGCGGCTGTGCCTACCGCCATATAAGCTACCAAGCAGAGTTAAGGCTCAAATCCCAAAAGGTTTATGAGGTTATAAAGCGTATAGGCGGCGTTGATATGGAGCCGCAGCCCATTATAAGCCCCTCTTTGCCCGACCGTTACCGAAACAAGGCTCAATACCCCGTAAGTCCTGACGGTAAGGCAGGCTTTTATGCCTTTCATTCCCACAGAATTGTTCCTTGCGGCGATTGCCTTTTACAGCCACAGCTTTTCACCGAGGTTTTAACCGAAACCGAAAAATGGATTGATGAAAACAATATAAGTATTTACGATGAAGCCACCCAAAAGGGACTTCTTCGCCATATATATTTAAGGTATGCCGAAAAAACAGACGAGCTTATGTTCACTGCCGTTATAAACGGGGATACTCTTCCCTTTTGGCAGGAGCTTGTCACAGCCCTTAAGGGCTTGTGCGAATATCGCCTTAAAAGTGTTCAGATAAATAAAAACAAATCAAAAACAAATGTGATTTTAGGCGAGGAATGTGCCACCCTTTACGGCGAGGACTTTATCACCGATATTTTGTGCGGCATAAAGGTGAGGCTTTCCCCGCTATCCTTTTATCAGGTAAACCGCAATATGGCAGAAAGGCTTTATCAAAAGGCGGCAGAATATGCGAAGCCTGAGGGCAAAAACATTCTCGACCTCTACTGCGGCGCCGGAACTATCGGACTTTCTATGGCTAACCAAGCTAAATCGATTATCGGAGTGGAAATAATACCCCAAGCCGTTAAGGATGCACAGTTTAATGCCGAAAATAACGGGATTAAAAACGCAAGGTTTATCTGCGGAGATGCTTCTGCCGCAGCCGAACAGCTTTCTAAAGAAGGTATCACTCCCGATACCGTAATAGTGGATCCGCCCCGAAAGGGTATCACTCCCGAATTAATATCTATTATAGCTCAAAAATTCAAGCCTGAACAGGTAATTTATGTTTCCTGCGACCCCGCAACCTTAGCAAGAGATATAAAGCTGTTTGCTCAGCAAAACTACACGCTTGTAGAATACACCCCTGCCGACCTGTTCCCAAGAACAGCGCATGTTGAAACGGTAGCTTTTTTAAGTAGGAAATAAAAAATAATATACAAAGGAGAAATTTTATGGAATTTTTAAGCTGTAACCCTATTGTGTTTGTAATAGACAAGGAGTATGAAATACTTGTAAACACGGTAGAAAACGGAATTGTCACAATCGAGGTCGGCGGAAATATTTATTATGAGGAGAATGCAGGTGTGCTGTATTCCGAAAAAAATCATACCAAAATCCGAGTTCCTTCCGAGGTGCTGAACAGGGAAAAAAGCTACACCGTTATTTATCGCCGCACAATCGAGAAAAAGGCATACTATTCTGAGTTTGAGGAGCCTCGAACCGCAGAATTTGTATTTTCACCCCTTTTAAAGGAAGAAAATATAAATATTTATCACCTTGCCGATGTGCATTACCGCTTTGGTACAGCCGAAAAGACCGGACGGTATTTTGGGGACGACCTTGACCTTATTATTATGAACGGTGATATAGGCGAGGTTGAAAGCCTTGAAAGCTATCTCAATGTCTGCAAATTTGCAGGCAGGCTGTCTGAGGGCAGAATTCCCGTAATATTTGCAAGAGGAAATCACGATACACGCGGCAAATTGGCAGAGTTGTTTACCGATTTTTTCCCTGCCAACGGAAAAAATACATATTACACATTCGAGATTGGAAAGCTTTGGGGTGTTGTTCTTGATTGCGGTGAGGATAAGCTTGATGACCACCCCGAGTACAGCAGGACAAATATTTTTGAGGCATTCCGCAGAAGGGAAACCGATTTCCTGAAGCAAATCGAGCCTCCAAAGGATAAGCTTTGCTTTGCAATAAGCCACATCTGCCCGGCGCAGACCACACATGAGCCTAACCCTTATTGTGATATTGAGCACGATGTTTACAGCGCTTGGAACACCGAGCTTGCCCGTATTGGAATTAAGTTTATGATTAACGGACATATACATCAGGCTTATTTGCTCCCCAAAAACAGCGAAAGAAGCATCCTTCCTCACGAATATCCGGTAATTGTCGGCTCTGCTATTGATTATAACGACTCCTATCTCTGGGGCACCGCCCTTACCGTCAACAAGGATACACTTGATGTCAAATTCACCGATAACAACCAAGAAGTTAAAGAAGCTTATGTAATTGAGCTTAAAACAGGGAATATTATAAAATCCTGAACAAAGAGCCATTTTATAATGTTTCAATTAAAAAAGCTTTATATCTCCGGCAGCCTTAGCAAGAGATATAAAGCTTTTTCTGTTACATCTGTTATTTGTTTTTTCTCATAGCTTTTTACCTCGCAATTTAAAAAAGCTCAAAAAATGACCTTAAAAAACTTAATTATCCTTTATCGCACTAATCAATATAGTATATCGTAGGGACAGGCTGACAGCCCGTCTCCCTCTGTCGCTTCGCGACATCTTCCTCACACTGTGAGGGAGTCTTCGTCCTCGACTGTCCGTAAAATACATCTAAATCTGCGGACAGTCGGGACGCCTGTCCCTACAAAACATCAATTTTTAATTTTCTGATTTAACGGGCTTTTTATTTAATCGTCTATTTCCCTTAATAAAAGCTTCGGTATTCCCAGCACGCGGCAATGCTCAAGCTCCTCATTAACTATTTTTATCGGCGGAAAGGCAGGATTTACCGGCACTAAGCGCATCCAATCCTCACCGTAATTATACTCCACCCTTTTCAGGGTTGCCATATCATCATTATAAAGCACAACCCCGACCTGACCGCTATGATTTAAAGTAGTTTGCCTTAAAACCAAAACCTTGTCCCCGTCCTGATATGCAGGATACATACTGTCACCCTTTACCTTAAGGACAAAGAAATCGTTATAGCCTCTGCCGCGCAGGTAGGAATTCGGAATATCCACCGTTTCCCCTTCCCAATCCTCTAATGCGGGGTAATCATATCCGGCGGCAACCTCACCGATTACAGGAAAGGTTGTATAATCCTCGGTGATTTTCGGGGTGGGGGTTTTTGCATCCCATCCCATTATTTCGGCGGCAGAGCTACCCACTGCTTGGGCAATTTTTTCAAGCCTCTCAAGCGGGATTTTAGGTGTTTCGCCGCTTATGTATCTGTGAACGGCAGATTTCGGTATGCCTGTTAATGCTGCAATCTCCCCATAAGAAAGACCGCTTTTTTCCATAGCACGCTGTAATTTAAAAACAATATTATTTAAACTCTCTGTATTCATATTATCCTCTCCTCAGGATAAAGCTAAACTCCGCCTTCTAAAAACGAGGCTCAAATTATTTGCTCTACACTATGCTTATTTTAGCACATCTGTCCCAAAAAAGCAACAAAAATAATTTTTTTAGAAAAATCGTCCCATTTTTGCTTGACAAATTTGGTAAAATATGTTATTATAGGCTCGTCCCAAAAATAGAACGGGCGGTGATTTATCTTTCTTTATTTAGCTTTTTCAAAAGGAAAAGCAAATTTTTTATTTGTTTCGTCCTTGATTTGGGACAAAACAGTATTCCAATCAAAAAGACGGTGAAAAAATGAACAAATCAAAAAAAGGAATAGTGTTGCACCCGAAAAAATGCACGCTTTGCCAAAAAAGCTTTCAAACCGCAGACAGGCGGATTAAGGTTTGTCTTGCCTGCAAAGCAAGGATTGAAAGAATTAAAAGGGAAAAAATCAACGAACACAAACGCAAGCTGTTGCAAAAAAGGTTTGCTGAGCTTTCGATTGGTGAGCTTTTAGCAGTTGCCGAGGGCTACAACAAAAAGCACAAAACCAGCTTTTCTTACGGAAAATTTATAGCATACGCTGAAAACGGTTTAATTGAAACGGAGGAATTTATTAATGGTATTCGACCGACTTAACAAATACCAAAAATGCCTGAAGGCAGAAAAACTGATGCACAAGAAAAGTCTTGCGGAGCTGAAACGCCTTAACCGCTTTATCGCCTCCTGCCGTGACCCACTTGTGCGTTGCATAATGCTTAACCGCTTTGTAAAGGGACTTTCATGGGTGGCGGTTGCACAGAAAATCGGCGGAAATATTTCGGCAGATAATTGCCGTATGCTGACGGCGAGATATTTGCAGGCAGTCAAAAGAATTGAAAAAAATTCCTAAAGCTGTTCGTTTTTGCTGAAAAAAACACATTATTATTATTTTCGGACAACGGAAAGCCCGTTGGGAGGGAGCCGTATTTTTTACGGGCAATGTCAGGGGAACGGCATTGCAAAAAAAACAGTGTGACAGAACTTGAACCTGCCACACTAAGGCGGTGAGAAAATGGCAACCGATAAGAAAAAAGCTTTTACCAAAAAGCAAATCCTTGCCGCCGAAATTTTAACCGACCCCGCCTTTTCGGGCGATATTGCCGAGCTGTGTGAAAAGCTTCATATAAAGCCGAGCGAATTTTATCTTTGGCTTGAAAATCCTGATTACTGCAAATATCTGAACGGCGCAATTGAGCACTATACCGACAGTGAGCTGTGCAGGGTGTGGAAATCCTTAATTTCAAACGCAGTCTCAGGAAACGCAACAGCGCAAAAGCTTTATTTTGAAATGAAGGGAAAATACAAGCAAACGGCAGACCACACAGGCGGAGTGGTATTTATAAGCGGCGAGGAGGAAATTCTTGAATGAAAAAAGAGTTTATCTGCCCGACATCGTAGGCAGTGGCTACGGCAAATTCTGGCGAGATACCGGCAGATACAGGGTATTAAAGGGCGGTAAGGGCAGCAAAAAAAGCACAACCACAGCCCTTAACCTTATTTACCGATTAATGAAATACCCTGACAGCAACCTTTTGGTTGTGCGCGCGGTTATGAACACACACCGCGACAGCACCTTTGCACAGCTTAAATGGGCGCAGGAACGGTTGGGAGTTTCCCACCTGTGGCACAATACCGTATCATCAATGGAAATGGTTTATACCCCCACAGGTCAGAAAATACTTTTCCGCGGCTTTGACGATGTTTTAAAGCTTGCCTCCACCACGGTTTCAATCGGTCACCTTTGTTGGGTATGGATTGAGGAGGCTTACGAGCTGGAAAGTGAAGCCGACTTTGAAAAGCTTGACCTTTCTGTTCCGCGAGGTAATATCCCTCCTCACCTTTTCAAGCAAACCACCCTTACATTTAATCCCTGGTCGGAGCATCATTGGCTTAAAAGGCGTTTTTTTGACCATCCTTCCGAAAACATTTCCACCTATTCAACCAATTATCTATGCAACGAATGGCTGGATGCTACCGACAAGGCTGTCTTTGAGCAGATGAAGGAGCGAAATTACCGCCGATATACAGTGGCGGGCTTGGGAGAATGGGGTATTGCGGAGGGGCTTGTCTATGAAAATTGGGAGGTTTTGGAGTTTGAAGCCGATAAATTGGGTGTCGAGGACAAAACCGATTGGCAATACAAGCACTTTTTCGGGCTTGATTACGGCTACACCAACGACCCTACGGCATTTATTGCCTTTGCCGCCAACCCCCTGACACGCGAGCTTTACATATATGACGAGCATTACGAGCGTAAAATGCTCAACTGTGATATTGCTGATATGCTGAAGCGCAAGGGCTATGCCAAGGAGCGCATCCGCGCCGATGCGGCAGAGCCGAAATCCAACGAGGATTTAAGGCGGTTAGGGATAGGCAGGATAACCCCGAGTGTTAAGGGTAAGGACAGCATAATAAACGGTATTGCCGGCCTTCAGGAATACAAAATTTATGTCTCCCCTGCCTGCAAAAGCACGATTGCGGAATTATCAAGCTACTGCTGGAAAAAGGATATTCAAACCGAAAAAGTAACCAACGAGCCGGAGGACAGCAACAACCATTTAATGGATGCATTGAGATATGCCTTTTACGATGTGCGCTTTTTTAAACCTGATAACCGTACCGCGGGCAGGCGCACACGGGGCATTTCAAGCTCGAACATATCCGGCGAGGATTTTTCAGGTGAATGGAGCTGACAAATTATTACCTTTTCAAAAAGGGGGGATTGAATGATTTATTCTGCATTGACCGCCTGTCTTGTGCTTATCTGTCTGTTGTGCTTTTTTATTTGCTTTTTGGCAGGCTTTATTTTTTCCGACCGCAAACAGCAAAACAAAAGCAAGCTCACAGCCGAGCTTTCCGAGGAGGAAAAAGAGAAGCTTAAAAGACAGCGCCGTGAATATGAAAACTTTTTGAAGTATGACGGAAGCCGACAATAGGCTTAAAGGAGTGAAATCTATATGAAAAAGAAAACAACTGAAGCTCTCTCAGATGAAGCAACGGTCGAGACACCCGTTTCGGCAGCAAGCCCCGAGCCGCCTCCCCCTGCCGTTTCGGAAAAAGTTGCTACTTCCGAATACGAACAGCTCACAGAGGAATTTCCCGAGCTTAAGGGAAAGAGCTTTGATGACCTGCCGCAGGAGGTAAGGCAGGCGGCGGAGCAGGGCGAAAAGCTTTTAACAGCTTATCTTTATTACCGCCACGAGGAAGCTAAACGGATTTCTGAGGCAACCAAAACAGCGGCACTTGCTGATGAGAAATCGGCAGGGTCGATGAAAAGTCATTTTACGGACGGCATCTCGGAAGCCAACCGCAGGTATCTCAATGCTCTGTGGGGCAGGTCTTAAGGTAAGAGATAAGAAGTAAGAAGTGCCGATGGCACATATTAAAACAGTTTATTTTGATTTAAAGGAGATTAAAAATTATGTCAAATGTTATTTCTTGTACAAGCAAATACGCAGGCGAGCTTGACAAAATGATTGCTCAGGGCGCCAAAATCGGATTTTTAGCCGATAATGTATTCAAGGCAAAGTTTTCGGGAGCAAAAACAGTATTTTTGCCCGAAATTTCCATGGTGGGCTTAGGAAACTATGACCGTGTGGGCGGATTTTCCAAAGGTGATGTAACCCTTACTCACACCGCATACACCCTCACCAAGGAGCGTTCCCGTCAGCTTTATATCGATGCTCAGGATGCAGACGAAAGCGGTGTTGCAGACCTTGCAGGCAAGCTTGTTGGCGAATATACCCGCACACAGGTAATCCCTGAAATCGATGCATATTCCATTTCCAAGCTCTACGGTGTGGCTAACGAAAACAACAATGTTGTCACCTTCAGCGCAGACAGCGCCATTACCGATCTTCTTGAAACCATCAACAAGGCAGAGGCGGCAATGGAATATGACGGCAACACCTCACTCGTTGCGCTTGTTGACCCCACACTCTATAATCTGCTTATGAGCTCCCCCGAATTACAGCGCTTTATCGCAATCAGCGATTTCCGTCAGGGCGAGCTTGATACAAAGGTTAAGAATATTAACGGCTGTGCAATTATACCGGTTGCCGCAAGCCGTATGAAATCGGAATTTATCTTTGACGAGGGCTCCGAAACCAACAAGGGCGGCTTCAGCGCGGCAGACGGTGCCGCCGAAATCAGAGCAATTGTATTGCCCAAAGATTCCGCATCCCTTGTTAAGAAGGTAGATAAGGTGGATATGCATGGCCGCGGTGAGGACATCAACCGTGACGGCTATACCATAAACTACCGCCTTTATTACGATATGTTCGTAAAGAACAGCCGCAAAGGCACCATCTTTGCAATAGCATAAGCAACCAAGCTAAGCTTAATCGCTTCAATAAAACATATAAAGGCTTTGGACGAAAGACGCCAAAGCCTTTTTGTATGGGGTGGAAGATGGGACTCGAACCCACAGTCTCCAGAGCCACAACCCCGAATTTAATATTTTTCTAATCCTTTATAGGCATTTCGGGCACTTTTCGTTAGAAATAAAATACTCTATAACCATCTTATTTCCACTAAATCCGTTCATTCCAATTTTATCTATGGGATGTTATGTGGTCG
>JAFWAC010000009.1 GCA_017507805.1 Clostridia bacterium
GACAAGCTCTATACCGTAAAGCGCGCCAAAGGCAACAATCTCTTTTATTTCCTCGTGAGAATAACGGCTACGCATATAGCCAAGCATAGGATATTCCTTAATTTCGATGGTATCCTCACAGTAAAGCATAAAATAATCATACCCCATAAGAGCTATCTGTCTGATCATTTTTTTAACCGTTTCCACTGTATACACAGCATTGCGCGAGCAATCCACCATATAACCCAAGGAGCCAATTTTTTTGTTTTCTGTATATTCAAAATCACCGTCTTTATATTTTTCCTTCAAAAGGGTAAGTGCCCTGAAAAATGCAGGCTTGGTTGGATAAAAAACGGTTGCCTTTCCTGATTGATACACGATTTTCAAAGTGCTGTCGGCAGAAGGCACCGCCTCTACCGCTATACCGTTATCAGAAACAAAAATACCGCCCTCACCCTCAAGCTTAAAGATGGCTTCACTAAAAATTTCGGAATTTAATTTGATCTTCATAAACTCAATCCTTTCGCAAAAGTACCAATAATTCACACAGAAAAATCAGTATATTTATGGTAAACGCGCAAAGCTCTACAAGTTTAATTATATTTATCGGAAGCAAGGTTTCAATAAAAATCTTGCATTTTTTTTTATATTTTTTGGCAAAATACCTCAAATTGCAAAAAGCCCTGCAATCAGCTCCTAAAACCGATTGCAGGGCTTTGAATTATTTATTATTCTAAGCTATAATACAAATCAATATTACCATCAAAAGAATTACTGCAATTACCAGACCGACCGCTACCCAAAACGAAAATTTGACAACAAAGGCTACAAATTCGTCCATCAGATACTCCTTGAAATATAGCTTAATCTCCCTCGATTATATTACGGATATTCTGCATTTTAATATCCAATTTATTACTTATCTCCGCACATTCAAGCAAAGCGTCTGCCGTTTGTGAAAGCAGCTTTTCATCAACAGACTTTTTATATCTCATTCGGTGCTCCAATCTCGCCCACGATTCCATTGCAATCGTGCGAAGCTGAACCTCCACACGCACGATTTTCTTTTCGTTGCAAAGAAAAATGGGGATTTCCACAATCAAATGCAGGCTTCTGTAACCGTTAGGTTTGGGGGATTTTATGTAATCCTTTTTTTCAATAAGCTTCACATCATCCTGCCTCACAAGGCAATCTGCCAGCAAATAAATATCATCAACAAAGCTGCAAACAACCCTGATACCTGCGACATCGTTGAGATTTTTTTCGATTGACTCAAGCGTTAAGGGCAAATTTCGCCGTTCAAGCTTTTCCCTTATACTGTCAAAGGATTTCAGTCTCGATTTTATACCTTCTATCGGGTTGCGCTCGTGACTGAGAGAAAATTCCTCCTCCAAAACGCGGAATTTGGTTTCTACCTCATGTATAGCACAGCGGTAATAGGTCATAAGGGTTTTAGCATCATTCATTATTGCGGCAATTTCACTGTCAGACCTGTTTTTCAAAAAGCTAATAGCTTCCTGCTTCTTATCTATTATGGGCTTTTCCTCCAAAATTATTCACATCCTTTTCATTTTAAGTATATCCTCTTTTTTTAAAGTACACAAGTCTTAATTGTAAATATTTCTTTAAAATAAAACAAGAGGGGCGTGCCCCTCTTTATAATCGGATTTATGCTTCAAAGCCGATAAGCATACCGCCCTTTTCGGCATAGAAGCTGCAAAGACCTCCGCAGTTATACATTTCTACTGAAGCATCAGGGTATTTTTGAAGTATAGAGCTTCTGAGCTTTGCGGCGGCAATCTTTTCAAAGCAGTGTGCAATACACACCTTTTTGCCGTTAAAACCAAACTCTTTCATACGGTTAAGTATTGTACCTATCGCTTTATCCTCTCCGCGGCACTTATTAAGAGGCTCTAATTCCCCCCTGTCGCTTGCCTTTCCCACAACGCAAATTCCAAGCACACCTGCCGCCTTTGCCGAAAGGTGACTTACCCTGCCGTTGTTTGCAAGATTTTTCATAGATTTAAGCATAAAAAGAAGCTTTGTTCCTTTGGAATACTCCACTGTTTTTTGACATATCTCCTCAAAGTCACAGCCCTTTTTACGAAGCTCACAGATTTTCTCAATTATAAGCCTCATCTCGGGTCCCGCAGACAGTGTGTCGATTACGAACACCCGTCTTTCGGGGTAGCATTCCTCATAAATTTCCTTAGCAATACAGGCGGCATTATAGCTGCCCGAAAGTGTGCTTGTGATGGTGACGCAAAAAACCTCCTTTGCCTGACCGAAGGCGGCAAGCCAATCCTCCGGATTGGGACACGAGGTTGAGGATTTGCCCTTGTATTTTGAAAGCTCATCCACCATAGCTCTCACATCGAGCATTTTATCGTCTGTATACTCCCTGTCTGCCGTTATAATTTTAAGTGCCGCCGATGCAAACGGAACTTCCCCATTTTCAATTTCATACACATCCGCAGAGGAATCGGCAACAATTTTAAACTCATCCATAATTTTTCTCCTTGTCGTTTGTTGGCTACAAGTATAGTGGATATTGCATCAAAAAAGCAATCTATTGATGATTTTTCAAGCTATACCGTAAATTTTCTCTCGGTAGAAAATCCGTTTTTTCATTCTACCAACAGGAGAATTGCCGAAACAATGCCGCCCTTGCGGACAAATTGCCTTTAAAAAACATATAATAAAGTGTAGTTTTTTACAGATAGGAGTGTTCGACATGGAGCAAAGAAGCTTAAAGTCTTTAACAAGTGAAAAAGACCTTAAGATATATGAAGACTATTTACAGAAAAACGGTATTGTGAGCAAATCTCAAGGCGCACAAATCATTACCAAACCCAAAATGCAGATAGAGGCTGTAAACAATTCGGCAGTCAGAAGGGTTATTCCCGAAACCCTGACAAACCCCGTGTTTTTTCAGGGCTATTTAAAAAATCATATCGGCAAGCTCATAAGAGTGGAATCCCTTATAGGCGAATGCCTTGAAAGCCGTACAGGTATTCTGTTTGAGGTTGGAGATGACTATATCGTTATTAAATTAAACAAAAGCTGCTGCAGTATGCTGATAAAAGCCTGCACAATAAAATACATCACCATAGTTCACGATAACGATATACGCAAAGCCTTGATTTGACACCCATTTAAAAATGCGGCATCCCCTGCCGCATTTTTCTATACATATAAATTTCATCATTCGGTAATTGTTGACAAATTTTAAGAAAATGGGTATAATATGGATAATAGATGTCCCGTCAAAATGCTGAGTGGAAACGTCTGACTCAAAAGCCGCATTATTGACAGGGACTTTTATTTTTGATTACAAGGGAGGATTCGCTATGGAAAAGGAATTTTTTGAGCTTATAAACGGAAAGAAATATACCAAGCTCAAGCGATTGTTGTCCGAAATGAATCCTGCCGACATAGCCGTTCTGCTCGAAGGTGTGGAATCGAAAGAGCTTATTGTGATTTTCAGAATTCTTCCAAAGGAATTAGCGGCTGAGGTTTTTGTTGAAATTGAAAGTGATATGCAACAGTTGCTTATCGAAGCCTTCAGTGACGCCGAGCTTCGTGAAGTGTTGGACGAGCTTTTTATGGACGACACGGTTGATATTATTGATGAAATGCCGGCAAATGTTGCCAAGCGTATTTTAAAGCAGACCGATGCCGCAACCAGGCAAATGATTAACAAGCTTCTTGCATACCCTGATGACAGTGCCGGCAGTATAATGACAACCGAATATATTGACCTGAAAAAGGATATGACGGTGGATAATGCAATCGACCGCATAAGAGCAATAGGTATGGACAGCGAAACCATCTATACCTGCTATGTTATAGACAAAAGCCGCCGATTGCTGGGTATTGTGACGGTACGGGACTTGTTGCTTAACCAAAAGGACGAGATTATCGCAAATATAATGGAGGAAAACATTATATTTGCCAACACCCTTGATGACAAGGAGGAGGTTGCGGGGCTGTTTGAACGGTATGACCTGATGGCTTTACCTGTGGTAGATACCGAAAACCGCCTTGTCGGTATTGTTACGGTTGACGATGCCATTGATGTTATTCAGGAAGCCGCTACCGAGGATATTGACAAGATGGCAGCTATTCTCCCCTCGGATAAAGCCTATTTCAAAACCGGAATCTTCAGCACCTTCAAGGCGCGAATCCCCTGGCTTTTACTGCTTATGCTTTCTGCCACGGTTACGGGTGCCATAATTTCAAGCTTTGAGGAAAAGCTGACGGTTTTTCCGGCACTTATCGCCTTTATACCAATGCTTATGGGAACTGCCGGTAACTGTGGAAGTCAGTCATCGGTTACGGTTATAAGGGGTATCTCCTTGGGGGATATTGAATTTAAAGATATTTTCAGGGTTTTGTGGAAGGAATTTCGCGTTGCATTTATTTGCAGTGTTACACTTGCGGCGGTGAATTTCATAAAGCTTTTGCTCGTTGACCATTTGCTTCTTAAAAGCTTTGACATCGGGCATCAGATTGCTGAAATTTCGGTGGTTTGTCTTACACTGCTGTTTACCGTTATAGTTGCGAAATTTGTCGGAAGCGCGTTGCCTGTTCTGGCAAAAAGGCTTGGATTTGATCCGGCTGTAATGGCAAGCCCGTTTATAACAACAATCGTTGACGCAATCACACTTGTTATTTATTTCGCAACAGCGGTTATGCTGTTAAAAATTTAGTGTGGCAGGGGTGAACACAAGTGACCGAAAATATTCAGCTTCTTTTTGAGGACAGTCAAATAGCCGTTTGCATAAAGCCACGGGGAGTTTTGTCGCAAACCGACAGCCGCGGCGGTGAAAGCATGATAACGGTGCTGGAGGGCTTGACCGGCAGTAAAATTTATCCGCTTCACCGTCTTGACAGGGAGGTCAGCGGTGTTATGGTTTATGCTAAAAACCAAAATGCCGCCGCAATTTTAAGCCGCGATATTGCCGAGCACCGCTTTAAAAAGGAATATCTCGCCATTATTCACGGCACACCCGAAAGCAGTAAAGGAAAAATGCACGATCTGCTTTTCAAGGACAGCCGCACAGGTAAGGTTTACACCGTAAAACGAATGCGCCGCGGAGTCAAAGAGGCTTTACTCGAATACGAGGTATTAGGTAGCTGTACTGTTGAAAACACCTGCTATTCTGCCGTAAGGGTTTTGCTACACACAGGTCGCACACATCAAATCAGGGTGCAGTTTGCCTCCCGAAGGATGCCCCTTGCCGGTGACAGAAAATACGGCGGCAAAGACCACTTTGAAGATATAAAGCTGTGGTCGCACAAAATCAGCTTCTCCCATCCCACCGAAAAACGGGAGCTTGTTTTCACATACACCCCCGAAAATGAATGTTTTGAATTTTAAAAGCAAAATCCCGACCTTTGCATTAACTGCTCAGGTCGGGATTTGTTATTTTATTTCAATGTATAGGCTGTTATTGCAATTTCACTGTCCTCAAAGGTTGCAAGGCGCTTAAAGGTTACTGTCTTTTCCTCTCCGGGCAGAAGTGAAAAATAGTTTTCGGAGAATATGTAATCCCCCTCAAGCTCTACCGCGTGTATATATCTGTCCGTGCTCAAGGTCACACTCTCTTCAGTACGGCTGACAGGCTTTAAATCTGCCGTGCAATCGGTTATTTCAAGCTTACCGTCCTTATAGAAGGAGCTATCACAAGCACCGTTTGCATCAATACAGCAAATAACCAAATTGTCCTCATCTGTTTTCCAAGGAAGCTTATAGCTTTTTGAGGAATATTCATCACACAAAAGCTCAAACTCGGTTGCTTCACACACATTAAAGCCGCCGCTTCTTTTAAGGAGATAAGCGTGAGCCTTAACAGGGATACTGCTTTCAAGCGAGTTTGAAACAACCGCTTCATAGCCGTCACCGTTCTTTATAACCGACACAGTTGCCTTTGCCGCACAGCGTCTGAAAGCATAGAATGAAGCCTTTGGCATACAGTAATAATCCACAAACGACCATCCGAGTGCCGCGGGCCAGCAGTCCCCGAACATCCAGAAAACAAGTCCGTTGCAGAAGCCTATATTTCGGCGGATATTCTCAAATACCACCCTCACCCATTCGTATTGGATATACTTATACTTAAAATAGCGGTCAGCACTGTTTTGGGCTTCCCCCAAAACCTTCAACGCAAAGGTGGTGATATAAGTGAATACCTCTTTTCCAAGACCGGGATTGGTTTTTGTGTGATATAAAAGCATTTCCTGCTTTTCATCGGCAAGATCGGCTTCGGTCATAAATTTAAGGGCTGATTTGCGGCTGACCGCGCCGAAGGTAGGCTCCTCAGCTATAAAGCGCGCCAAAAACTGCCCTAAATACTCCTTGTAATCAGCGCAATCGGCGTTATCAAAATAATTAAATATATCACCCAAAAAGTTTGTGTTGTGAGTTGTGCCCTTTGTAAATGAAGCGTAGGTATCGCCACCATAGGGGCTTGAGGGTAAAAACTGCCTTGACCAATCGTACTTATAAATAGACGGCGCTATACCCGAAAGTGCAGAAGCTCTGCCGCGGTAATCCTCCATAGTATCACTGCCTAAGGTGGCGTTTTCGTTATCACCCGACCACCAAACAAGGCAGGGATGGTTTCTGAGCAGCTTTACGGCATACTCAGCCTCTTGCTTAAGCTTGTCAATAAACCAAGCCTCCTTCTCGGGGTAGGCACCGCAAGCCATCAGAAAATCCTGTGTGACAAGAATTCCCGCGCGGTCACAGCAATCGTAAAATTTGCTGTCCTCAAAAATTCCGCCGCCCCAAACACGCAGCATATTAAGTCCCATTTCTTTGGCGAGAGCGATAAAGTTTTCAAATCTTTCAGCCGTTTCAGCCGAAGGAAAAGGCTCAGAGGGTACCCAATTGGCACCGTTGCAGAAAATTTTCTTGCCGTTTATAAGAAGCATAAAACCGCTGAACACGGTATTTTTGTCCTCAATATCGCCGTGCTTACGCTCTTGAAGCTTTTTGCAAAGCTGATAGCTTTGGCTGTTTTCAGCATCGGTAAGCTGAAGTATTTTAACCGTTCTTATACCGAAGCTCTGACTCAGCACATTTTCGCCCGCTGTAACACGCAGGGTATATAACGGTTGTTCACCGTAGCCTGCAGGGTACCAAAGCAAAGGCTCGCTGATATCAAAACGGCGGACTGCCTTCGGTTCCTTAACAAAAAGGCTTGTCCCTGCCACGGGCTTGCCTGACGGTGAGATTATCTCAACATTCACAAGCTCGCCGCGAGTATAATTTTGAAACTCAAGCTCCAAGTAAAGCTGAGCGCTGTATTTATCAATGCTTTCGGTATAAATATATGCCGAATCTACCTTAAAATCGTTACCGTATTCAATATAAACCGGACGGTATATGCCGCAGGTGACAAAGCGGTCCACCCAATCCCAGCCGTAGGTGCACTGTATTCTTCTTGTCCAGAGGCGCTCAGCGGTAAAGGCAGCATCAAACCAAGGCAAGCCCTCCACCTCCTTGACGGCAGAACGGAATTTCAGCTCAAGCAGGTTGTCCTTGTGCTTCAGCTTGCCACCTACATCAAATCTGTACTCAATAAACATATCATCTGCACTGCCAACCTTTTCGCCGTTCAAAAATACATCGCAATAGGTATCAAGTCCCTCAAAAACAAGCTGTGCAAAATCTGCGGCTTCGGCATCAAAGCGACAGCTATATGTAAAATCGCTGTCCTCTATCCAAGTATACTGACGGTTGTTATCCCTCCAATATAAATCCTTTATAATACCGTTTGCCATTAAATCGGTATGCACGCACCCCGGCACGCTTGCAGGCAATTCACCTATCCGTTCACCGCGCAAAACCCAAGCTTTATCTAAAAAAACCTTTTTCATAAAAAGAACTCCCGTCAAATGTTATACAAATATTTTCCGAAAATATAAACCGGAACTGCCGACCAACCGTGACAAAGACTGCCTGCCTTTTCAAAATCATCAGCACCCAGCTCGGTTTCCCAAAAGGTTTGACACCCCTTATCCAGCATATTGCCCCAGACAGCTTCTATGTGGTTAATCACAAAATCCAAATAACCGCTGTCTGCCTTTAAAAGTGCCTCATAAATGTAAATTGACATAGAAAGCGTGCAGGGAATGTAATCTCTGTTCACAATATGCTCTGCGACAGTCTTTAACTTTTCTTGCGGAACAGCATTTATATAAAGCATAAGTCCCTGCGTCAGCTCGTGTTGCGGAGCTTCGCCCAAACGCGTGCTGTAAGCCCTTTGTTCCTCACACCAAAAGCTTTGCTCAATGCATCCGTTAAGCTTTTGACTAAGCTTCAGATACAAATCTGCTTTGTCTGCAAACCCTAACATACGGGAAAGCTTAGAAAAGCAATAAAACGCATCCGAAATAAAAGCATTAAGCGGAAGCTCATAAATATCATCCGCCACCACTGCAAAGCTGTCAAGCTTATCAACAAGACCGTCCAGCCCCTTGCGCCATTCGTAAAAATTCCAATTACCCTCCCCCTTATAAAGCGGGACAAGTCCGTTTTCGGAAATTCTGCTTTCAAAGCCCGTTACGATGGCTTCAAGTGTACCGAACAACTCGCTTGTCAACTCCAAATCACCCGAATAGCAGGAATATTCATATACCTCGCGGACAAAAACTGCCGTAAACGCAGGGATATTAACTATAACCTTACCCGGTGGGCAAAGCTCAAGCAAACCGTCAGGCAGGAGAGAGTGTGCCATTAATCTGAAATTTGCGGCAGGAAACTCATATTCCCCAAAGGCATAATATCCGCAAAGGCACTGAACACGGCTGTCCATGGCGTAGAGAGCCTGTTCGCGCCACGGGCAATCCTCATAATGCTCATGCATACAAAGGGAGAGTGTGTTACAGCCGACATCATAAATCCTGCGATGCAAAGGATTTGGTATATTAACCTGTTTGAAATTCAGCGGATAATGCTGACGGTGTATACCGGCATAATGCAGTTTACCTTTCGGAGAATAAACATAAAAACACAAATACCTGAGCCCTATTCGGAACAGCGGATAAAAGAATTTATTTCTGCCTTGCTTTGCGATATACCTGAAGCAAAAATTTCTTCCTCCGACAAAGGTTCTCACTCTGCCGTCATCCAAATGCTCTCCAAAGCCTATAAGAATTTCTGCTCCGGCAGGAAGATCAAAGCAAAAGGACAAAAGTCCTGCCGACTCATCACAGTCATACAAAAGCCAGATACCGTCCGCTTCCGTGTCGTTATCAAGCTGCCATTCCGTATTTTCTCCGCCGCAAAAAAGCTTTCCCCTTTCGCACTCTGAAAGCTCTGCCTTTTGCATTCTTAATGCCTTTGGCAGTTGCTTATTGCAATCATTAAAAACGCCTTGAGCTATAAGCTCACCGGAAAGCTTCTCCTCGGTTATGAGTTTTTTTACCGGACGCGGATAAAGACTTTTAGATTTGCCGGCACTAACCGAGGGCTTGAGCTCCGCCTCAGCTGCAGAAGCATCGAAATCGAGTGTAAAGCCCAATTGACGGGTGATTTTTTCTCCCAACCCTAAAACGCGGGTGTCCTGCGCAGAAAGGCAGGATTTTTGAGACCAAAGCAGGCATTTTTCACCCGAAAAAACCGAAAATATAACGCCTGGGATAAGCTTACTGCGAGTGGAAAAATCCTCACCGGCAACATAGTGCCAAATCAAAAGCTCATTTTCGCCCTGTCTTAAAAAATCAGTAATATCAATTGTATCATAAACCTGATAATCCTCATAATCGTCATACTGCCCCGCATCTGCAAAGCGACCGTTTACAAAGACTGCATACTGCGTGTGAGCCGCAATATAAAGCTTGGTTTTTTCGGATGTGCAGGCTGAAAACTGCGTTCTATATATAAACGCTTTATCGCGGATATCTGCTAAAGCACAGTCAGCCATAATCCATTCTGCATCTTTAAAAGGATTCATTTATAAAACCTCCAATGACGGCGCGAGCAAAGCTTCAACATAATCAGTATCAGTATTAATAATACGCACACCTGCACCGTAGGTTATACGGCGGTTAATCTCCCTTGCTGTGTAGCGCTTTCCTGCACTGCTTACATCGTCAATATAAAGCATATCATATTTTTCGCGGTTTGTTATCACCCTTGCCAAAGCCAAGGGATAAACTAAATCCTTGGGTGACATATCGTTAATTGCACAGAAATCCTCTGCACCTATTACCGAATTTTCAATATCCTTAAGCAGAGCCTCAACGCTTATAACCCCGATAACTGCGCCCTTTTCTTTATATGAGGAAATTTCAGCCTCACTGTGCACCCTGAAGCGCTTACCGGCGTCCTCATCCGGAGCAATTACCAGATAATCGGTTGTTTTATCCGTTACGGCTTTATCATCGGTAAGTGTGACACTACCCTTAGTCTCAAGATACCTTAAAAGAGCAGTGACGAAATCGGAATTTTTTTCTGCGCCTAAAACGGTTATTGTATCTCTTTTAAAATCAAGCCCGTTAAAATAATTCATCTCAACTCACCTACCCTATATTAGCATCCTTATAATAAAATGCTCCTATATAGTTATGTCCCTTTGAATTAAGACCGAAATAGTCCTTATCTGCACATTCCTCAAAATGCTTGCCCATTCTGAGAAGCGGAGAATTCCATTCAGGCAGAAAAGCCTTTGCCTCAAGTCTTGTTCCGGGAACGCCGCCATCCCCCTGAAGCGCGGGGTTTAAATTATATGTATTATTTATATCCGCAATATTATCCTCTTTTGGAAGCCTTGGCATATTATAAAAAAGGTTGTTTTCAAATGTGAGCTGACCTGAATACTCAAAATCATTCCAATTGTTTGTGTTTTCGGAATAGAAAAGATTATTATAAAAAAATATATCTCTCGGAGGTCCTACCAGCATATAATCGCACACACGGAACAATTGGAAACGGTTTTTATTGGCGGTGTATACCGTATTGTTGACATAGGTTATGTTCCTCATGGTTGCCGAAATGGTAAATATGGGGGCGTCCCGTTTTGTCGCATCGTTCACACTGAGGTTATTTCGGATAATGTTATTATACATCGAATCCTTGTTATTACAACCACTGCAAATAAGTAAAAAACCGCCCTCGTTATCGTGGCTGTAATTATACTGATAAATATTATCTACATTGCATTGGTCAATGTCAAAGCCCTCGCCGTCTCCGCCGTATTCACGACCTGTATATGCCGCTTCGTTATACTGAACAACCGCACCGGTACAGTTCATCGTCCAGATTGCAACATTGCTGTTGCCCACCCTCGACATACAGTTGGCATAAAAGCTACGGTTATGCTCCAACAAAGCATTTACACAGCCAACGCAAACAATTCCGTCACCGTGAGCATGGTCAACGGTGTTCCAAGCTATATAAACATTTTTATGCGGATACCATGGGTCATCCATACCGGGTGCTCTGTTAGCCATCCAATTAAGTGTATTTTTAAAGCGATTATTCCACTGACCGCCAAGCCAGATTCCTGTGCGGTTTACATTTTCAATGAAATTATTTTCTATCCGCAAATCCTCATACCATGTGGGAGCTTCGCGGTTGGTCTCAACCGATATCCCGCCTGCATGGTGATGCCACGGTGTCTGCGGTGCGCGGTCTCTCGGACCTAAATTATTCACCGTCCATACATCGTGGATATAACAGCCTGTAACAGAAACGCCTCTTGTTGCACCGTGCAAAGCACTTTTAAGCATCACACCGTACATACCCTTGGTGTTTGAAATCTCAAGTCCGTCCAATCTGACATATTCACCTGTGATTGCAACCGCAAATTCAGAGCCGTCCTCGGTTTTAACAGCAGGCTTTTTGAGACCTGCACCGTAAACCGAAATTTCAATAGGCTCAAATTCTGTACCGCTGTCCTTTACCAAAAGGTGGTCATTGAAAACGCAATCCCTTTTTAGCAGAATTTTATCTCCCGGGGAAAGCTTCATTCCATTAATCTTTTCAAAGCTTTTAAAAGCGCGTTCAGGACTAAATCCGTTATTCGTGTCAAGTCCTGTCACCGAGTCTACAAAATAAATTGACATAACAATCACCCGCTGTTTATTTACAAAGTATTTCAATATCACCGTTATCGGTGTTTATAAGACGGATACCCACACCGTATCTGAGGAGCTTTGCAAGCTCCCTTGCAAGAAATCTTTTACTCTCGCTGTTTACACCGTCTATATACAAAAGATTATATTTTTCCCTCTCGGAAACGGTCTTTGCAATTGCATAGGGGTAAACCAATTCATCACAGTCAACATCCGCAATATCACATAAATACTGATAGCCCTTAACAGCCTCGGATATTTTTTTCTCCATAACAGCTATGTTAATAACGCCTATAACACATTTAGCTTCCTTAAAAGCTTCTGCTTCCTTTTCACTGTGAGCAACAAAATATTTCCCGTCATTGTTATCAGGTGCAAACACCATGTAATCGGTGGTTGCTTCCGCATCGGAGATTCGCTGTGCAACCGAAACGGTGCCATAGGCTTTAAGATAATCTGTCAATGCTACAACGAAGGTGGAGCTTTTTTCAGCACCTAAAACGGTGATAATACCTTTTTCAAAACTCAAACCGCAAAAACAGTCCATCTGAAATCCTCCTATCCTATATTGGCGTCCTTATAATAAAAAGCACCGATATAGTTATGTCCCTTTGTGTCAAGACCGAAATAATCCTCATCGGCACACCCATCAAAATGCTTACCCATTCTGAGAAGCGGAGAATTCCATTCAGGCAAAAATGCCGTTGCTTCAAGTCTTGTTACGGGGGCATCGCCGTCACCGCGAATGGCAGGATTAACATTATAGGCATTGTCTGCTTCAATTATGTTCTCCTTTTCAGGCAAAGAAGGCATATTATACATTAAATTACTGTCAAAAACAAATTTACCGTTTGCCATAAAGCAATTCCAATTGTTTGTGTGTGCAGAATAAAACAGATTATTACCAAAAAGCACAGCCTGCGGAATACCCTTGTTGGCATAATCTGCAACCTGCAAAAATCGGTATCTGTTACCTACCGATGTATATACCGTATTATTCAAAACCGATACTCTGTGCATTGCACCCGTAAAATTGAATAATGCAGAATCCCGTTTGCAGGCATCATTAACACTCAAATTGTTTCTAACAATGTTGTCGCGGTGAGATTCCTTGGAATTGCAGACAATATTGCAGATAAGCATAAAACCGCCCTCGTTATCGTGGCTGTAATTATACTGAACAACGGTATTATTACTGCAGTTATCTATATCAAAGCCCTCACCGTCTCCGCCGTATTCAAGACCTGTGTGTGCCACCTCATTATATTGGATAACCGCACCGTCACAGCACATAGACCAAAGTCCTGCATTACAGCACCCTGCGCGCGACATACAGTTGGCGTAATAAACGCGGTTGTGCTCCATCAAAAGCTTGCGGCAGCCTATGCCTATTATACCATCACCGTGAGCATAGTCAACCGTATTCCAAGAAATACAAACATTTTTATGCGGATACCAAGGGTCATTCATACCGTCAGCCTTATTTGTAACCCAAGGAAATGAATTTTTAAATCTGTTAAACCACTGACCGCCAAGCCAGATTCCTGTGCGGTTTACATTTTCAATGAAATTATTTTCTATCCGCAAATCCTCATACCATGTGGGAGCTTCACGGTTGGTCTCAACCGAAATCCCACCTGCATGGTGATGCCACGGTGTCTGCGGTGCGCGGTCTCTCGGACCTAAATTATTCACCGTCCATACATCGTGGATATAACAGCTTGTAACAGAAACGCCTCTTGTTGCGCCGTGCAAAGCACTTTTAAGCATCACACCGTACATACCCTTGGTGTTTGAAATCTCAAGTCCGTCCAATCTGACATATTCACCTGTGATTGCAACCGCAAATTCAGAACCGTCCTCGGTTTTAACAGCAGGCTTTTTGATACCTGCACCGTAAACCGAAATTTCAATAGGCTCAAATTCTGTGCCGCTGTCCTTTACCAAAAGATGATCATTGAAAACGCAATCCCTTTTTAGCAGAATTTTATCTCCCGGGGAAAGCTTCATTCCATTAATCTTTTCAAAGCTTTTAAAGGCGCTTTCGGGACTCAATCCGTTATTCGTGTCAAGTCCTGTCACCGAATCTACAAAATAAATTGACATAGAATTTCACTATCCCACTATACCTGAGTTTTCAACACTGTCCACAAAGTATTTCTGCAAAACAAGGAATATTAATATTAAGGGCAATAATATAAGCAAAACTGCAGTTCCCTTGAATGCCGCCTGAATGGTTGTGTTATAAAAATTATAATTAGCAAAATTTGGATTTATTGAGGTTGCGGTTTCAAGCGAAATTCCACCGTAGGACATAGAAAGGGTTTGCTGCTTCAGATATATTTCTGAGAAAAACAAATCATTCCATTGCCACACAAAAGAGAACAGCGCCACTGTAATAGCCGCATTCATTGCGCCCGGTACCATTATAGTGACAAAGGTGCGAATTGTCCCTGCACCGTCTACAGTGGCGGCCTCCTCGGTTTCTACCGGCATATTGATAAAGGTCTGACGGAATATATAGATATAAAGTCCGCATTTAATGCCGTTGGCAGTTGCCGCCAATATAAATATCGGAAGTGAGGAATTGAGCATATTTATCGCATTTCCTGTTATAAGCTCGAATATACCGAATATATCAAATGCTCTGAAATTAAGATACTCAGGTAAAATTATAAGCTGGGGCGGAACTAAAAGTGAGAAAATAACCCCGCCGAAAAGCAGGCTTCTGCCCGGAAATTTGAATCTTGCAAAGCCGTAACCTGCCATCATACAGGAAACCAACTGCAAAACCGTTACAATCAGAGAAATCCAAAAGCTGTTCCAAAGTCCCTCTCCGTAATTAAGGGATTTGAGCATTGCCCTTATTGTGTCAAGAGTAAAGGTTTTGGGAATCCACACAACCGAGTTATCATACAAATCCTCTGCCGCCATAAATGCACGGGAAATCATCATAATAAGGGGATAAAGAATTGTATATGCAAAGCCGATGCACAGCACAGTTCTTACAAGCACAAAGCCTGCTCTTGCCGTGTGTTTACGCATTACCTGTGTTTTTTCAAGTGCAGAATTAAAACGCATAAACCTTATCTCCCTTCATTAAGATATACAATCCGCTTATTAACTGCCCATATTACAATGCCGACTATAATACCTAAAATCAAAAAGAAAATCCAAGCCATTGATGCAGAAAGACCGAATTTTGTATTATTAAAGCCTATCTCATATATGTAATTGAGCAGTGTGTTATCCTCAGCGGCAAAGCTGTCAACAATAGTATAAATTGTGTTGACTATTATCATGGGCGAAACCATTGGAAGTGTTATTTTCCAAAAGCTGTCCCATCCGGAGCAACCCTCAACATAAGCCGACTCATAAAGCGAGGACGGTACTGCTTTAAGCCCCGAAAGGAATATAAATGTCTGCACACCCGATTTGCTCATCAGGGTGTAAATTCTGTCAATCGGAATAGTAAGGTAATCAAGCACCGCCTCGGGAAGCCCTGCATTACTCATAAAGGATATAAGACCGCCACTCGTAAATCCACCAAGCATATCGGTGCTTTCCGACTGCATCATTTCAACAGCCACACCCTGAATTTCCATTAGCTGTGTCTGGTAAAGTGCAAATACACCGTTACCCAGAACCACAGGCAGGAAAAATACCACCTTCATAATGGTATTACCTCTGAAATTCTGATTTAAAATTAAGGAGAAAAAGAAGCTGCAGATAAGAATAAGCGGCACATTGATAACCAAATCAAGCAAGCATTCCGACAAATAGGGCAAAAACTTTTCGTCACCCGTAAAGGCGTATTTAAAATTATCAATTCCCAAAAATGTATACTTCAACGCACCGTCTTTAAAAACAATGTCATTAAAGCTCATTACAAATGAGCTCACAACAGGGACTATGAAGAACAGTATAAATCCTATCAGCCAAGGAAAGATAAAGCCGTAACCGATGAACGCTCTTTTATGTTTGTATTTTAATGTTTTCACAAGCTCTGTCTCCTAACCAACAGTAATATAATCCTTTGCAGGAACTGTTCCGTACTCACTGACAAATTCAGCCTCCGAATAGTTTACAACCGTCATTATTCCGTTTGAATACTCTGTTAAATAAACCGAATTTGCAATTTTCCTGTGAGAAACCATTTGGGCATCACCTGTTTTTGAATAAAGCTCATTTACAGCCTTGTAATTTTGAACTGCCAAATCTGCATTTTGTCCAAAATCGGCTGAATAAAGCCAGGTGTAATCAGAGTTTTTGATTTCCTCGGAATTACGGTAAATCAATGTATATTTAATGGCCGCGCCATATTCCACACAGCGCAAAAACTCAATTTTGCTATCCGAAGCAAGGTTTATCGAATCACCCGTATAGTCCACAAGACCGTGATAAACCATTGAATAAAACGGTACACCCTCGGCAAATCTGTATTGACTTGACCACAACGGAGCCTCTGATATAAGCGAAGCAAAATCAGCATTTCTTGCATTCGCACCGCTTAAAACAAGCTCATATTCATCGCTCAGGGACTTAACGATACCTGCCGCAAAATTGACAGCACTCTGTCTGTCATAGGAAGCAGAGGAAGTATAATCACTGCTGACCGAATTTGCCATATCAGCTATGCTGAGCCCTGAAAAACCGTATTTACCGAGATGCTTTTTGACCGATTTATTTATTCCCTCAAGCTTATTCAACGCGGTCAAATAATAAAGATTATCACTTATCTGCATATTCTTTTCAAGGGTTGCCTGATTGATAATTTCTTTACTTACTGCCTTTGAATCCATACTTTTAATGGCATAATTATTTTTGGTAATTATACCGTTGCTTTTTGAAAAGGTAAGATATTCAAAATCAGGATAAATAGTAAAATTTTGTTGCTCGGCTAAGCTCAAAAGCTTTTTAAAGCCCTTTTTCCCTCCAAGGCTGTCTATCAGCTTGATTTTATTGGGCAAAAGATTTTGCAAGCCCTCACCGCTATAAGCTGTAAGCTTTAATTTGATATTTTCAATTCCCTTTTCACCCAAAAGCTTCACCATTTGAGAATTGTCCTCGTACTCCGTAAGAGCAGTAATTCCCTTATATTTAAAACCCAAAAATGATTTATCGGTTAAAATGCCGCCGATTGTTTCCAGCAAAAACGGAGATTGCGCCGCCTGCTTCTTTTGGGTGAGCTGTCCTGTTGAGGTGAGATAATTACGGTAGCTGGCAGCCATTGAGCTGTAATCACAGGCATCGGCTTCAAGGAAAATGTATCTCACGCTGTAATTTCCGTTATAGCTCTGCTCCTGAAAATTAAAATAGTTAAAATTATCAGCGCCCTTTTGTTCACCCAGAGCTACCGACTCGGTTTTAAGGAAATTTGCCCGACTGTAAACCTTATTATAAGCGTCTGTTGCACCGCTGTTATATGCAAATACATCCGCAAGTGCATCACCGTCCTCAATAACAGCCAAAAAGCCTCCGTCACCGTAGCTTGCACCGAAAACCGGCACAAGCGCATCGGCAGTCTCTGACGCAGTTACATCCTGTCTTAGTGCAGCATCCTTGCCGTAAATACTTGCTTCATAGCTTTGTGCGCCGCTTTCAACCTCGGCAAACGGCATTATGGCACCGCTTCCGTCCGGCAAAAGGAAATAACCCTCGGTTCCGGCACCTACAGCACCGAAAAACTGCAAAAATTCTATATATACCAAAGGATTGCTCTTGGGGTATTCAACCCGACTCAAATCAATGCTCGCAATCACGCTGTCACCGTCAAGTGCGAAGGTGAGAGGCACCTTGAAAAATATTTTTTCCTCTCCTGCAGAAGCAATGCCGTTTTCAGCATTATCGGTCGCCAAATCCTCAGCAGTGTATCCTAAATCCTCGAAAATCTGAACAAGCTCCGCAATTGCATTCGGATTTGTGAGCTTTCGTCTGGACCAGCTATCGTAATTCTTGACATAGCCGTAACGCCTTTTGAGTGTTTTCTGCTGTGCCTCATCTGCCCTTTCAAGCAAAGCCTCAAAGCGTTCGTTGCTGATAACGGAGGGTGTTATCTCCAAGCCTACCGTAAGGTCACCTATGCTGTAATTAAAGGTTACGGAATTTTCAGCCACAGAAACCTCTGCCTGACCCAAGGCTACCGATTGTGTATAGCTGTCAGCCGTACCGGTTTTTCCCTGAGAATTAGCATAAACCAAATTAAGTGCCGCAAGGCGGGTATTACCTTTCTCGGCAGACTCATTTTCGGGATTTACAGAATAGCTTTTACCGTTGCGCTTATCAAAAACAGAAACAACATAAGTTTCCTTGTCATAATAAAGCGCCAAAAAGCTGTTTTCGCACACCTTTTCAAGTCCATCGGTATTCTGAAGCTCAAGCATCCCCTCTCCGCCTGCAGGCTTATATCCGCTGACAGCTCCGGTCCTTACAAAAATATGACCGTCCTTACTGCCACAGCCGACAAGTGAAAGCAATACCGTGATAATTATAAAAACAGATAAAACTCTCTTAAACATTTCTGTCACCTATATCCGCATTTCTAACTCCTGGAATACCGAATATCCAAAACCGAAAATTCGGGAAACCATATCCAAAAACAGCAGTAAAATAAAAATAATGATAGCCATTGCCACTATTGTAAGCAAAGCGCTGGCAACTGCTCTCGGCGTGCTGTAATTATGTACCTCCATAATTCCCACAAACAAAAGCAGTACCACCCACACCACAGAAATTATCGAAAGCACCGCGATATAGGTTTGCTCATCAAGGGACAACACATTTGTTAAAACCGTTGTTATAATGCGTATAATAATCGATGGGGTTAAGGCATAGCATGCCATCATAAAAATATCCTTGAAATTGCCCTCGCCCTCCAAGAAGGTTGTTATTGAAAGGTTTGCAAGGGCGAAAAGGAAAATGGGCAAAACGGCAACCGCCAAAAGAAAGCCTATATCGGCAGTTTTCCCTACCGAACTGTCAAAAATAAAGCCCACATTGTATTCATTGATAAGCATTGTTAAAAACTGCAGTGCTATGAGAGCCAGACAAATCGGAATTGAGCCCCGTTTTTCGCGCTTCATATCCCAGAAGCCGTCTGCCGGGTGAAGAATAATATGAAAAATAAACTTTATTTTGTTTTTCATTTTTTCACCCTCTTTTTCCTGAAAAATTTAAATATCACAATTAACACAACAACTGCTGAAACGGCGGTGATAACATAAGAAAGATTTTGAGTATACCATTCACTGCGATACTTTACATAAGCCTTGGAATAATTTTTTTGGTCATTTGCAAGCTTGAAATATTCCATTGCCTGACCGTAATTTTTCTTTCTGATTTCTATCATACCGATTTTTGAATAAGCCAAATCAAAGTTGGAATTGTGGCTCAATGCCTCCTGCCAGCTTTGGTAGCTTTCTTCATAGAGACCGGTTCTGTAGGTGCGCAGGCCCTCCTTTATAGCCAGCATATACTCGGTTGGGTAAAGTGCTGTTATGGCAGAGGCTTGCGAATCCACCACAAGTAAATCCCCGCCGAACAAAAGCATTGAGGAAATATACTTATATGTACCAATCTGCCCGGTGTAGCTGCCGCCCATAACGCAAAGGAGATTTCCGTCCTCATCGTATATAAAAATTCTGCTTCGCACCGAATCGGCAGCATAATAGGTGTTGCTTTCATCTGCACAAACTGCAACAAACTGCGAATCCTTACCTATTTGATCACCCGACACATCCGTTCCTGCCAAGGCATTTCGGATTAAGACATCTGCGCCGCCGGGATTAAGTCTCCTTATAGGCTCAGAGAGGGTTGATGAAAGAGAAACGGTATACATAAATTCCTCGGAATCAAGGAATATGTTTGTATAGCTCACGGGAACAAACTGTGTAAGCTTTGAGGTTTGCTCCTTTGAAAGCAGTTTTTTCCAAAGAATTTCAATTGGGCTTGCTGTTACGGGTATACTGCCGACAAAGCCAATGAAGCTACCGTCCCCATAAAACTGCATAATTCCTTCATAAACACCGTCCGACACCACAAAAATTCTGTTTGAAGAATCCACAACTATCTTTTGGGGCTTAAAAACAAAATCTGCGGCAAGGACATCCGATTTCGGGGCATCAATAATTTGAATAAGCCTGTAGGACTTATCAAGAATTACTATACGGTGATTTTCTGTGTCAGCAATATATAGCTTACCGCTGTTATCAACAAAGCAACCCTCGGGAGCAGCGAAGGTATCGGCTGTTCCGTTATTATCAAAGCTGTTTATTACATTTAAAACACCGAATTTTTCATCTGTGACTATAATATTGTTTTTTCCCGTATTAACAATATAAAGCTTATTATCCGCGGTGGCTATGTGCGAGGGATTGACAAGCTCTGCACCCAACGAGTCTGAATCCACCACATAATATGGCAGATATGCATCGGGACTTGAAACAACCCTTGTGCCGCCGCTTATCTTGCTGTATGTATAAGCATCTGTCACGCCGTTTGACTGCACGAAGCGTCTGCCATCATCTGACACCGCCCCCACAGTAGCGGAAGTTACTGATATAACACAAGCAAACGCAATTAAAAAGCAGGCGGATTTTTTCAACAAATTTTTCATACTCAACCTACTCCTTAATACCTGAAGATGCCATTGTTTCAACCATCTTCTTCTGATTAACTATAAACACAGCCGCAGGAACGATAAGCATTATAACACCCACCGCCTGACCGGCTCCTATCCGCACAAGACCGCCTGTGGTAATCTGTGAAAGCGCGGCAGGCAGTGTTTTGAACTTTTCGGCATAAACATAGGTATTATTTGCCTGTCCCCACATATTTTGTATCATAAGTATCACAAGTGTCAGCCACGCAGGCTTTGCCATCGGCATGATAACCTTACGGAGAATTCCAAGCTCTGAGCAACCGTCCATCTTAGCCGCTTCGATAAGGCTTGTGGGGATTGTGGTCATATAATTACGCAGGAGAAAAAGGCCCAATGTATAATAAGCATTAGGTAAAATCATCGCCGCATAGGTGTTAATAAGATTAAGCTTGGATATTGTCATATAGTTTACAACATCAGTTACTGCCGGCACGAACATAAGCGAATACATTACAAGGGTATTTATGAGCTTTTTACCCCTGAAGGTATGCTTTGCCATCGGATATGCCGCAAGAGATACTATAACAATGTGCAAAACCGTTGTTGCAATTGTTACAAAAAAGGTATTAAAAATATATCTCGAAAAGGGTATCCAGGTTGAAGACATAAGGCTGAAAAGCACCTTATAGTTATCAAGTGTGGGATTAATCGGCACCCATTTCGGGGGATAAATATACAGCTCACTTATCGGCTTTAAGGAGTTTGAAACCAAAAGGAAAAGCGGAATTATACTGTATGCCGCGATTATACCGATAAAAATGAATATTACCGCATTACCGCTTTTTGAACGGTTGACGGTTTTGGTTCGGTTGGAAAATAAGCGCTTTACGCCGTTTTTAATTTTTGACATAAGCCTACCTCCCCACCTTGTCAAGGGCTTTAAGAACAAGTTTATTCATTGCAATCATCATTACAAACAGAATAACCGAAATGGCGCTGGCATATCCGCGCTGAAATCTTACCGAGCTGTAATCGTTAAGGTGCTGAATAATGAGATGGCCTGCATAATTTGTACTTGGTGAGCCCACCAGATTTTCAGAAATTGCCGCATTTGCAAACATTGAGGTAATCTGTAGCACTGCGGCGGTCATAAGGTGAGGTCCCATTGCAGGAATTGTGATATAAAACAGCTCCTGAAAACGGTTTTTTATGCCATCCACTGCCGCCGCCTCATAAAGGCTTCTGTCAACCGATGAAAATCCCGCACGCATAGCAAGAAAGCCCGTACCCATGCTCATCCAGAGCTGAACTATAATAATTATGGGTAATATATAAGCCTCGGTTGTAAGCCACTGAACAGGCTCATTCACAAAGCCAAAGCTCATAAGAAAACTGTTTGCATATCCATAAACATCGCCGTCAAAAATAAGCTTCCATATAATAAATGCTGTTCCCGAAAGTGTGGGTACATAGACGATAAATGTGAGCAGTGCTCTTGCAAAGTCGCTTCGCATATCGTTTAAAATCCAAGCAACAATAAATGCCATGATAAAGCCCAAAGGTCCTGTTATAACGGCATAAACAAGGGTATTGCTCATAGCCTTCATAAAAATATCATCATGGACAAAAAGGTTGATATAATTCTGCCAACCGACAAATTCGGGTGTTTCCAAAACATTGTAGTTTGTAAAGCTTATAAGAATGGTTGCAAAAACGGGGATAACGGTAAACACACTGAAAAGCAGTAAAAACGGAGCCATCATTAAATATGATGTTGACTCTTGATTAAGAGCAAATCTTTTCTTCTTTTTCAAGTTCTATTCCTCCGTATCTACTTCAAGATTAAATTCTTGCCTTTTAATAGTGATTTCTTCATCAATATCAGCCGCAAAATCGAGCAATGTTTCGCGTGTGTTTTCATTTTCATTAACCACAGAGCGAATTGCATTGTCAATACTTCTTGCAGTATAATAGCCGCCGGCAATTTGAGGCACGCCCATGACATTGTGCCACTGCTCCTCAATAATAGCCGAAATTCTTTTAGCCCAGGGAAGTCTGCCGAATGCTTCCGTATTTGCGGTTGCCCATCTTGCAGACGCGCCCTGCAGTGCCTCAATTTCTATGCCGTAATCTGCCTGAGTATCGGCAGAGGTCCACCACTTAAGAAATTCCCAAGAGGCATCCTTTGCGTCAGAGTTGGAAAATATGAGACAGCTTGTAACACTGCTTGCCTGACTGCGGTTAAGAGTGCCGTCCTCCGAAACGGTTGCCGGAACGGGTGCAATATTCCACTTGCCCTCAATTTCAGGAGCGCCTATCTGAAGCTGGTTATAGAAGGTATAATCGGATATAACAAGCGGTGACTCGCCCATACGGAAACGGGTGAGAATGTTTGTGGTTTGGGGTATTTTGTATTTTGTGTAAAGATTAACCCACTGTGTAAATGCTGAAATACCGTTTTCCGAGTTCATTGCGGTGTACTTACCGTCCTTGGTATAAAGACTTGCGCCGTTCTGATAAAGCAACATCATATATATAGAGTTAAGTCCTCCGCTTCCTGCACCGCCCGCAAACGGTGTGGGCACAGAAATTGAAAGATAGTTTGTCTGAAGCTTGGCAAGTGCCGAATAAAGCTCGTTCCATGTGTTAGGAACAGGTACTCCCAATTCCTCCAGAATGTCGGTGCGGTAAAACATCATTGAAAAGGTCTGGGTTTCAGGCAGGGCATAAAGACCGCCCTCATATTTAAAGCTTTCGTAAGCAGAGGGGTAAAACCTCTCCAAAACCTCATCTAAATCAGAGAAATTTTTAAGGTCATAAACCGCACCGCGCATTGCATATTCAACAGGTATATTCTGAGCCTGAAACAGAGCCACATCCGGTCCTACTCCTGCCGCAACGGCGCGAAGCAAAACACCCATATTAACAAGCTCTATATTCACATTAACATTTGAATTGTTAGTAAAAGTACTGTCTATAAGAGATTTTAAAACGATTGCCTGATCTATTCCCAAGCCCACCCAAAGGGTGATTTCCTTATTTTTACCTGTACTGTCCTCTGCCGCCATAACATCGTAGTCTGTCACAAAGGACATTACCAAACGGTAACACTCATCTATCAGCTTTTTAAAAAATCCGCAATCAGCCTTTGGAAGCTCAGCTTCGGGGGCGGTAATCCAAATGCAATCAAGCAACAAGGGTTGTTGTGCCGCGGAGGTTATCCACGAGCTGAAGGTCATAATATTTGTATTGAAGCTGTCAAGTCCCTCGGGAATGGTATTATCGTCCTTTAAAAAGCCCTCAAGCTGAATTATCAGGCGGTTCATTGAGGAGGTTTCAGAGCCGCTGTAGCCCAAGGCTTCAAGTCTTTTGACAATATCCTCCAAGCCCTCAAGACACGCCTTGAGGGTTTCCTCACAGCCGGTAACGGTTGAGAATAAATTGTAATCGCGAAGTGAATCGGGCATAGTACCCGTTACCATAACTATCCGGCGGTATATTGCTATAAGAGTATCCTGCAGGCTTTCGGAAATACCGATAATTTCAGCCATTTCCTCTGTGATAGAAACCTCCATGCGCAGTGTGTGCCTCCCTGCCTCCAAATAAACAAGGCAGGGCTCCTCTCCGCCCAAGGTGACATTTTGCCAATTAAGCCCGTAATTAAATTCTATGTAATCAGCCTCTTTAAATGGCGATTTGCCGTCAATCAGCAACCGTCTTGAGCTGGAAAATCCTGATTTATAATCCTGTTTGGCGTGAAAAGCGATCTTGTAAAGTCCGCTTGTCTTTACTTCAAAATCCCACTCGATCCACTGTGCCGCTTCATTCCAGCCGCTACCGCCTATTGCATTGAGCTTCTTTATAAGCGAATCATAGGGGGTTACTGCCGGCGAGCTTCTGTCTGCCACAGGGCGGAGTGTGCTTTTTGATGTGTAAACCGATTTTTCTGCTTCTATAACAATGGGGGTTATATCCTTTAAAGCCTCGGTGTAGCCGTTTTCTTCATACTCGGCTTTAATTTCACCGTAATTCTTTTGCTCTGACTTGGGTGATAAAATAATACTGTTTATAGCCATCGGCTCCTGAATGGCCTCAAATCTCAGTGTGTGTTTGCCGGCGGTAAGAGCCAGAGAATAACCGCCTGCCTGATAATCTGTAAGACTGTAAAACGGAGAGGTTTGAACGCAAAGCTCCTCTGTAAGTTTACGGGAATACTCATTTGAGCTGTTATCGTAATAAACCTCGCCTGTATTTTTCCATTTGCGCCTGAAATATATTGCGCTCATACCGTCAAAGGGCACCTCACCGTCAAGATAAACGGTGCGCATAATATCCAGCCCTTTACCCTCTACATTTGCCCATACGGCGGCGATATGATATATCGCCGCCTTTTCAACATTAAAGGTCCACTCAATGTAGCCCTCGTCTCCGGTAACGACAAAGCTTTTGCCGTCAATTTCCTGAGTGGTTAGCTCTTGGTCGGTTGTATAGGATTTATCGGCATCAATAACTATTGTATCCTGTGCCTGAGAAAGTGACGGATAGCCCGCAAGATATTTTGCATAGGTGCCGTGGCTTTCCTGCGTTTCTGCGGCGGCAGCGACCGCCGTTTGTTGCCGCACTGTCACAGGCAGAACAGTGGCAACAAGTGCCGCTGTCAAGACAAAAGATAATACCTTCTTTAACATACAACCATTCCTTTTTAATTGGTGTGACAGGTTAGATTACTGTCACATCAGAATTGCTTATCCAATTCAGCCTTTATAACCGGCTCAATGGAGGTAAGATGCGAGCGAACATCCTCGCCCTTATAGATTGGCCTATAAACCTTTTCGGCTATAATGCTTAATATATCGGTAGTTGCCCAATCAACCATATTAACAGTTTCCTCTTTGTTGATAAAATCAAAGACAAACTCTGCCTGAGCTTCATCATAATAATGGTTTGCCTGGTCAAGATACTCCTCAATAAAAGCATCAAGTCTGCCGTCATAACTATCCTCACGGTAGGTATCCTCTATCGCAGGATCGTTTCTTTCAAGCTCGAAAGCAAGCTGTAACAAATCCTTTGTATCAAACTGACTGTGTGCAGATATTGAATAGCAGTAACAATACTGACAAAGATTGGTATAGCTCTTTACATCCTTACCTAACGGGAGGGGCACCATTTCGTAAGGAATACCCGTCTGAACAAGGTGTGAGCCGTAATACTGAGGACCTATAAGCATAGCGGCATAGCTGTTGTTAAAGGTCTCTATACCGTTATGTGTACCGTAAGTACCGTCTACTGCTTTATCGGTATAAGCAAGGGTTCTTACAAATTCGAGGGCATTCTTGCCTTCATCCGTAAAAATATTGCATATAGCCGTTTTATTGCTCAAATCGGAAGAAACAACCGCCTTTCCGTTTGAAGCCATTATGCCGTCCAAAAGATTGCTTCCGGCAACACCGTATATTGTTTTACCACTCTTAACACCTGTGCAAGCCTTTGCTATTTTTTCAAAAGCATCCCAATTCCATTTACCGGCATCATAAAGCTCGCGAGGGTCATCACAGTTGTTTTCACCCAACAGAACGGTATTATAATAAACGAAGTAGCCTGCGTCATACTTGGTAGGATAATAAGAATAATGCTTGCCGTCTACATACTTTGTGGCGGTGTCTGTAAGCTTGAAGCGGTCATTTGAAAAATCAATATAATCGTCCACTGCTCTGAAAACACCCTCGTTGGTGAGAGCCGCCAGCATCATCGGTGTGGTGGTGAAAACCAAGTCTGCCCAAGCAGTGCCTGCCATATGGTTAAGCACAAGATTTTCTAAAAGCTCCGACTCACTTGAATATTTAATCCATTCAACCTTAACGTTATACTTTTCCTCAATTACTTCCTTTATTGCTATTTCACGGTCATAGTTAGCAGTGAGTCCCGGTTCGGGAATGGCAGGATACCTCGCAATTTTAACGGTTTTGCCGCCAAAATCCAAATCCTTATCAGGCTCAAAAGTTAAGCCTTCAAAGGTTATTTCATCAACATCAGCAGATGTGATGTCACCCGATGACTTACCGTTTTCCCCTTTGTCTGAGCAACCGCAAAATGCAAAAAGCATTGCAAAGCAAAGAAGCATTACTAATATTTTTTTCAAGCACATAATTAATTACCTCCTATGGCTTTCTTTTTTTCTTAACAATTAATACCACAGCCGTTGCAACACCTGCCGTAACAGCTGCCGCACCTACGCAAATAAGGACAATTGCCCAAACTGCAAAGCCGCCTGCCTGAGCGCCTGCAGGAACAAACTTTTTACGGTTGACCACCATTACATAGGTGCCTTTACTCTGAGTGTTGCCGTTCTGAGCTTCCTCAATAACCAAATCGGATTGGTCATCGGAGCCGATATCATCAAGCAAATCTGTTTTAAGGGTAAAAACATAATCTCCGCCCTTGGTTACGGTATATACCAGATATCCGGTAGCAGGTGCCATCATTCTGTCGATAAGCTCAAATTCACCGCTTTCAAATCTGTAAAGCGCATATTTCTTACCGGCATCACGCGGATTTATAAGCATTGTAAGCTGTGCGCTTACAGTCCAATCGCCACCCTGAGCAAAGCTTACCGACTGCGCCTGCGCATCATACTCCTTCATTGCCTTGAGCCCTGCATTATCCGGAGAAGTAAGCTTAATATTGAAATCCATCGGCTTGTTTACTTCCAGACCGTTAAAGGTTAGCTTATATGCTGTTCCCAAATTCTTATCCAAAAGATTTACGGTGAGGCTTTTATCAACAAACTGTATTTTCTCAAATACTTCCTTTGGAATAACGGTATCGGAATTGAGCAAATCAACCTGTACCTCTCCGCCCTCCTCGGCCTCCTCAAGCATAAAGATTATATCGTTTACATCAAGCTTTCCGACATCCTCTTTATTGTAGCTGAATTCAACCTTAGGTATACAGCGTGACCACGCGGCGCTTGCATTCTGACCGTTTATTACCACCTTGATATATTTGGCATCCTCAGGTATACCCTGTGCATTAAGTCGGTATTTTACATAACCGGTTGTCTGATAAGAAATATCCTGCTCCTCGGTGTATTCAAGCTTTGTGAAATCCTTTCCGTTTGTTGAAGCATAAATTTCATACATATCATTTATTGTCATACCCTCCGCAGGCAGATAAACGGCATAAAGCGCGAAGCTTTTAAAGCCTGCACACTTATAAATTATGTTTCCGGAGGCATCCCCCGTAACGGTTGAGCGCACTATCGGGCCGGTAAATCCTGTCCAATCGCTCCGCAAAGCCTTGGAATTGTCCCAAATCGTATCTGAATAGCTGTATTGGAACTTATTGAATTTATCACCGTTTTCATAATCGATATAAGCAACCGTATTTCCGGCATGCTTTAATGGGGCAAGCGGCAGATTGTACTTAATCGTAAAGCTTAAAGATGCTTTCCCTGCTTTATTTTCAACCTCAATAACATACACGCCTTCCTCGGTAAGAGGTGCATCTGCTTCAGGACTGTATTTCTTACCGTCAAGTGTTATGGTGCAGGTATCGTGAAATTCGGTTGCGTATGTAACCTTGCTGGCGGAAGTATCGCCGTCAGCAAGCTGTGCACCCTGCAAGTTATAAGCTTTTACGGTCGGTTGCGGACGGTTCACGGTTACAGAAGCTTCATAAATACCCTTTTCGTTTTCGGCAGTAACGGTATATTTACCGTTAAGGTCAACAACGGTGTCGCTGCCTGTGCAGTAAAGCACCCCGTCCTTGAAAATATCAACGGCATCTGCGTTATATGCAATTATTCTTACATCATCGTCAACCGTTTCGGCATTATCCAGATTATTTCCGGAAGCATCTATAAGCTGAATTACGGGAATTTCCTTAGCGATATAGAAGCTTACACTTGCCGTTCCGCCGTAATTGCAGGCTGTAACGGTGTAATAGCCATCCTCTTTAAGAATACCGTCAGCAGGCTTTTCATAAGTCTTGCCGTCCTTTGTGATAAACCAATAATCCTCATCACTGACGCTAAGCTTAACATCGGTCTGCGCCACATCATTATAAACCAATGCTTCACCGTTGCAATCAGCTTCAATTAAAGGTAAGGTCAGCTTTGAAAGCTCTAAAATCGCAAGCAAGGAGCCCTTCCACAGCTCGTTAGCCGGGGCCTGAGGATTAAATTTAATCTTTACTATTGTTCCGGCTCCGCCGAGATAATAAACTGCATTGCATATATCTGCTCCGGGAGCACCGGTTATCGGCTCTGTTGTAACAGAGGTGGGCTTGACAAGTGTGTATTCACCGTCAAAGCTGTCGGCAGTGTAAACCGTGAAATACGCATCTGTGGGGTAGCCTGACATTCGCGCCCTTGTGTGCCTGAGACTAATTCCGCTGTATTTATTGCCGTTTTCATCGGAATTCACGAAATAGAAATATCCGTCCTTGGTATAGCCCTTTGAATCACTTCCGACACCTATCTTTGTCTTTCCGGCAGTAAGACCCCACCATGCCGTTGTGAACTCATCATAATTTCTGATAATTGCAGTATCGTTCACTATTATGTGGGAATCGCCGGAGGTAAAGCCCTCAGGGGCACCTTTGGGCTGCTCGGCTAAAAGACGGTTAAATTCTTCGGTAGCGCTTGTCACACCCTCGGTAAATACATACTTTTCGGTCTTAGTGCTTGCAAGAGAGCTGTCAATAGTAAACTTAAGTGTACTTACTCCCTTTACATTTTGCGCCGTAATCTCGTAATCACCGTTCTCTGTGAGAACATCACCGTTTTCAAAAGCAATCGGATTGCCGTTCTTTTTAACGGTGAAGCTGCCCGACAAATCGGCATCCACATCAACAAAATCTATTTTAACCTTTGAGGGAACAGTCACGCCGTTTGATACGGGATTTATAAAGCCGCCAACCGCCGACTCAAAGCGCGCATTGATTTCGGGTAAAAGAACATAGGTTGTGTATCTTGCTCTTATAATTCCCGAATAAATACCGTTGTTTTTTGTATCATCGGTTATAAGCGAAAGGAACTTAATATATCTTGTTCCGTCCGGTATTTCGTCAATTATAAGCTCCTTTGAAATTCCTGAGCTGTTTATACCCTCTGTAAGAGTATCGCCGATTTCAAAATCTGCCTTGTTCCAGATTGCGCCATCCTCTGAGGTGTAGAAGCTGTAGGTTCTTTCATAGAAATCTCCAACGGCAATTGTCTTTGTGTTGAGTGTCTCAACCGTGAAGCTGCCGAAGCCTATTTCACTGTACCACACAGCCTCTGCCGCGGGCTCATCCTTACCGTGGTTATACGGAAACATCAGATATTTATCACCCGGAAGCAGGTGTGTGATGTTTGACGAGCTCGACTTTACGATATTCATAATAATCTTGCTTGTGGCATCGGCATAATCCGTCCTTGAAATCGCCGTTGTGGTTCCGTTATTATAAATATCGTCAACAATTGTTTTGGTGACAACCGTCTCTGTCTCGGCCTTAAGAAGCCTGAATTCAAAGGTTTTGCTTCCGGCATTGTTTTTAGCAGTAAGGCTGTACTCACCGTTTTCCGTAAAGCAGTAAGCCTTTTCGTCAGCGTTATAATAGACGGTTTCGTTTACCTTGCTACCGTTTTTCTTTACAGTTATCTCCGCACCGGAATCCTCGCCCATATTTGCCAATTCAAGCTTTACATCTCTTGATGCTCTGCCGCCGGACAAAAGACGGTTTGCATAAACCCCGTAATAGTTTTTGTAGGTTGCGGTTATTTCAGGCTCGGGGAGTATCTCTTTATATGCGCACTCGGCATGGATTATTCCGTGTAACCAAGCACTCACCCCGGTATAAGCCGAGGTCAGTTTTATATAATTTGTCCCCTCAGGAATACCCTGAACAATAAGCTTATATGAAACCTGCGCGCTGTAATTTTGCTTATATGTCGGGTCCTTGCTTACTGTGAGCCGGCTCCAATCAGAGCCATTTTCAGATGCCTCGAAAACATAATAGGTCAGAAGCTGTGTTTCGGTGAGGTTTTTATTGTTAAAGGTCAGCACCGAAAATGCAGTTATGTTTTCGATATTCCAGACCATCTGAGCACCCTTGTTATAAGGGATGTAAGAATATCTTTTACCCGTAAGCCCCGTAACATTGTTGTTGAGCTGATTCATCGAAAAGGTATTTTTAACTGTACCTGCAATGTTCTGATTAAATATGTCAAAAACCTTTGTTTTCTCCATATAAACATCATCTGCAAAGGTACTCAATGTACTGCACACAGCAGACGCAATAATCAGCACAGCAAGCAACAACGATATAAGTCTTTTGGATAGGTTTAATTTTTTCATATATCTACCTCTCGTAACTGATGTGCTGTATTACTTCAAAATAGCTCCCATTAATTTATCGTTTACCTTGTTGCCCAAAAGGTCTTTACCACCGTTGTTCTTAACTGCCACGCCGGAGGTAAGAGCATAGGAGCCGGATTTGAGCTTGTATTTTGCCGCAATTGCGTTAAGACCATTGCCTGTGGCGCCGACAGATACAAATTTAGGATCCTCTGTGAAGACTCCGCTTACCTTGATTCTCGCATCTGAGGGAGCTTCAATATTGTAAAATACATTGTTGGTAAAGGTTGCGCTTTGAAGTCTCTTTATACCGTAGGTAACCTTTACGCCTGCCTTGGCATAGAAAATATTGTTTGTGAACACGGTGTTTTTGGAATCGTCTGTTCCACCGTCATAATTAGCAAAGTTTACAAGCTTAACATTGTTCTTTCCGCAGTAGATGGTGTTGTTATAGAAATGAGAATCATAGCAGCTTGATGTAATATCAATTACGCTCAAGCCCTCTGCACCGTCATTAACAGAAAGGTTATATCTGATAATTGTTCCTGTGGTGGCTGTTTCCTTGCCATTTTCAGGTTTAACCGCATCGTTAGAGCACAGAAGCATAAAGCCGCCGTCATTGTCATGACTGTAATTATATTGGAAAATACAGTTGCGGTTGGAAATATCCGAGTCAAATGCCTGCAGGTCGGCACCGCCGTTTTTACCGCTGTTGCCGTAAACCTCGTTATATTGGAACACGCAGTCATTGCAGGAATGACACCAGATAGATGCCCAGTGGATATCTCCCATGTTCTTGAACAGTCCTGAGTTTGAAACCACATTCTTTTCAACCACAGCACCGTCACAGCCGGTAATGAATATACCGTCACCGCCGATTTCGTTAAGCTTGTTATTTCTTATAGCAACATTCTTAATGGCATATCTTTCTCCTGCAGCGGCATCATTCTTGTTGCCCCAGGTCTGATTCAGAACCCTTGAACACCAATCGGTTGTTATAATAATACCGCAGCGTGCCACATGGTTAAAGTTGTTGTTTTCAACGGTAATTCCGTCAAACCAGGAGGGCTGTCTGCCCGTTGCCTTAAAGTAAACACCGCAAGCCGCGTGAGCAGTATTTGTGAAGTTTACATTAATATCCTCAAAATCACACTTGGTAACAACAATACCCTTGGTGGCTCCTGGCTTACAAACAGTGAAATTAATACCCTGTTTACCTGTTTTGTTGGTAATCTTAAGCCCTGTAATGGTGATATACTCACCTATCGCTGTGATAGCCGCACCGCCTCTGGAATTAATGACAGGCTTTGCGCCACTGCCGTAAGAGGTAACGGTTATAGGCTTCAATGCATTACCGCTTCCCTTTATGGATAGAGAGCCCGAAAAGCTGCAACCGCTTTTAAGTAAAATCTTGCTTCCGGGAGCATAGGTTTTCTGTGAAGCCGCATAAAGGGTTTTAAGTGGCTTGTCCTTGCTTGTGCCCGAATTAGTGTCTTTTCCCTTCTCACTGTCCACATAAACTGTTTTTGCCTTTGAAATACCGGGAGCATAAGCGCCAAGCTCATCAAGAAGCTTTTCGGTAACGCCGTTTATCTGAACAAAATTGAGGTTGGGATCATAAATCTGCTTACCGCCCTTGGGCAAGGTGATTTTAACATACTGATTTTCGGTGTCAATGCCGCCGAAATAAGCAACCTGTCTTACCCAACTGTCACCGTTAAAGGGAGAATAGGCAGTATATGTTGCCGTAACATCGGTCCACCCCTTACCGTCCTTAGAAACGCTGAAAACGGGAGTGATGGCATTCCTGTCAGACATACCGTAGCTGTACTGAACGATAAACTCACCGACATGGTCAACCTTATAGGTTACATAAGCCGCATCGTAGGAATCGCGGCGCATACGGTAATCGTCCTCCAAAACATCGGCATGAAGCGATTCAATGCACAAATTGCTGTGTTCAAAGGTATGCTCCCAGCCGTCATTACCCATGTAATCGGTAATTGTCTGGAACTTTGAGGTGTCAACCGCAGGGGTATTATTTGCGGTTTCATCATCAGTGGTAACATTGCTGTTTACATCTGCATTCTGAAGCTGAGAGAGCAATGCATCATCGGTAAGTGCGGTCCAATTACCGTTTTCATCAATATAGTAATAGTCCCTTTCACTCAGCCATTCGCCCGAACCTGATGCGGTTGGGTTTTTGCGACAGCCTGTAAATGCAAAAAGCATTAAAGCCGCCAATAAAAGAGCAGAAATTCGTCTTCCAAGTTTCATAAATTTACCTCATTTAAATTAAGTATTTTGCGGACAGTCGAGGACGTCTGTCCCTACAAAATGACAATTGAATTTATACGCTAAACTATAATTTGCCCGATAAACAAGCTGAATTGTAAAGTTTTTGGGGTGATTTTTGCCTGTCTTTTAACCAACCAATGCCACTTTTAAAAAGTGGCATTGGTATTTTGATTATTAGCTTATTGCACCTATAAGGTTACCCTCAAAGGCTGTTCCTGTGTAATCCACAGCCACATAATCGGCAAAGCCTGTTATGCTTGAAACATCATAACCGCCGGTGAGTAATACACTACCGTCAACAGGACTGCAAGTGTTGTAAACAGAGGTCAAGCCCTTTGTGATTGTGGTGTTGTTTATAAAGTCTGCTATACCGTTAAGCAAGGTATCGTCTTTTTCGATGTTGCCGTTATATACCGGATTGCTCCAAAGGTTGGTGTGTGTCCAAGGCAGGTCATTTACATTGCGGAATACATTGTTATAGAACTCAACTGTGATTTGGTCAGCTACAGCGTAGTCTCCGCCATAGGTAATTGCATTGGCATTCTCATTAGCGTTATAGAACAGGTTGTTATAGAACTTAATATTTGTCGGGCCAACTTCCGCATTATTATAGTCCGCAATGGTGAAAAAGCGGTCAGTTTCCTTGGCAATAATTGTGTTGTTGTGAACAAGAACATTGTTAATACCGGAAGAGAAATCCAATGCGCTTCTGTCTTCACCCAAACCGTCATTTACAGAAATGTTATAACGGACTGTGGTGTTTTGTACCATGCTGTTATTTTCACCGTCAGTACCGCAAACGATAACCATACCGCCCTCGTTTTCGTGAGAGTAGTTATACTGAACGATACAGCCTGTGCAGGCATGGTCAATGTCAAATGCCCAAAGGTCTGTACCACCGTTGGTACCGGTTGTGCCGTAAACCTCGTTATATTGAATAATACCGTCCACAGAGGAATGGAACCAAACAGCAGCAAAAGAGCTCTGCTCAGGAAGCTCTACCAAAAGCTTGGAGTTTGAAACCACATTGTACTCAATGCGAGCGCCCTGGGTACCGATAAGCATAATAGCGTCTCCGCCGTTGTTGTTTATCGTGTTGCCTCTGACAACGAAATTCTGTGCGAGGTAAGGACTTCCGTCATACAAAGAAAGGTTACGGTTGCCCCATGTCTGACTACGGTCAATAGCAATCCACTCAGATTCTGCAAAAACAGCAGTTCTTGCAACAGAATCAAAGCTGTTATTGGCAACGGTAACACCGTCAAACCAAGCGGGGTCACTGCACATTGCATGGAAATGAATTGCGCCGCTGTCGTCACTTGTTGCGGCAGTTGTGTGATTTATGTCATAAAACTCACAGTTTTTAACACCCAAGCCCTTGGTTGCACCAGCTTCAAGAGCATAGAAATCCAATGCAGAGAAGCCTGTCTTACCTGTAAAGGCAAGGTTTGAAATTTCGATATACTCACCTGTAACATCAAGTGCATTCTCGCCTGCAGGAATGGTTATAACCGGCTTTTCGCCGCTTCCGTAGGAAGTGAGGGTGATGGGAGCATCGGCTGTACCAGAAGCGGCAAGCACTGCGCCGCCCTCAAAGGTATCGCCACAAGCAAGGGCAATTGTGTCACCCGGAACAAGTGCAGTGGAAACAGCCGCATCAAGTGTGGCAAGTGCAGTTGCCTCGGTCAAACCATCATTGCTGTCGCTTCCGTCATTGCTTACATATATAGTTGCAGCCTCACGAAGCTCGGTGTTCTGAGCACCGATTGCCGAAAGTGCCGCACCGTCAAGTCCGTTGATGTAAACCTTGCGCAGACCGAACTGACTGTTGATGTTCGGGAAAACAATCTTTAAGTATTTACCGCTTAAATCGCCGTAATAATTAGTGGCAATCAGCCATCCGTTGGAATTAAACTCGGAGCTTACGGTGTCTGCCGAGATTTCTGTCCATTCGGTCTGGTCAACAGAGGTGTAAACGGTCATTTCCCAATCGGTTTCCTCACCGCGGTCATACTGAATAGCCGCTTCCTCAAGACCGTTATGCGCATAATAAATTATGTAGCCCTCGGTATCAACCGCATTCAAAATATATCTTGATGTATCGCCTAAAGGCTCACTGCCGCCGTTCTTATAGATGTTCTGCGCCGAGCTGTAAAGCTCGGCGTCAGTTGAACATTCATCTAATATCACTGAAACAGGTGCGCCCACACCTGCGAGTGTTCTCTTCATTCTGATAAGGTCGCGTATATCAATCTCATCATAATCATCCATGCTGAGGTTATAAGTGAATATATCGTATCCTGTAACAGCACCGATAAACCACTGCTTCATAAGCACAAGGTCGGTATTGTTAACACTGCAGTCATTATTAACATCGCCAGCCTCGGTATTTACCCTTTCAACTGCAAGCTCAGCAATCCAAAGAGAAGCAGAGTCACCGTATCTATCAGCTTCAGCTCTGTTGGGGTCTACCATATTAGTACCGATACCAAAGGTTCCTGTGGTTGTTGCTGTGATTGTGAAATAACACTCCTCCCACTCGGTAACGGGGGTTTTGGGAGCACCGATACCTGCAACTCCGGCCTGTGCAGCACCGTCAAACCAACCGCAGAACCAAGTGTCAGACTTATATGTAAACTTAATGCGGTAGGTCTCGCCTGCCATAAGTCTGAATACAGGAAGCTTAACGCAATGTGTATCATTAAAGGATATTTTGGAATAGGTGATTTTTGCAACCTTGCCGAAATCAGCATCATCCTCGTAAGCAATGCTTACGCCGCCTGAGCCCTCAACCAGCTGATCCTCAGTTTCAAAATCTGCAATGTAATTATAAGCATCGTAATCAGCAGTTACATCCTCGATTGTAATGTTATCAAGGTAAAGTGTTGAACCGGCAACGCCGCTTCTTAAGAAAATGTTTGTCGAAGCATATTCTGCTGTGAAAACGGTTGTATGTGTAGCCCAATCCTCACTGTTAAGGCTTAAATCGTTATTCCCATTGTCAAAGCTCTGCTCTGCGGAATACATTTCATTGCCCCAGCTACCGCTGTTGGGAATGTGTCTCATACCGCCGCTTCCCTTGTAATCATAAGAAAGCTTGTAAACATTGCCCTTTGTAAGCGGATAGATAAGCTTAACATTTGCTTCAGTCCATCCGGCGTCCTCTGCAACCGAAAGGTCGGCAACAACATTTCCGTCCAGAGTGGCGGTGGTGGGGTTGCCAGCAGCAAAGCTCATACTATCAAAATCGTAAACCTGCTTGTCAGCAGACATATCAAGCTTTTCGATTGTTATATCATCGATATAAAGGGTTGTTCCGGTTTGAACATTATAGAACCAAAAATGGGTTGAAGCATAGGTTGCAGTGAATACCTGAGAATAGGTTGCCCATTCCTCAGAGTAAACATCAAAAGCATTTCCTGCAGGGCTGGTTGCAATACCGTAGCTGTTGTAAGCCGAGCCCCAACCGCCGTCATTGGCATAGCCCATTACATTACCGCTTCCCATATATTTAAAGGAAATCTTGTAATACTCGCCCTGAACAAGAGGATAGTCAAGCTTAGCATTCATTTCTGCCTTTGAGGAGGTGGAAAAATTAGCTGCAATTGTGCCGTTATTATCTGCACCTGTTACAATGGTGGTTGAAAAAGCTTTTGTCGGATATTCAGAAAACTCAACAGCATCAAAATCATAAACCTGCTTATCGGCAGTGTTTGTGTTTACAGTGGCAGTCTCTTTAAGAATAATCTGTGAGAAGTAAATTGTTCCCGCCGCCTGACTATACAAAGCAAACATCTGACCGTCCGCAGTTGCGGTGTGTGTAAAGGTCTCGGTTCTCCAAGAACCTGTATCGTAAGCATAACTACCGTTAATCGTTCCGTCCACAGAGCTTGCCATCCAGGCATCTGTTTTATATGTAACAGTCAAATCATAGGTTGTATTCGCTTTAAGCTTGTAGGGAATATAGAACCTTTTTGCAAAGTTGCTGCTTGTCGCACCAATTGTACCAACCGCAACATTCTTGCCCAATTCCTCGTTATATTCATAATGTACTGTGTTGGAGCCTGTATTTGCAAAAACAGGTAATGCATCAACAGTTTCAATGTTTGAAAAATCTGTGATAAGGGGCAAATTTTCAGCATCATAATGAGAAGCTTCAATAATGTAAATATCATCAAAATTAATGGTGCTCTTTGCAACATTGAATTTCAAGAAAGCGTCCTCAATAGAGCAGGTATATTCCATTACAAAAGAATTCCACGCACCTGCTGAAGCACCGCCAAAGCTTTTTATTTCAGCACTGTTGCCTTCCCAGATACTGAACCAGGAATAATCATCAACACCCTTGTTTTCAACATAATACATACCTCCTACAATATATGTTGTTCCAACGGTAAAATCATAGCCTTTTAATGAATAGTTAGCTAATGTGCCTGCATCACTGCCTATAGCCTTAAGGCTGTAGCTACCGCGGGCAACCTCGGACGAAACCGCAAAGCGGTCAGCCGAAGAAACACTGTCGGTCGAAGGAATTGCTCCCTCCTCAAAATCGGTTACATTTTTGTTGGCAATAGCAGTCGTTTCTGCCGAGGCGGTGAAACCGGCAGACAAAATGCTTGTGAGCATTAAAGCCATTACCAAGGTCACTGAAAGAATTTTTGAAAAAGCCTTGTTAAAATTCTTTTTCATCAGGAAATCCCCTTTCAAAAAATTAATAAATAAAATTTTTGTTACACAAATCCATAGTATCCAACATTTTCTGCATTGCCTTTGTGCAACCTGACAATTATATTTTATCATAATCATTTACAAAAAAATAGGCTAATATTCCAATAAATATATCAATATTCAACACTCTGAAAGGCATTTTATCGTGCTAATCAAACTGACCTTTTGTAGGGGAGGCGTTTCGCCTCCCGCCAGCTTTTATTGCTTTTTGTGGAAAGAGAACCAGACGGGAGGGGGCACCCCTCCCCTACGACATATCCTTTATACAGCAAAACTATACGAGTTATTAGTTTTACAACTGTTCCTTGTATTTCTTAGGGGTTACGCCGTACTGCTTTTTAAAAATAGCTATATAATAAGACTTAGAATTAAATCCGCATTTTTCGGCAATCTCATCAAGTGAAAGCTCACCCTGCTTTAAAAGTCTTATAGAGTGGGTAAGCCTTAACTGCTTTATATAATCTATATAGCTGATTTTAAGCTTTTTCTTAAATATAAGCCCTAAGTAATTCTGGGAAAGTCCCACAGCACCAGCAACCTTTGTAAGGGATAGGTCGGCATCCGAAAAATGCTCGCCCAAATAAAGCAATGCGCGTTTGAGGTTGTGCATTGTTTCGCTGTAAACCGTGGTCATGGAAACCTTTTCAAAAAGCAGAGAAAGAATAACATTAAGGCAGGAATCTCTTATTATAAGGAAATCCTCTGTCCGTTTTTTATACTGCTGATACAAAATATCAAGCAGGGATTTAATTTGGTTGTACTCCTCATCCGTCAGGAAAAAATCCGTATCGTCATAACAGCTTATAAGCTTTTGAAAAAGCTTGGGCGAGATACATTTCTCGCTAAAGCTCATGCTGTAAAGCGAAATCTGTTCGGTGCCTTTGAAATGATAAACATGACAGTCCAGCTTTTTAAGCAGACTGATATAACCCCTGCTCACGCGGAATGAACGGTCATTTATTTTATGCTCTCCCTCTCCCTCGCAGATAAGCTCCAGCTCATAATATTTATGATAATGAAGCGTTTCTATATATTCGGTATCGTAACCAATAGTGCGGTAATCAATAAAAAAGTTTTCCTTGTCAAAATCAGCATCGGTATCCGGTTTTTCAAAAACTTCTGTCCGGTTTTTATTGGTTGCCATATTTCCGGCACCCCTCCCTGTTTATAATATTTCTATTTCAAAGCTTCCGTTTTCTATTTTCCTTATATTTCCCCCATCTGCAAACGAATATCCTTCAGGCAGCTTTATATCTCCCTTTATTCCTTCAGGCACCTGAACGGTAAGCAAAATTGCACTTTGCTGTTTTTTCCAAGCAACCGTTACCATTCCGATAACAGAGTTATACTCACAGGAAGCAAATTCCAGCCTTTTTGCAAAGCAAGGAGAAATTTCAAACTCGGTCACATCACGACACTCGGGATTAGGCTTTAATCCGACAAGCTGTTTGATGAAAAAGCTTGAAATATCGCCCCAGAAATGGTGGTTCTGCGAATACTGTCCCGACCTTACGGTTTGCCCCTTTGCCAAAAAGGTTTCACACAAAGCGGTACAGCCGTTTTCCACCCAATTGGCATAAGACGGGTATTCGGGTGAAAGTATCATGTCAAGCGCCAAATCGCACCAACCCATTTGTGCCAAAAGATGAAACATATATCTTGCGCCGATTACACCGCAAAGCAACCGATTATTATCGCGTTTTATTATTTTGAGCAGTCTGTCAAAAGCCGCCGGTATTTCACTCTCGCTGAAAATTCCGAATTCTATCGCCAGCACCTGACAGGTTTGGCAATTGCCGAAGGCGGTCATCGCTTCAAAATCAATCAGCTTTTCTCTGATTGCGGTACGCATTTGTTCGGCAAGCCGTTGTGCCTTGCCGGAAAGCTCGCCATCATCCGCTGCAGCACCCAAAAATGCGGCTTTTTGGGCAATATCAAGCACCATGGCGCTATCGGTGAAAATAAGCGGTGCCAAGGTCTTATCAGCCATGCCGGCACCCAGAGGCTGTGCCCAATCGTTCAAGCCAATCTCCACAAGACCGTTTCGGTCACGCTTATCCGAAATATATGAAAGATACCTCGAAATAGTTGGCAGACTTTCGGTTACAATGCGGATATCGCCGGTATATTTATAGCAATAATACGGCAAATACACGCACACACAATCCCAAGCAGGACCGTTGCCCCACTCAAAGCCCCAACCGGCAGTTGGGATAATACCCGGAAGTGCCCCGTCCTCCCGTTGCGCCTTACACACATTCCGCATCCATTCCGCCATACTTTTTTCAGCGGTCAGGTTAATCAGCATTTGCTCTGCCGAAAGGGCAATATCGGCCGTCCAACCATTCTTTTCTCTGTGAGGACAGTCGGTTGGAACATAAACGAAATTTGAACGGTCGGAACGGATTGTCATTTCATAAAGCTGATTTACCGTGTCATCCGAGCAGGAAAAATCTGCCCTTTTGTGCATTTCGGAGCTTATCACCTTATATGTGAGCAGGCTTTTCGTTGCCTGTTCGGGAGTTATACCCTCAACCAACGCATAGCGGAAGCCATGGTATGTAAACGGTGGGACAAAGGTCTCCTCACCCTCACCCTTCAGAATATATTTATCCATTTGGGGATAATCCAAGTGCAGGCCTCTTTCACAATACATATTTATTGTGCTTCTGACCGAAAATTTTCCGTCTATAAGTGTTTCACCGAAGCGCAGTGTTACGCACTGCCCCTTTTTACCGCTGATTTTCAGCTCACAAATTCCCGAATTGTTTTCACCGAAATCATAAAGGTATACATCCCTTACCCTTGTAAGCTCAATCGGGTCATCGTAGGTAATATGCGAATTAGTGTTATAGCACAGGTCATTATAATGGGTTATACCGACAGGCGGAAGCTCCTTATAAACGGTGACAGGCTCTGCCTCGCAAAATCTTGCTTCCCCTGACGGAGCCTTGGCAGGCAAAGCACTGCTCCATGCGCTATCGTCAAAGCCGGGCTCATTCCAACCCTTCTGCTCTTTATTGGCATCATAAAATGCGCCTATGCGCAAGTCGTCAAGCAAAACGGGGGAAGCGGCTGTTTTTACCGTTTCATCAGCTTCGATTACAGTGATTTTACCGTTTTGCTCAAGCTCAACAGAAAACGCAACCCTTAAACCTCCTCGCCACGGTGCCATGTCAAAGTCCCACACATAACCTCCGAAGGCATTGAAAAAACCGTTACCAAGCATAATGCCGATAACATTTTCTCCCGATACAAGATATTCTTTAATATTATAGCTGTCATAATAAAGAATATCATCGGGATTATTTATATAGGGTGCCAATACACCCTTTGTGATATGCTTTCCGTTAATATAAAGCTCGTAAAGTCCCAAGCCGCATATTACAAGGTTGGCACCGCCCGGCAGAGCATCGAGCAGAAAGCTTTTGCGGAAAAGCGGTGCGGGCACATGATTATCAAAATCGCAAACCTCGTTATTGCGGCAAATGAACTTTTTAGAAAACATACAAGCACCTTACTTTATTTTTTCAAAATATCTGTAATTATTTCATCTATTGCCATAAGGCATCTCGGAACATGGAAGGGTCCCTTAAAGGTACTGCCCTTTGAGGAGGGCTCGGTGGGGATACCGTCCCGTCTTAAATAACCGTACCACTCGCCGCCCTCGCTGTCGCAGAAATGATTTATACAGTATTTTCTTGCCTTTTCAAACCATTCAATATACTGCTTTTCACCTGTTTCTCTGTAAAGCATAAGGGAAGCAATCATCAGCTCGTTATGAGGCCACCAAAGCTTCATATCGTGCTCATAAGCCTCCGGAGGATAACCAAGGCAATCAATAAAACTCAAAAGACCGCCAAAGGTTTTATCCCAGCCCTTTTCTGTGGCGCAGGCAAATATCTGCTTCGCCGCTTCCATTGTTCTGCTATCCGAGCTATGAATAGCCTCCTCAATAAGAAACCAGCTACACTCTATGTCATGTCCCGGATTTACAACCCTGCCCGAACTGAAATCAAGCAGAGGCTCTCCGTTAGGAGCAACAGCTTCAAGGGTGCAGCCCAGCTCAGGCTTGAAATGATATTTAATAATATTATCGGCACACTCTGCCGAAAGTCTGTCATATTTCTCCCTGTTTTCCGGATCATACTTCCGCATAATAGCGGTTGTGTTAAGAAAAATCATCGGGTCAGCAAGGGAGCGAGCCTTACGGGTTTCCGGCTCTGTTTTAGGACCGAGACCTGTCGGATCGGAAATCAGACCGTTATTAAGCGCATATAGCATATCATAAACCCTACGGGCGCGCTCAAGATAAACGGTATCTCCGGTAGCGCCGTAATACTCTGCATTTGCAATAATGTAAAAAGCCTCACTGAAATAATATCTTCTCTGTCGCAAAGGCTTGCCGTCCGCAGTGACAGTGAAATAAAATCTTCCGCCGGCTTTGCGGTTAATACAGTGGTTTTCCAAAAAATCAAGACAGCTTTTTGAAGCCTCAAGCCATTCAGGCTTTGCTCCGTACTGATTGCAAAGGCGTGCAAAGGTCCATGCGCATCTCCCCTGCATCCAGACGCTTTTATCGGTAGAATATATTTTGCCGAAACGGTCAAGGCAGGTGTAAACACCGCCGTTTTTGCGGTCAATACCGTTTTTAAGCCAAAAATCAACACTCGCGTGAAGCTCCTTTTTTGCCCATTCGCGTATTTCCTGTAAAAGCTCCATATCCATAAAACTACCGCCTATTTCAAATAATAATTTTTATATAAATTGTTCAGGTTGCGTGCAGAGGGGTATATAGACTGTGGGCTTAAAAAGTGTGAAAATTCAAAGGTTATAATTTTCTCTGAATACTTTTTATGATGCTCAAGCCTTTCTTTAAGCACCGAAAAAGGAATGGGGTAATACATACAGCGAACATCACGCTCAAAGGTTTCTGCATTTACCCATTGCTTAATATCATATTTATTACAAAGCTTTTGCATTAACCCATAATATTCATCCATTAAGTGCAACGGCGCTGTTCCGTCCTGAAAAGCGCAAATATCAATATCCTTGCCCGCATAATCAAAAATGCGATCCCACTCCTCATAGGTACTGCGCGGAGACCTGCCGTCCGGATAGTCAATATGGCTTTTAAAAAACGGACTTATAAGCACCTGCTTATCGGGTGCCTTATCCTTGCAAAGTCCCGATAGTCCCTTCATAACATCACATATATTCAAGCGGTCACAATCAACCTCTTGGGGTATATACCAGCCCTTAAAGGACGGATAGTGTCCGTAACGCTCCCAAACCTCATCAATAAAAAATTTGTTTTTAAATATTTCAGTTCCGGCATCACCGTCATTCCATGTGAGGTTTGAGGTGTAAAGACCGAAAAAGACATCCATCCCTCGGTCTGATGCTTCTCTCAAAATAAAGTCTGCCAAATCATCGGTATGCAGTGTGCCGAATACCTTTGACGGATAAATTGTTTTGCCTCCAAATCCACCGCGTATAAATACAAGGGTATCAATTCCAATCTCCTGCATATTATCCAAATCCTGCCGCCACTGCTCAAACGACCAATTTGATGACGGAATATCATAGGTAATTTCATCAATAAATGTTCCCGTAATAGGTCCTGCCTTTTTCACTGTAATAACTCTCTCTTTCAATACTGTTTTTTGACAATTGTTTTTTTATACTACGATTAATAAATTTATATTATTCTGCATAATAACACAAACAAAAATCCAAATTTATTGTATTTATATAACAAAGTGCTGTCAATATGTATGATTGAAATTTGATACAAATCAAAGAATTTTAATGCAAATGCAGACAACAAAAGCGCGATAGAAGCTTTAACGCCGCTATCACGCCCTTACTATCGTTTCGGTTTACATTCCTTGGGGGTTGAATATTTTTGAAATTTATGATATTATTAAGTAAACAAAACTTTGGGAGGTGCTCGTATGCATTTACAGGAATCAGGAGAAATGTATCTTGAAACAATATTCGTTCTGTCTAAAAAAATCGGTCATGTGCGTTCTCTTGATGTAGCGGAATATATGGGATTTTCCAAGCCGAGTGTTTCCCGCGCCGTTTCTCTGCTTAAAAACGGAGAGTTTCTCACGGTTGACCGCGAAGGCTTTTTAAGTCTTACACCTACCGGTCTTGAAATCGCTCAAAAAATTTACGAAAGGCACACCCTTTTAACCGAATATCTGATGAGCCTTGGGGTTGACCCTGATACCGCCTCGCGCGATGCCTGCAAAATGGAGCATCACATCAGCGAAACCACCTTTGAGGCAATAAAACGCCATGTAACCAAATAAGAATAATAAAAATGCAGACTGTAGCCTTCAGTCTGCATTTTTTATCGCCATTATGTGTTAAAAAATTTCGGGCAGGCTTTTTTGCCCGTCCTTAAGCAAATTGCTGAATTGTGAGGGTGTGAAGCCTGTCTCCGCCTTAAAAACCTTGCTGAAATAGTAAACATCGCTGAAGCCGCTAAGCTCCGAAATTTCGCTTACCGATAAATATCCCGCTTTGAACAATGCCTTTGCCAAAGATATTTTGCAGAAAATAAGGTAACGGTTAGGTGTGATGTTAAAATGAGATTTGAAAATATCATTAAAGCGCCTGCGTGAAACACCGTACAGGGCAGCCGCGTTTTGAAGGCAATCCTTTTCTTTGAAATGCGCGTCAATAAGCTCCTTTGCGGCCATAATCCTTTTATCTGTCTGAATGTATTTACGGCATCGTATTTTTTCTAAAAGATGGCAAAGCTTATATAAATAGCTTAATGTCAGGCTGTTACCCTCAAAATCACTGATTTTTTGCCGTTCAATCTGCTTTAAAAGCTTCACAACCTCGGTTTCGTTATCTATTTTGCGACAAAAGCTTTTTGTTGCTATCGGCTCGTAGGTTGTGAAATGCACGCTGTATGCAACACCCTTTTGTGCCACTTCAACCGAATAATCCTCAGCCTGATTGAAAAAGAAAACGCAATTTTCCGAAAGATTGAATTTTTGATATCCAAAATCATGCATTGCACTGCCTGAAAGCTGAATTCCCACAATATGGTTACAGCGATTTTCGGCTGTCCAACGCAGGGAACGGGGGGTATATTCCAAAAAAGCATCAATGCTTTTTATTCTCAAATTTTCAAATTCCATAACAGCGATATTCCCCTTTCTCATCATTATTGTAACCTTTTTTGTTATGTTTGTAAATATTTAATTTCCTTATTTTACAAAATTTCCTTAAAAAGCATTGCGTTTTTATGTGAAAGGATTATCATAAAATTAAAGCTATTAAATAAAGGAGAGATACTCAATGTTATCCAAAACTTTACCCAAAAGCAGTACAATAGTAGACAGAAAAAACCTGAGCAGGGTGATTTTAGGAACCCATGTTTTCGGCAGTAAGCCGGATGATTTTTGTTTTAAAATAATGGATTTATTTACCGCGGCAGGCGGCAATATTTTTGACACAGCCGCAGCCTACGGAAACGGCAGCAGTGAAAGCTGTATAGGCAGATGGCTTAAAAATAAAAATCGGGAGAATTTTGTGATTTGCTCAAAATGCGGAAATCCCGAGTTTAAGGACGGTCTTTACTTCCGGCACCGCTTAACCCGTAAGGATATGACCGAGGATTTGGAAAACAGCTTTAAAAATCTGCAGACAGATTATATAGACATTTATTTTGTTCATAAGGATGATCCCTCTGTGCCTGTGGCAGAAATTATTGATTTTCTTAATGAATATACTGCCAAGGGTGCAATAAGACACCTCGGCGCCTCTAATTGGACCTTACAGCGCATAGGCGAAGCTAATGCTTACGCAGAGAAAAAAGGTCTTAAGGGCTTCGAATTCAGCGAGCTTGCATTTTCTCTTAAAGAAAACTCCACAGAAGGTTGGGGAGAAAACGAGCGCGTGCTTGAAATGAACAAAACAGAGTTTACGGGATATATGCAAAATCAAATGCCTGTCTTTGGATATAATTCTCAGGCTTATGGTTATTTTTATAAAAACTTCAATCTGCCCGAAAATGAAATGGAGGGCTCTGTCACCAACAGGGCTGCAGTAACACGCTTAAAGGAAATCTGCACCAAAACCGGTCTTGATATGAGAACCGCCCTTTTTGCAACCTACTTTGGAAGCGGTCTAAACACCTTCCCTGTGGTTTCGGCGTCAACCGTGGAGCATTTTGTTGAGTTGCTCGAAAGCTTTGGTGCTGTTCTTGACCGCAAGGATGCAGAGTATGTTCTCGGTGAAAGATTTTATTGAGGTGTGAATTATGAATTATCCGAAATTGCGTGAGGAATTAATTGATTACTATTGGAATAAAGCCAATGACCGAGCAGATGTATTTTACGAAAAATGCACTCCTTTGCTCGACAGCAGGGCTTATGAGGGTATGTCGGTTTACGATATGAAGCTGTTGCAATATCGCACCATCACAGAGGAAATGGATCCGGTTGTGTTTCTTAATTCACCTTTTTATTACGAAACGGGCACCCTTTCTGCCCACTGTGACGGTGCGGCGGATTTCCGCGGTCACAAGCATCCGGGCGGTTGGACCTACAGGCAAAATCAGCATTTATTTGAGGAATTTGACACCGAGCTTTGGGATAAGCGTTGCAAGCAGGGTGAGGAAATGCTTTACCTTATCTGCGGTCCCTTTAACGATGTTTTTCAGCATTTTTCTTTTAATCACCGCCCCGTTCTTGAGGGTGGACTAAGCGGTATTTATAGTCGGGCACAAAATGAGCTTAAAAATGCGCAAACAGAAAAGGAAAAGGAATTTTTAAATGCTGTTTGTGAAGGCTTGCTTTGTATTAAGCGTATCAGCGAGAAGTTTGCTGAAAAGGCTGAGGCTCTCCTTGAAACAGCCTGCAACGACACCGCAAAGACAAATTTACAGCGCATTGCCGATTGTGCAAGGCGTACCCCGTGGGAAAAACCCGAAAGCTTTTATGAGGCACTCAACACATTAGCCTTTTGCAGAAAAGTGCTTGGTGCGTTGGAGGGTGTCGGCTTCAATTCCTTCGGGCGTGTGGATTTAGACCTGTATCCTTTTTATAAGAAGGATATTGAAAACGGCAAAATTACCGAAGCGCAAGCTTACCAACTTGTTTGCGAGTTCCTCATAACCTTTGACTGCCACTATGACCACGATATGATAATGGCTGGCTATGCCGACCATGAGCTTGAAAACACCTATGTTTTAGGCGGCTGTGATGCTGAGGGTAATCCACTTTACAATGAGCTTACAAGAATGTTCCTGCAGGCCACAAGAGAGGAAAAGATAATCTACCCCAAAATCAAATGCCGTTTTTCGGCTAATTCCCCCAAGGAATATTTGGATGAAATAAACAGCTCTGTAATAAAGGGAACCAGCACCATTCTTTATCAGAATGACGATGCGGTAATCCCCGCGCTTTTAAAAACCGGCAAGCCCCTTGAGGAGGCAAGAGATTATGTTATTTCAGGTTGCTGGGACTTGAAAATACACGGAAAAGAAAAGCCCGGTTGCGGCGCCTATGTCAATATGCTTAAGGCATTTGAATTTTCTCTCCACAAGCTAACCGAAAAGCAAGAAAAGGTGGGCTTGAATTTTGCGCCGATAGACAATGCACAAAGCTTCGAAGATGTTTACCAAATAACCTGCGATAATATAAATAAGCTTTTCACAGAGCGCGCGGCTGTCTCTGCCGCAGGTGGAAATATGTGGGATAAGGTAGATGTTTTACCGTTGTTTTCCTCCACCCTTGATAACTGCCTTGAAAGCCGAAAGGATTTCACAGCAGGCGGCGCAAGATACAGGGATGATGTTTACCTCTGCTTTGGTTTCCCAAATATTGTTGACTCTTTGCTTGCGATAAAGGAGCTTTGCTTTGACAGCCGACAATACACCCTTGCCGAGTTGCTGAATGCCATCAGAAGCAATTGGGAGGGCTTTGAGGAAATGCGCAAAAAAGCAATGAAATGCCACGGCTGGGGTGACGGCAGCGAAGAAGCCTGCTCACTTGCCAACAGGTTTAACAACGACCTTTTCGGAATGCTTGATAAGCTCAGCGGTACGCATGGCGGCAAAATCAGATTAGGACACCTGACCTACACAGAAATTCGTTGGTGGGGAGAAAAAACGCTTGCCACTCCTGACGGCAGAAAGAACGGTGAATATTTTGCGCAGGGGCTTACACCCTCGCGTCTCAAGAAAATCCCATCGGTTACAAGCGTTATAAACACCCTTTCCTCAATTGACAAAACAACCTTAGGCGGCAACTCGGTGGTTAATATTATATTGCCCTCCAACGGAATGAGCCTTGATATTTGCGAGGCATTCTTAAGGGCTGTGGCAAATACCGCCGTGCAGTCCCTACAGCTCAACTGCACCTCAAAGGAAGAGCTGCTCGATGCGCAGAAGCATCCCGAAAATTATCCCGACCTCATCGTGCGGGTTACAGGCTTTTCTGCAAAATTCACCTCCCTTTCGCCTGAATGGCAGCAGGAGGTCATCACAAGGAATTTTTACGAATAACATAATCATTTAAAAAACACGGTAGAAGTTAAAAATAACTTCTACCGTGTTTTTGTTACATCACAAAATTCCAATTATGCTTTTGGCAATTCATTTTGTATTCCAAGCTCCTTTGATATGCCGAGAAGCAAATCGGTTTGGGTATCATTTTCCGAAAACGCCGCCTCAAGCATAATGTTAAGCTCATTAAGTGGAGTTTGCTCTGCCAGAATTTTAAGATACTGGCACACAAATGCAAGCCTTTTATCGGCAGTATCGCGGCTAAAGCTTGCAAAATTTCCCGCGTATGACGGGTAAGAATAGGTATAAATATTATTAACCGAGCCCAAGCCTGTCAACAGCTTTAAAACATCAAAATTATATTCGGTCAATGCTCTGCCCGAAATTATGAAACGGTGGTCTGACACCTGCTCGGTAAACTCAGGTCTAAGCTTCAGGCCCTCGTTTAAATAATATTCTATACCGCTTTTAAATCTTTCCCTCGAAGCCTCCTTCATTGCAAGCTCGCTCACCTGCAAGGCGGCGTTGTTTACAATTTCCTGTCCCTGCGCTGTATTATAAACCGGATACTGAAGTCCTAACATTCGGGCGGTTTTCTCCTCTCCGATACCAAAGGGCTGCCAGAGGAAATAGGGCTGTTTACCGTCCTCAGAAATTTCAATATCAGCAAAAATCAAGGGCTCATAGCCCTCAAGCTGAATCAAATAGGCAGCGGCATATTTGATACCCACAAACTGAGGGTCGGATATCCCTGTCACATTTACACTTATACTGCTGCGTGCGCGATTTCTAAGTGCCATATCACAGCCATCGTTAAAACGCGAAATGACCGTAGCAGTATCGGTAAAATCAATACCGCCTATAACCACCGAATAGGCTATATGCTTTTCAAAATCCTCCTCAGAATATGCAGTTCTGCCAAGTCTTAAGGGATAACCGTTGACGGCATCCACCTCAAAGGTCTGGCGCATACTTTTGGGTAAAATTTTTCTGTTTGCCGCTAAAGATTGCTTTCCAAGCTTTGTCACGGCAAGTGTGTCATCAAGATAACAGTAGCTTCGAAGCAACTTGGTTATTTGCGCGACATATCGGGTTGTGAGCCCCATAAAGCCCGATATTTCCTCCATACTGCAAAAGCCCGCATCATAGAATTTAAGCACAGCCCGTTCAACCGCGGTGAAATCCTCATAGCTTTCCTCGCTTATACCTGCATCAATTACCGCAATCGGATAATAAACCTTTGAAAAAAGCTGTAAATAATTCAGGTCTATAAAGGGGTATGTACGGCAAATTCTGCGAAGGGCATCATCCATATTGATACCGGTTTTATTATTCGCCAAGGATTTCACCTCCACCTATTTTTTGTAAAAAACTCTTTGATGAAATAATCTCGCCGGCATTTTTCTCGTTTATATTTTTCATTATAAGCTTTATAAATGCGGCAAACCTTTTAGAACGCTTTCCCGACCTTTCAAGCACCTCTTTGCAGGCATTAAGATATGAAAAATCGCCCACGATAACAAGCACCTTTTTGGCGCGGGACATTGCAACATTAAGACGGCGCAGGTCATTAAGAAAACCAACTTTAAGGCTTTCTGCCTCAGAACTTCTTGTGAAGCTGTAAATAACAACATCACACTCCTGACCTTGGAAGCTGTCAACAGTGGATACTGCCTGACTATCGCCATTTCCTATTGCTGACCTTATTTCATCCACCTGAGCATTAAGGCCCGCAAGCGCCTTGACCGACAAATGGGAATAGTTCCCTTGGCTTAAGGCTTTATAAAGCAACGCTATGATTTTTGCCTCGTAGGTATTTTTAAAGGTGTCGTTTCCGTTAAAATTAACTTCCTTTTCGAAGCGTTCCTCACTATCTGAGGTGTCGATAAGTAAAAGCTGATAATCTGACAGAAAATCAATGCGGTACTTATCCGCGCGCTTGCTCTCAAGTGTTTTATAGTCACCGAAATAAAAAGCTTCGGAAAGTATATCGGCAACCTCACCCGGAATACGGAATTGAGTGTCAAGCATAATTTTATTGGTATTGGGGGTTTTGTCATAAATTTCCTCAAAAAGGCTCTTTGAATACAAAGTACTGTCAGTACCCAACCCCTCAATAATTTGCCCAACCTCCGAATTACTGAAAGGAGGCAGTTGTTTATGGTCACCAAGCATTATAACCTTATTTGAAAGTGTCATTGGAACAAGGCAATCGTGAATTCTTATCTGTCCTGCTTCATCAATAATCGTTACATCATAATCGAGCGAAGCAAACATAGGGTTAATCGCAGCACCTATACAGGTTCCGCCCACAACATTTATATTTTCAAGCATAAGCTGCTCTAAAGCGTAATTCTGCTTGGAGCATACCTCATCGTTCCACTCAAGCATAATCTGCATTGCTTTTCGGTACTTTTCTGCCTGCATCAGCTCATTTGTCCATTTTTCGCTTTTAGATTCTTGCTTGAAAAAGCCGTAAAGCTGCCATGCATCAAGCTCTGCAGCAGTGCTGTATTCAGGACTTGAAGCAACAAAATTTCTTGCTATTTCAGCAAATTCATCTAGCCGCTTGTGGAACGGAAGAAACAAATTACTGTATACATATTCGGTTTCGGAATTATATTCCGATATTCTGTAATTCAAGCTCAAGGCAAATTTGTTCTGCGCCGCGGCTTTCCTTTCAAAGCTTTTCTTAGGATTTACATAGAGATTGGAAAAAAGCATTTCCAAAAATTCAAAGAAAAAATATTTTTTCTTGCGTTTAGAGTATTCAAAATAATCTTTCTTTAAATTATCGCGGCTATCCCGCAAGGTCATTTTATCCTTTAGGATTTTTTCATAATTTTCAGAGAGTAGCTTTGCCGCACGGTTAAGCCTTTGCTCCTCGGCCTCCAATGCCTGTATTCCCCGACTAAGCTGTTGCTTTCCGTCAACTGTTCTGCAAAATTGCGCAAGAGAGTCATACTTGCTTTTTATTTTTTCCGAAATTTTATGTCTTGCCTCGGAAATTTTACCGTCATACAAAAGGTGCGCAACATCGGGGTCGCACTTTTTCTTTTTTCCGGTTCTTATGATTTCCAAGCCCTCAACACCGTCAAGCCGTTTGAGCACATTGTCAACCGCAGTATTGTTTTGCGAAGCAATAAGCACACGCATATTTTTCTTCAAGGCAAAATATTTAACCCATTCAAGTATAACAGTGGTTTTTCCCGTTCCGGGAGGGCCCATAACGAGGTAGCCATCCTTACTGTTGATGGCATTTGTCACTGCCTTTATCTGTGAATCGGTCAAGGGATATTTTCGGTTTTTTAAATCGGCTTTCAGCTCGGAAAGGTCATTTTCCTCAAAGCCGGCAGGGCTGTTATAGCCTATAAAATCCCCTATATACTGCGATTTGGCTGTACCCTCCAGAATACCCGAAACCGCCGTCAGTTGAACATCCCTTACTGCAGAGGAGGCAATAAAGGATATATCCCCCGAGGGCTTAAGACGGGAGAAAATAATCTGATTTGAGAACATCAGGTCAAGAAAAGCCTCTTTTCCCTCGGCTTCGCAGGCTATTACAGTTGCCCTTAAGGGACGGTCGTTTATATCGTATACCGTCAGTTCGGTATTTTCCTCTATGTCGGCAATTTTTTGGGCATTTTTAAAATAAAACCTGTAGCAGGTGTATTTATCCGAATGGGCTTCACTGCTTGATGAAACCTTGTAATAATGGATTTTTCCCTTTCGCTCAGCCTCGGTAAGCTCAAATGAATAGTCCGATTCGGCATATTTTTGAGCAAGGTCACAAAGCCTCAAAAGCTCCCCGTTTTTATTCTCGGTTTCCTCCGCTTCTGTGTCCTCGGCAGAAACTTCATCGGAGATATTTTCTTCAAAAATATCCTCACCGTAAATCCTGTGAAATTCCCCGTCTATTTTCTCAAGAATAGCCCTACAGCCGTTTCTGTCACCGTAGCTCACTGAATTTCCGCCGTAATAATTATAAAAATCAACACCCGACCTTACGGTAAGGTAGGAGCCGCAACTTGATATGAAGGTGATTCCCCTAACCATTGCCGCGTTTTTGGAAATAAAATTTTCCGCAATAATGTTCTTGACGAAAAAATTGGGATAGGTCTGTCCCCTCACGCAAACGATGGTGCCGAAATCGCAAATCACATTATATTCGGTGCTGTATGAGCCGTTTCTGTCCTTTACAAGGCGGCGTTCAATCAAAAAGCTTTTCTGTGCAGACAGCTTTTTAAAAAGAGCTTCCGTTTCAGGAAACTCCTCTCTGATTTCACCGTAAGCCTTTTCTGCAATAAAGAAAGAAAAGCTGCCGCTGACAGAAGCCATCTGCTTAAGCGGAATTTTATTTATCATTCTTTTCCTCCAAGCCGACAATTTCTTCAAAGGTTTTTTCCTCGACCGGCTCTACCCTGAACAAGGGAGATGTGCCGGAAGCATTTATTTTTAAAAGCTCTAAGAACTTATCAATTTTATTGTTTGGATTTTCCATTTTATTCCCCTTAATAAAGCTTTCTTAATTCCTCACGAAGCTGTTTTGCCGAATATCTGTCCCGAGGGAGAAAGCTCATACACTTCAAAATTATGTTTTCCTTGGTTTCGCTGATCGGATTTTTGCCAAGCTGTGCCCTTATTTCATTAGGTCGCACAAAATCCGCCCATCTGTTCTTACCGCAGGAATAATGCATATTATTAATCGGCTTCTGCCCTGTATAATACTCATACATTATAGCTCCAAGGGCAAAAACATCCACGCCGGTGCGGTCGGGACTGCTGTCCGAAAGCTCGGTTTCGGGAGCTCTGTAGCCGACAGTGCCCTCGTTGATGTTAGAGTTTGAAACACTTATGTTAAAATCAAGTAGTACAACCTCTCCGGCTTGGGTTAACATTATGTTTTCGGGCTTTATATCCTTGTGATAATATCTCTTTGAGTGCATTACATCGAGGGTATCGCAAATCTGCACCAAAAAGGTCAAAAAAGCCTTTTCTGAAATTTTGTTCATTTTAGCACGCAGTGTCTCGCCGCGAAAATATTGCATTACAATATAATATTTACCCAGCTCACTGTCAAAATGTGTTTCAAGCAGACAAGGAATGTGGGTGGTTTCGTCCGAGAGGGTGCGCAAAACCGTAACCTCGGTTTCAATTTTAGCAAGGCTTTCCTTTGCAGAACGGTTTTCATAAACCGACAAATCTATCTCCTTAATACAAACCGAGCGCTCCTGCGTTTCATCATAAGCCACATAAACCTTACTGTAGCCCGTCTGACTTAATATTTTCTCGATGCTGTAATCGTGAACGGTTGTAATCTCCATATAATCCACCATTAGCTATTAATAATTTCTCTTAATCTCTGACAAACAGTTGCGGCATCAGGTCGGCGCATTGAAAGTGAAAGCATATCAAAGATAAGCTTGTGCAGGCGCGTGTCGGCTATTCCGGCGGAAATAAGCTCGTTTTTCATTCTTGGGAAATAATCCCCGATGCTCTTGCTGTCAATCACAATGAAATCACAAAACCTTGCGCACAAAATATCAAAAAACAACATTCCCAAGGAATATATATCAATCGGTGCGCCTTGCTCGGATGCCACATTGAACCACTCAATCGGTATATACTTTGAAACTGTGCGGTCTTTAACCGAAAGGATTTTTTTCTTTTGCTCCCTATCAAGCGAGGTATCCTGGTCGGCGGTATCCATTTTGGCAAAGAAAAAATTAGTAATAGCAGGATACCACCTCGCCCCTGCATGATTTTCGCAAAGATAAATACAGCCGTAATTAAGCAGGCGGTGATAAATCCGCACCTCGTCTCCGTTATGAAGCTCGCGGATAATCTCTGCGATACGCAATGCCACATCCAGCCTTTCGCTTACAGACATTTTCTTTAAAAGCTCCTCGGTAAGAGGCTTGGGCTCCTTTGCAAAAATGTGTGCCAGAATATAATATTCACTGTCTGATTCTGTTCCTGCAACCGTGAAAATGTCTTTAATGCCTCTGCCGAAAATAATGCTGTCATTCTCATTATAAGCGGTGGTACTGCGTTTTTGAGCAGTCCGGCTCATTCCGTCATCCTTGGGGAAAAATTGCAGAATTGCATATCGGGGAGAATTGGTGGAACGGTAATACATTGCTTCATACTCAAAACGGCAGTTTGTGAAATTTCGGCTATACATTACCGGCTTTTTCCTTATAATCTCAAACCGATACTCCGCATCCTTGTTTTCAATGGGGGCTTTTTCAATATTAAAATAAGGTATACCCGAAGCACCTAAAAATTTACATATATACTTGTGAAGCTGAAAGGCGCAATCAAGAATGTGAAAATAATCTATCACATACTCAGGGTCGTTTTCCTTTTTTATAAGCTTTTTCCCGTGATGGAATTTGTTTCCGAATGAGCGCAGATAAAAAAGAACATAAAGCTTTTCCTTATCAAATTTATAGCCCTCGGCAAACCGTGTCTTAAAAACACCGCCTTTCTTATATTCCGTGGAGATAGGATAATCTGTGATATACCGATTTTTAGTTAGAAAAAACAAACCGTTTCCCAAATTATCCTCCCTGCCGTTTTCTGCAAGGTATGTGTTATAGTCATCCCACAAGCCAAGCTTTTCAAGGCAGTACTGATAAAACTCGTCAAGAAATTCGCGCATGCTTGCCCCTGCAGATTTCATAGAAATCTGTAATTTACACTCAAACTCGTATAATTTTTCAGTAGGGAAATTTTCATCGTAAGCTTTTATAAAATCAAAATTAGATGCCACTTAACACTTCACCTTTTTAATTTTTTTCTCTGAAATAAGGATTATCAAGCCTTTCATGCCTTGAAAGGAAGTATACCGTATCGGGCTGATTTTGGATATGCGGTGTTTTGCCCGATTTTAATTGCGGCATACTGCAGGGCAGCTTGGGTGTTTCATCAGCTTGAATTTCAGGCACAGGCTCCCGGGACAACTCCTTTAAGCCTGACGGAAACTCCTCAATTTCGTCCAAAGCGGTGCTTGAATTCTCTGCCGCAAGGCTTTCTGAGGAAAGTGCCGAAAACTCTCTCATGCGGTGAAAGCCTCCTACTTCCTTCAAATCCAGCCTCACACCCGGAGTTATAGGCGGAATCACACCAAAAATAAAAAGCAGTGTGACAATAATAATCACAGGTATCAAATAAACCAAAAACGGAGCAAGCAAGCGAATAATTATAAAAACTGCCGCCAATATGCCAAGTATCCGCAGTATTTCATCAAAGTCTTTTTTCTTATGCACAAGGCTTCCTCCTTTTTCGCAATTAATTGAATTTAAGCCTTAAGGCAGAGCAATTCATTCACATTGAGACAAAAGCCCTTTTCACCCAAAGCGTCCGCAAGGCCCGACCTTTTCATAAGCTTTATAGGTTGCTCATTCACCTTTAAAAGCACAAGCCTGATGCCTTTATCATTACATTTCCTGTTAATAGCCTCAAGCGAGTTCATAGCGGTGGAATCAAGGGCTGTTACACCGCCCATATCAAGCACAAGATATTCGGTATTTCCGTCAAGCGGGATATTGTCTATCTTATCTGCAGAGCCGAAAAACAAAGCGCCCTTTACCTCAAAAAGCCTTATTTCTTTGGGTATCTCTGCACCCTCTATACAGGTAACGGGCAAAATTTCGGTCTTGTCGCTCATACGCTTCATAAAGAGAAGCACCGTCAGCACCATACCAACCGCAATAGCAACCACCAAATCGAAAATCACGGTAAGGACAAAGGTAGCAACCGCAACCAGAATATCACTCTTGGTTGCCGTTTGAATAATCCGCTTGAATTTGCGCCATTCACTCATATTATAAGCTACCATAAACAAAATAGCCGCTATTGCGGGCATTGGAATTAAGCCGGCGTATGGCATCAGGAGCAACAGCACCAACAGCAATACAACCGAATGTACCATACCGGCAACAGGTGTTCTGCCGCCGTTTTTTATGTTTGCGGCTGTACGGGCGATTGCTCCCGTTGCAGGAATACCGCCAAACATCACCGAACCGATATTTGCCACGCCCTGTGCCATAAGCTCTGCATTGGAATTATGACGTGAGCCCACCATATTATCAGCAACCACACAGGAGAGCAGTGATTCAATAGCGGCGAGAACGGCAATTGTGAAGGCATCGGGCAAAAGCTCTGCAACCTTTGACAGACTAAGCTCCATTCCGCCCAAATCCACCTTGGGTAATCCCATCGGAATATTATAAAGCTCACCAATGGTATTAACACCGCTGTCAAGCCCCGGAATAAGCTTTACCATTGCGGCTCCCACCACCACCGCAATAAGTGACGGCGGCACCCGTTTCTCGAACAAAGGGTAAACAATAAGTATCGCAAGGCAAACTGCCCCCACAAGCAAGGCCTGCCAGCTAAAGGTGTGTGCAGCCGCTATATTGGCTTCAATTTTTTCGACCGTTTCAATCGGCTTTGTACCTTCGGGGTAGGTAAGCCCCAAAAAGTCCTTTATCTGACCTATGAATATTGTAACGGCAATACCCGCAGTGAATCCGGTGGTGATTGTGTGTGGAATAAATTTAATAAGTCCGCCAAGCTTTAAAATTCCCATCAGCACAAGCATGATGCCTGCAAGAACTGTGGCAATGAAAAGTCCGCCCATTCCCTGTGCGGCAACAATTCCTGCCACAACGGTTGCAAATGCCGCTGTCGGACCTGCAATCTGCACACAGCTTCCGCCCAGAAGCGATACGATAAAGCCTGCCGCAATGGCAGTGTATATACCGCAGGCAGGCTCCACTCCCGAAGCAATTGCCAATGCAATGGAAAGCGGAAGCGCAATAACCGCAACAATAATACCTGCAACAATGTCGTTAATACACTGTTTTTTACTGTAATCCTTTATAACCGAAAAAAGCTTCGGCTTTAAATAAAACTCACTCATTTTTCTACCCCTTTAAACCTTCCGCAAGCTAATAGTGTTTATCCAAATAAAAATTAAGCCAACTGTTACTCAACAATAAAATCGAAATCATTGCACCCACAACAGAAAAGGCTGAAATATCGTACGAAAGAGGTGCAAGTGATACAAAAAAGGCAACCAAGGAAATTACCTTGACCGTTTTGGTCAGCATTTGCCCTTCTTTCACCAAGCTTATCAAGCTCAAAATAAAGATTATACAGGTGAAAATTGCTGTTATTAAAGGTGCGAAATTGGCATATCCAAAAGGTGTCAAATCAAAATAGGAAAAAGTCCTTCTGAATGCTTCTCCGTCAGGATTGGCGAAGTTAAGCACAGCACCAAACGGTAAAAGCTCCAAAAAAACCGTCACCGCAGGCAACAAAATTCTCAGCCGCTTACACCTTTTCATACAGCATCACCCTTATTCCTTTGAAATGACATTATTATAGGCTTCCTTCAGTCTGTCAAACATCAAATTCTTTCTCTTTTGCTCCGTGTCAATTTCCTTGATATACTTTCCTATCTCGCGCAGCATTCTCGAAGCATCGTATTCAGAAAAGCTGTCAAGAGTGTCTACAACCTGCAAAAAATATTCAAGCTTTATGTAATTTTCAAGCTCGGGATTTTCATCATTTGCATTTTCCATATCGTCATACAGCTTTTCAAGAATATCAAGAGCAATCTCATCGTTTTTCTTGGCTGCATCAAGCTCGTTCAAATTTCTGTAAAAGTTAGCTACATTGCGGTAGGAATAGCCAAGCATTATGTTTGCAAAGCCCTTATTTTCGGGCGCAAGCTTTGACATAAACAGCAGATTTTCTATTGATTTTTCTCCGTAGGTTATAGCAATGCGGTTGATAATCTCGTCCGCTGTATGCTCAGGATTGTCAAGATAAGCCATAAACCAAAGTGAAAGATGCTGTAATGATTGGGTGGCAATCCAAGCGCTCACCTCGCCTCTTTCCTTTAAAAAATTCTCATCAACAACCGCTTTGCTCATATCAAATCTGCGGACATTCACATTTTCGTCATTTGAGAAAGCCTGTACTATGAGCTTTCTGTACTTACTGTGCACACGGTCAAAGGTATCCTCAGATATTATAAGCTTATTGTTTACGGTTTCGGCATTCTCAATAGACAAGAACATATCAAATGCATTCATCGCAAATTCCAATGCCGTTTCAAGGGTTGCCGAGCCTGCATTGTGTAGCTCCCTTTTAAAGCTTTTGCATTTAGTTTGGGCAAGCAATATCTTTTGCCGCATATATGCACCCTGAACATAAACTATCAGATGCTTTGCCAGCTCATAATCCGAAATTCTCGGATTTTCAAGGTGCTCCTCAATTTCATAGCTTATGCGGTGATAATGGTTGACCAGCTTCGCCAAATCAGTCCTTGGTATCAATCGCTGACGGTCTTTGAAAAGGTCTACAATCCTTTCCGCCATTGCATCATCCTCTGCCCCCTCGCAGGATGCAGACCAAATTCCGTGTAAATCGGACGGGAGAAGCGAGTTTTCCTCCTCCTTGGAAATATTTATCTTAAATATGTGCATTCGTGAGGAGCTGTATCTTGAATACAAATATCCCATTTCATAAATCAGATTTCCGCTTAACTTTGCCGCTGTTTTGCTGTCATCCTCGGCGGTTTTGCCGCGGTAAAGCATTATTGCCTGACTGCAGCGGTGCATTTGATATCTGATTGTTTCATTTACGGTTTGAAAGGATTTTTTTGTTATGACATCGGGGTTACCGGAATACTCTCCCCCTATAACACCCATATACCCCGCCTTATCAAGAATTTCCTTGACCTTAACGGCAAGTGCATTATCCTTATTCCAACCGATAAAAATTAAATCCTTCATATCAAGCTTCCTGTTCTGTAAAATTTTCGGGGCAATCAAACATCTCTTGCAGCAAAATAAAGGCTTGGGACACATCATATCCATCAGCAAGGGAGTGGTTTGCGGTGATGCTGAAGGTACACCTTGTGCGTCCGTTTTCCTCGGTGTATTTACCCCAGGAGACACGCGGAATACAGCTATTTTCCGGCATTCTTTCGGGGACAGGCTCTGAAACCGAAACAAAATCAACCCACGGCACACAGGAGCAATAAATATCGTCCACAATAGTGGTGTTATTAAATTCCTTCGGCAGGACAGGGTTTTCCCTTAACCGCGTTGTCTGCTCCTTGACCAAGCGGCAGAACTCGAAATAATCAGTAGCTGTGTTTGTGCGGTTGTTAAGAAAGAAATCCTTTCTGACACTGAAGGTATAAGCAACATTTGCACGGGGAATTTCATAAACCTTACCCTCCAATATTCTGTACCTCAGCGGTTTAATACTGTTAAGTGCCTTGGCAACAAAAAACATAACCGAAGCAAAGGAGGAGGTATTATTTTTTTTGCAAAACTCCAAGAGCCTTGTCACATCCATTCGCACCGCTATTGCAAAGCAAGGATTGTCAAAGCTTGAAAACCATTCATAATGCGTTTTTCTTTCCCAAGAATTAATATCAATTTCTTTCATACTGCCACCCACACAACAAATAAATACAATTAAGCCATAATTTCGCCATTTTATTACCTTTTATAGTATCATATACAAAATCCAAAGTCAACAGCCGACAACAAAAATAAGCCCATACCAATGCAAAAAAGCAACGGTATGGGCTTATAGCTATTAATAATTACTCGTTATCGTCTGCAACGGTTTCAACCTCAGCAACCTCTGCTGCCTCGGTTACTTCCTCTGCTTCGGCAGGTGTTTCTGCTGTTTCGTAAACAATTTCATCCTCTGCGTCAGCGGGAGCTGCCTGCTCCTCCTCAGTCTCAAGCAAAGCACGGATAGAAAGGCTTACGCGCTTCTTATCAAAGTCAACAGCGGTGATTTTAGCATCAATCTCCTGACCGACTGTAAGCTCATCCTGCGGCTTAGCAATGTGCTTGTTAGCAATCTGAGAAATATGGATAAGACCGTCAATTCCGGGAATGATGCGAGCAAAAGCACCGTATGTAGTCATGCTGACTACGGTAACCTTTACAACATCGCCTACGCTGTAGTTATTTTCAAAGATTACCCACGGATTATCCTCGGGCTTCTTGAAGCCGAGAGAAATCTTTCTCTTTTCGGTATCGATAGCCTTTACATAAACCTCAATGGTGTCTCCAACCAAAACTACCTCGGAAGGATTCTTGATTCTTGACCAAGAAAGCTCAGAAATATGAACCATACCGTCCACACCGCCGATATCAACAAATGCGCCGTAGCCTGTAAGAGACTTAACGGTACCTGTGAAGCGGTCGCCGACAGCAATTTCAGACCAAAGCTTGTCCTCGGCAGCCTTTCTCTGTTCACGGAGAACACTGCGGATAGAGCCGATGGCTCTGCGGCCTCTGCCAATTTCGATAATACGGAAGGATACCTCTTTACCCTTAAGCTCCTCTAAAGAGTCGTTTCTGGAAGCAGTTGCCTGTGAAGCAGGGATAAATACCCTTACATTGTTGGTATAAACAACGACACCGCCCTTAATAATGTCCTTAACGAAACCGGTAATGATTTCGCCCGATTCTTTGGCGGCAACTATATTGTCCCAACCGGCAATAGCATCGTAACGGCGCTTTGAAAGCATTGCGGTTCCTTCCTGGTCATTGATTTTCATAATGATAAGATTGAGCTTATCATTGACCTTCACTTCATCCATAAGCTTAAGCGTGGGATCGGAAGAATATTCATCTGCAGAGATATATCCTGTAACTCCTCTGCCGATGTCCACTGTGATTTCAGTGGGATTAACAGCAATAACTGTACCTTCTACCTTCTGGTCTCCTGTTAAGCTGCTGAGTGAAGCTTCGAATGCTTCCTCGTCTGTCATTTCCTCGAAGCTTTTTTGAACAGATTCTTTTACCTCCATCTGTTCTTCAACCGGTTGTAAATTTTCCGACATGGTTTTAATAACCTCCTTTATAATACCTGCAGGCGTAGATGCGCCCGCAACAACCCCAACAGTAGCAAATTCAAGCTCAAGCTCTGCCAGCTCGTCCGCCGTTTCAATCAAAAAAGTATTCGGGCAGTTTTGCCTGCACACATCAAAAAGCTTTGCTGTGTTTGAGCTGTGTCTGCCACCGACAACTATGATCGCCTCGTTAAGACGGGAAAGCTCATCAGCCTCTCTTTGCCGCATTGAGGTAGCATTACATATTGTATCAAAAATTTCTGCATTTGTACATACTTTTTTTAAATTTTTTTGCAGGTTGTTCCAAATTTCTGCATTAAATGTGGTTTGAGATACCAAAATCAGGTTTTTTTGGGCAAAATTCTCCTTTTCGCAGAGCAATTTTTCCAATTCCTCCACACTTGAAACCACATAGTATTCCCCGAAGCAGTTTCCGATTATACCCTTAACCTCCTGATGGTTGCTGTCCCCTGCAATCACGGTTATATACCCTGCAAGGCTTTTTTCCCTTACAATGCGGTGAATTTTCGCCACAAAGGGGCAGGTTGCATCGGCAAGCTTCACGCCCAAAGCCTCCGCCCTTTCGTAAACCGAACGCGCCACACCGTGAGAACGGATAACCAGGGTTTCACCCTCCGTCACCTGTTCAGGTGACTCGACTATCCGCACACCCCTTTGCGCAAGCTCCTCTACAAGCTGAGGATTATGGATTATGGGACCTAAGGTGCATACCCTTTCATTTTTTTCCAACAGCTCGTAGACCATATTAACCGCGCGGTCAACACCGAAGCAGAAGCCGGCAGTTTTTGCAAGTGTTATTTTCACTTAATTTATGCCTTCCTTCACGATTTTCAAAATAAGCTCTAAGGACTGCTCCAAATCACAGTCGGTGGTGTCAGCCAAAACGGCGTCATCCGCCTGCTTAAGCGGGGCGGCAGAACGGTGACTGTCATTATAATCGCGTTGTACCATATCGTCATAAACCTCTTGAAAGGTAACCTTTTCGCCCTTTTCCACAAGCTCCTTATACCTACGGCGAGCGCGTGCCTCCGCAGAAGCGGTGAGGAAAATTTTAACGGTGGCATCGGGCAGAACAACGGTACCGATGTCTCTGCCGTCCATTAAAACATTATTCTCGCGCGCGAGCTTTCTCTGCATTTCAAGCAAAAATTTTCTGACGGCAGGCTTTGCCGAAACGGCAGAAGCCATCATCGAAATCTGAGGTGTGCGGATTTTATCCGAAACATCCTCACCGTCAAGAAAAACCCTTTGCTCGCCGTCAACAAAACGGATATCAACCTGTGTATCGGACAATATCGCCTCTATATCACAGTTAAGCTCGGTATCAACACCGCAACGCACAAATTTAAGACCGACTGTGCGGTAAAGAGCGCCTGTGTCCACATAAATAAAGCCAAGCGCCTTTGCGGCTCTGCGTGAAAGTGTGCTTTTACCTGCCCCTGCCGGGCCGTCTATTGCAACAGAAATCATAACCTTTTCTCCAATCGTAATATTAAATATTAAGTCCTGCCTTGTAGCCGGTAGAAAATGCAATCTGCAGATTAAAACCGCCCGTAAGGCTATCCACATCTATTATCTCGCCTGCAAAGAAAAGCCCGTCTATAAGCTTTGACTGCATTGTGGCAGGATTTATCTCTTTAACCGAAACACCGCCTCGGGTTATAATAGCCTCCTCAATAGGTCTGAAGCCTGTAATTGAAAGAGGGAAATTTTTAATAAGAAGGCAAAGCTCACGGCGCTGCTCACGGCTCACGCTATTAACCTTGCAATCCCCCGATATTCCCGAAAGGCTTACTATTACCGGAATAAGGCTTTTGGGCAACAGCTTATCAAGAGAATTGGAAAAATCCTTGTTTTGCTGTTCGGAAAAATCCCTTAAAACACGGCTGTCAAGCTGTTCGATGCTTAAAGCGGGCTTTAAATCTATAAACGCCTTATATTGCTTGGTGCCCATTTTATCAAGGTAAGCCGAGGCGCTTAAAACCAACGGTCCCGATATTCCGAAATGGGTGAAAAGTATTTCGCCCTGATTAGAGAACACCGCTTTTTTCTTGCCCTCCTCAAAAACCGAGAGGGTAACATTTTTAAGTGAAAGCCCCGAAAGTCGGTTACAAAAGCCCTCGTGACATTCCAAGGGAATCAGGGATGGCTTCAGCTCTGTAACGGTGTGACCGAGCTTTTCTGCCATACGGTGTCCCTCACCCGTAGAGCCTGTCAGAGGATAGGACACACCGCCTGTGGCGATGATTACACCCTCTGCCTCAACGGTATCGCCGCTTTCAAGCCGCACACCCTTCACCTGACCGTTTTCGGCAACAATTTCAACCGCCCTGCCGCAAAGGAATTTAACCCCTTTTTTCTTGACCGCGCCGACCAGCGCGTCCACAATATCCACCGCCTTGTCCGACACGGGAAAAACCCTGTTTCCTCTTTCGGTTTTCAGTTCAACACCCTGTGAGGTGAAAAAATCCATTGTATCCTTAGGCGAAAACTCGGAAAATGCGGAATACAAAAATCGGGCATTGCGCGGCACATTTGCAATGAGGGTATCTATATCACAGTTATTGGTAACATTACAGCGTCCCTTTCCGGTTATCATTACCTTTCGGGCGCACCGTTCATTTTTTTCCACAACGGTTATGCGGCAAGCCTTATTGCACGCGGCGCTGTACGCCGCCATAAGTCCTGCGGCACCGCCGCCTATTATCACAATTCTTTTCAAATCCATTTTTTGTCTGCCTTACACTATGCAATCGGCAACATAAATTCCCATTGCGCCCGACTGTGAAAGACCGCGGCAGATGCCGCTTCCGTCACCTATAATATATACCCCGTCCGTCAGCTCAAATTTGTCATTCATAAATTCGGGACGGATGGAATAATACTTGCTTTCGCATCCGTAAAGGAGGGTATCATCATTCGCGGTACCCGGCGCAACCTTATCAAGCGCGTAGATGGTTTCGATTATATTTGTGAGTATTCTGTGGGGCAGAACAAGGGAAATATCACCCGCTGTTGCCTTCAATGTCGGCTCAACCGTGTTTTGGGAGAGACGGTGCTCGTTGGTGCGTCTGCCCCTTATCAGATCGCCGAAGCGCTGAACCAAGACATTACCGTTGCCAATCATATTGGCAAGTCTTGAAATGCTTTCAGCATACTCGGTAGGCTGATTAAAGGGCTCTGTGAAGCGAATACTCGAAAGTATTGCAAAGTTGCAGTTTTCGGTGCGCTTTTCATCCTCGGCGTAGGAGTGACCGTTGGCTGTAATAATCCCGTGGTTGTTTTCCGCAGATACCAAGCCGCCCTTATTAAAGCAGAACATTCTGCAGCGGTCCTCAAAGGTTTTGGTTTTATAAAGGATTTTCGGCTCGTAAATCTTATCGGAAAATTCACGCCAAACAATATCCTTCATTTCTACACGAACACCTATATCTATATGATTTGAATGCATTTTAACGCCAAAGCTACGGCAAAAATCAGCAACGAAATTAGCGCCGCCTCTGCCGGTGGCGATTATAATTTTCTCTGCAAAAAGCCTTTCACCGTTGGTAAAACTAAGAATATATCCCTGCTCGTCCCTTTCCACGGTACTGCAATCGTAAAAATGCAGAAGCTCAACACCCAGCTCGGAAATTGCGTTTATAAGGTTTTGCATGGTGATATAATTCTTATCGGTTCCCAGATGCTTTACATTCATATCAAGAAGCCTTAAATTATTTTGCAGACACTTAAGCTTTAAGTCATCGTTGGATTTATAGACCTTCGGCTCACCCGATGTGCAATATTTATTAAGAATTTTATCCACTTCATTGATATACTTATTTGCCTTTGCATCGCCAAGCTCCTCACCCAAGGTGCCGCCGTAGGCTGTGCCTAAATTGAACTTACCGTCCGAAAAAGCGCCTGCGCCGGCGTAGCCGCTGGTTATACTGCAGGTTTTGCAATGTATACAGGTGTTCTCCCTGCCGGCGGGACAGTGCCGTTTTTCAAGCACATTTCCCCTTTCGGTTATGGCAACCTTTATATCGGGAGAATTTTGCTTCAAGCGATATGCCGCCATAAGACCACCGATACCGCCGCCGATTATAACAACATCATACCTTTTCTTTTCCGACACACAAATCATTCCTTCACACACAAAATAGGACTGCATTTTCTTATACTGAAAATGCAGTCCCTACTGCTTGAATTACACTAATATTATAAAATACAAAAAATAGTTTGTCAACCTTTAGTTAGGCTGTTTCTCCTACCAGCTTTTGTGCAGATTTCAAAAGCTTTTTAAGGGAGGATGAGGTAACTCTGCCCATAAAGGTACCGTTTATCTTGTACTCATAGCGAGTCTCGCTCACCTTAATAAATTCCACCCTGTACTCCCCGCCGATGTCCTCATTATATTTGAATACCATCGTATACTCGGGGGTGCCTGAGGTCTGTTCAACAGTAAAATCGGTACAGGCAATGCTTATACATTCCTGATAGAAGCTTTGGAAATCATCTGTAACGATTTTCTCACCCTTGTAGGTGATGATATAATCCTCGTCAAACTCCTCGTCCTCAACCTTTTCTATGCCGAAGCTGTAAGTATTCTGTCCTGACGCAAAGGAAAATTCAGAAATAGTATCAATTGAAACAAGGGCAACCCAAGAGGAATAGAAATCCTTAAGCTCATACCCCAAAATTTCTGAAGCAGAAGCAGAAACAATCTTGATAAGCTTCGCACCGTCACAAACGGCGGCATAGTTTCCGTCCTCCTGCAAAGCGAATTTGTAGGTAAGAGTTGTGTCAAGTATTTTCATAGTAATCACAACATCGGGATTGTCTAAACCGAATTTTGCCAAGGAAGCCGCGCTCACATCAAAGGAATAAGCGCCTGTGACGCTGACACCGCTTTGGAAAAGGGTGATTGCCGCGCTCACAGCCTCATCATTTGCAATTCTTTTTGAGGGTGAGAGGATATTGTAGCCTATATACTGTGAAATCTCATCATCTGAATTGTTAGGCGCAATAACAACGGGCTTTTCAAAATTCTTGCCCGATACGGTTATCGTGTCAAAGCTTGCCAAAGCATCCGAGTCGTTTTTATAATCTGCCATTTCATCGGTCAGGGTAAAGGCAGGCAGAGCATCGGTATTGGCAAGCTGCAAAGCATTAAACTCAAACTCTGACTTGGTGGTGCTTTCTACAACATAAATCTTATCATCGGTAGAAAGCTTAAGGTAATGACCGCTTTTATCGGGGGATTCATCACCAAAATAAATTGAAAACTCACCGTCATCGCTTGTGACAACCTTAACGGTAACAGCAGGGTTATCAAGTCCGCAATCGGCAGCAGTTCTCTGTGTTACCTCGCGTGTAGCAGTAATATATGCTGCGGCAGAAGCAACATTTTCTGTCGAAATTGTGCTTATAAGCTCCTTATCATAACCGTCAAGATACCAAGTCACCGTTTCGGTGGTCTCACTCGAGGTGGAGCTTTCATTCTCCTCGATTACAGAATAAAGCTTAAAGGTTCCCTCTTTGTTAGTAACTGTAACGGTTTTAAAATCATCGCTCTTCAAATCAAGAACATTTATTTCCTCAATTGCAGGTGTGGATGATGTGTCATCCTCCCTTTCGGGGATAAGCTTAACAACGGCAAGCGTACCGCCGACCAGCACCGCAACCGCCAAAACAGAGGCTATAACAATGGGCAAGCGTTTTTTCTTTTTTGAATTTTCTGCTTTTTTCTTATGCTCTGTAGGATCGGAAAAAACGGTTGAAAGCTCTTCTTCGGAAGAGCTTTCGGTGATTTCCGCCCCGAGCTCGTTAATCTTTTCGTTTTCGGGAATATTGTTCATTATTATGCGTTCCTTCTCTTAACATAAATAATTATGCCTGCTGCAATAAGAATTATCGGCAACATAATCATAAATATTACGCGGATAACCGTTGCAGAAGCCTCGGTAACACGGTCGGAAAAGCTTTCCTCAGTGATGGTTTTGGAAACAAACTGTATTCCCACATCCTCGGCACCAACGGCACGCTCGGCAACCTCAAGAGACAAATCCTTATTTGAAACCGAGGTGTATTCATAATATTCAGAATAAATATACTCTATACTGCCGAATGCCATTACATAGCTTTCAATAAGGTTATTATCGTCATCGTAATCGGATTTAACCGCCTGCAGAAGACCTGAGTAAACCTTTGCAGTCTGATCATCTGCATCAGCCCAGCCTGCACCTGTGCCTACAGGAGCTATAACTGTAGACTCCAAGGAATTAATAAGGGAGGTAACCTTTATATTGCCCTCACTCTCAAATGCGGCGGTAAGAGGAGCATTGTAGCCCGAAATGCATATTTCTACATTTTCGGTAATGTCATCCGCACCCGATGAATAAAGACCGATGGTGGTGGGGTCATCTGCCATGTGATTGCTTGAGTTGGTTTCATAAAGCACACCCTCATCAATCGAAATTCCCCATTGGAAAAGGAAATCGTAAAGATTTGTAAGATAAGGTGCAGTGACATCGGCAAAGAATATAAGTCCCTTGCCAAGCTTCCCGTCATTATCAAGGAATTCCGCAATAATATCAAGCTCACTGCCGATAAAATCGGTTGTGGGACCTGCAATTACAACTGCATCATAATCGCCCGACAGCTCGGTTATAACCGCATTGTCAATAACAGTTATTTCATAGTTATTGGTTTTGAGCATGGTCTGATAATCGGCGGTATAATCAGACTTTGAATGACCTGTAAGCACAGCTAACTTCTTGGTTTCGGTGCTTGTAACATAAGCGAGGGCACTTGTAACGGCGGTTTCAACATTATTGCCGCTAACCGTACAAACGGTATAACCGTATGAAGCGTAGGTAGTATCCTCATAAAGCTGATAAATATCCTCAAATCCAACAATTCTGTGGCGCTCGTTTCCGTTTTTGGTTGCGGAAACCACAATATCACCGTAGCTGATGGTTTCGTTCGAATACTTTGAAGCCAATGCGGCAAACTCGGAGGACTGAACATCAATATACTCAACCTTGATGTTTTTATTGTAATTATCATACTTATCAAGAAGCTTCAAGGTCTGGTCATAATACCCGGTGGCATCCTCGCTGACATTGTACTGCTGTGCATAGTATGCCATGTAGCCTCCTACATAGCTTTCCTTATCGGCACACATAGTAATTGTTACCTCATCCTCAACATCCTTGATAAAGTCAATATTTTCCTCGCTGATAGAGTTGACCTTCTCAAAGGACATATCAAACTCTAAAACAAAGCGGTTTGACAATGCACTTACAAGGAAATTGAAAACGATTACACCTGCAACAACAGCGGCGGTAATAGCAATCGAATAGCTTCCTCTTTTAAGTAAAGCCTGATTTTTCATAAGCTTTTTCTTGCGCGGTTTTTTTGCCTTTTTCTCTTTTTTAGCCTTTTTCTCACCCTTAACAGCCTCGGCAATATCAAAATCCTCTGCTTCGGTCTGGATTTCGGTTGTTTCAAGCTCTGCTTCGGGATTTATATTCTTATTTTCTTCCATTTTGCACTACCTCCCTTAAGACCATCTTCTTTTCTCAAGCGAGCGCACACAAAGGAACAGGAAAACGCCAATAATGCTCAAGAAATAAACGATATCAGTAACAGAAAAAATGTTTTCGCCAAAGCTTTCAAAGGCGGTGATAAATGCCGCCTTATTAATAACATTTGCAATCCATTCAATATTTATCATGCTTGCAAAGCTCGACATATAAAGAACCAAAATATTTATCACAAGGGTAAGAATTGCAGAAATTACCGAGCTTTCGGTCAAGGACGAAATAAACATACCGATTGCAATAAGTGTTCCGCCCAGGAGCAGCATACCCAAAATCGCATAAATATAAGAAAGCACATTAACACTTACATAAGCGATGATTATTATTTCAAAAATAAGTGTGGGTGCAAAGCCGAGTGCAAAGACAGCAAGGGCTGCCAAAAATTTGCCCATAACAATCGAGGTCAAGCCCACGGGTGCTGTGAGCAAAGCCTGATCAACCTTCTGACGGCGGTCCTCACTCATAAGGCGCATTGTCAAAATCGGCAATGTAAATACAATAACGGTGGACATTGCCATTATTGCCGACTCAATATCAGGTGCGCCATAGCTGTATATAAGTGAAAAATAAAGACCTAAAAAGAAATAAAATGCCGCTAAAACAATATATCCGATAGGTGTTGAAAAATAGGACTTGAACTCCCTTTTAAATATTGCTCCCATTTTATGCTTCCTCCTCTTCTTTAGCTTCTGTTGCCTCGTCAACCGCAGGGGCAGCCGCTTCCTCTATACCAAGCATACGCCTTGCCTCGTCATTATCGGTTGCCTCTGTAAGGCGCAGGAATACCTGCTCTAAGGACGCGCTGTTGCTTGAAAGTGACAAAAGCTTTCTGCCGCGCGATACCACCCTGTCAAACACAGCCTCACGAATATCGGCGCCTGCCACAGGCTCGATAAGGAAATCAAAGCTTCCGTCCTCTTTTCTGCCGAGAGAGGTAACCGCATTAACTCCCTTAACGGTTTGAAGTGCCTCAAGCATCTCCTTTTCTGTGCAAACAATTCTTGCAACCAAGGAACGGTCACTTGAAAGCTTGTTGGAAAGGTTTTCTGCCGTATCATCCGCAACAATCTGACCGCGGTTAATAATTATAACCCTCTTACAAACAGCCTGTATCTCAGACAAAATGTGTGAGGACAGAATTATCGTGTGGTTTTTACCAAGCCTTGCAATAAGGTTTCTTATTTCGATAATCTGCTTGGGGTCAAGACCAACGGTAGGCTCGTCCAGAATAAGTACATCGGGGTTTCCGATAAGCGCCTGTGCAAAGCCAACCCTTTGGCGGTAACCCTTTGATAAATTCTTTATAAGTCTGTTCTGAACATTATCAATCTTAACAAGCTTTAAAATCTCATCAATATGAGGCTTTTTAGGAAATTTAACCTTTTTAAGGTCATAGATAAAGTTAAGATATTCACGCACCTTCATATCTATGTAAAGGGGTGGAATTTCGGGCAAATAGCCTATGCGGCGCTTTGCCTCCTCGGGGTATTCCATAATATCAAACCCGTCAATCTTTACAGAGCCCTGCGTCATGGAAAGATAACCCGTGAGTATGTTCATTATTGTAGATTTACCCGCACCGTTGGGGCCCAAAAAACCGATAACCTCACCCTTTTGTATGTCGAAGCTTACATTTTCAACCGCAAGGTGGGTACCGTACCGTTTGCTTAGTCCGGTAACATTAATCATTTATATTCCTCCAAACTCAAAACATCTTTTTATATATTATCAAATAATTATCCCTAAATAATAAACAAATTGTGAATAAATGCTCTAACCCGTGTGTTTTTTAGAAAATTCGGGCAGTTGTGCTGTGATTATAGCCACAAAAACGAGACCGCAACCTAAAATTTCCTTTCCCGAAAGGGCATTTCCAACGATTACCCAACCGCCCAAGGCGGCAAAAACACTTTCAAGGCTCATCGAGATAGAGGCAACCGCCGGCTCGGCATATTTTTGTCCCACGATTTGCAGGGTATACGCCACACCACTGGACATAAGTCCGAGATAGAGTATCTGCGGTGCCGCCTGAAGCATATTTCCTGCATCCCATTGCGAAAGCTCGAAAACTGCCGAAAGCACCGCCGAAATAATGCCCGTCACAAGAAATTGCATTATCGAAAGCCTGACACCGCCCATCAAGCCTACATACGCGTCAATAGATATAATGTGTGCAGTAAATGCCACGGCGCAGATAAACATTAATATATCGCCTAAATAAATTCCGCCAAACCCGTCAGAGAAGCAGAGCATATAGACACCCACAACGGCAATCAGCACACCAAGCCAGACAAACAGATTAATTTTCTTTCCCCAAAATACCGAGGCAATGGGGACTAAAATCACATATAGTGCGGTTAGAAAGCCTGCGCGCGCCTCGCTTGCAACACCGTCAGGATAAACTGCAATGCCGAAAAGCTGAAAATTCATTGCAATCGCAAGGCAGACACCGCACACGGTACCGCCCTTTAAAAACCGTTTCTTTTCGGTCTTTTCGGTCGGGAAAAAGCCCGTTTTCTGTTTACGGTTAACAGCATAATAAAACACATACAATGCCCCTGCACCCACAAAGGAGCGCAATGCATTAACCATAAATGAGGGGACCAACCCGACCGCATCACTTTGTGCCACAAAGGCAAGTCCCCATATCAGGGCGGCAGTACAAAGAATTATACTGCCCTTCAAGTTGTTATGCTTCATTCTCATACCTCTTGCGGTTCCTTAATGGAAAGAGAGATACGCTTTTTGCCCACATCCACCGACAAAACATAAACATTCACTATATCCCCAACCTTCAATACCTCGGATGGGTGCTTGATGTATCTGTCGGTAATTCTTGAAATATGAACCAAACCGTCCTGATGAACACCTATATCCACAAACGCGCCGAAATCTATAACATTTCGCACAGTGCCCTTAAGCTTCATACCCGGCTTCAAATCCTCCATCGACATTACATCCTGACGGAGCATCGGAGGCGGAAGCTCATCACGCGGATCTCTGCCGGGGCGCTCAAGCTCCTTGACAATATCCTCAAGCGTGGGAAGTCCGATCCCAAGCTCCTCAGCCGTTTCTGAATTTCCTCTGAGTGCCACTCTTTCGGAAATGTTCTTTGCCGTACCGTTTTTAATATCTGCTCTTGTGTATTCACAAAGCTTTAAGAGCTTTTCAGCCGCGGCATAGCTTTCGGGGTGAACAGATGTATTGTCAAGCGCATTCTTTCCGCCTGCAATTTTCAAAAAGCCTGCGCACTGCTCAAATGCCTTAGGGCCTAACTTCGGTACCTTTTTAAGCTCTGTTCTGGCAGAAAATCTGCCGTTTTCCTCTCTGTAAGCAACGATATTTTTGGCAACCGCCGCCCCTATTCCCGAAACACGGGAAAGCAACTGCACAGATGCCGTGTTAAGGTCAACACCAACCGAGTTTACGCAGGCCTCCACCACACCGTCAAGGGCGGAATTAAGCTGTGACTGCGGCATATCGTGCTGATACTGACCGACACCTATCGCCTTTGGCTCAATCTTAACAAGCTCTGCCAGCGGGTCCTGCATTCTCCTTGCAATTGAAACCGCGCTCCTGAGCGAAACATCATAATCGGGGAATTCCTCTGCCGCCAATTTAGATGCCGAGTAAACACTCGCGCCTGCCTCACTTACCACCATATAAGAAACATCCGCATCCAACTCGCGGATAACCTCTGCGGCAAAGCATTCGGTCTCGTGGCTTGCCGTACCGTTACCGATTGCAAAAACCTCCACCGAATGTTTTTTAACAAGCCCCTTGATTATCAGCTTTGCTTCCTCAACCTTGCTCTTGGGCGGTACGGGATAGATAACTGCCGTATCCAGCACCTTGCCTGTGCCGTCCACTACCGCTACCTTACAGCCTGTACGGTAGCCCGGGTCAAGTCCCAAGGTAACCTTATCCTTTACGGGCGGTTGCATAAGAAGCTGTTTCAAATTGGTAGAAAACACCTTTATTGCCGAAGCGCTTGCCCTCTCGGTAAGCATTGCCCTTATTTCCCTTTCGATAGATGGGAAAATAAGTCTTGTATAGGCATCCTCTGCCGCCGCCTTGACAGTGGCAGTCGCAGGTGAGCCCTCCTTTATGTGGGTTTTGGATATTATAAACATTGCCTTGTCGCGGTCAAAATCAACCGAAACCTTTAAAAGCTCCTCTTTTTCGCCGCGGTTTATGGCAAGTATTCTGTGGTCGGGTATCTTTGAAACAGGCTCGGAATAATCGCTGTACATTTCATAAACACCGACATCCTCTGCCGCCGCCTTAACGGTGATTATTCCGTGGGCAGAGCATACAAAACGCATCCGTTTACGCACATCGGCATCATCCGAAATGATTTCAGCAATAATATCCATCGCACCCGCAAGGGCATCCTCCGCCGTCTCCACACCAAGCTCGGCATTTATATATTCCTCTGCCGCCGTTAAAGGCTCGGAACAATCGGGCGACTGCTCATAAATAAGCTGTGCCAAAGGCTCAAGTCCCTTTTCCTTGGCAACGCTTGCCCTTGTTTTGCGTTTTTTCTTATACGGACGGTAAATATCATCAAGCTCCGTAAGTGTTGCGGCAGCATCTATAGCGGCAACAAGCTCCTCCGTTAAGGCTCCCTGCTCCTCAATAGACTTCTTTATTTTTTCCCTTGTTTCCTCCATATTTCTGAGGTAGGAAAGTCGGTCAGAAAGCTCTCTTAAAACCTGGTCATCCAGCGAGCCCGTTGCTTCCTTTCGGTAACGGGCAATAAAGGGAATTGTGTTGCCCTCGTCAATGAGCTTCACTGTATTTTCCACCTGAAAGGTCTTTAAAGAAAACTCCTCGCAAAGCAATTTAATTAAATCCATTGTACCACTCCGTAAATTTAACATATATACTGAATGATTATATACCAAACTCAAGAAAATTTCAAGATTTAGATATATCGTTTCTCAAAAAATCACAATTTTACACCGTCTGCGAAATTTCCGATAGCGAGTTTCTATTTTTGGTGCAAAAGGTCTGGGGCTGTCTCGCTTTTCGATGTGAGACAGCCCCATTTGATTTCCCCCTAATCGGGTAAATTCACAGTTTAAATTCAGTTGTTTTTGTAATATTTATATGAGTAAATAACGGGCAAAGCCGCAATAATTACGAGGACGGCAATAGAAATCCAAGGAATTACTGCTTGGGGTAAAAAGGCGCATATTACCAAAGCAAGACCGCCTGCCACCCACACCTTGCCGCCGAAGCGGTGGGTTGCGTTCCAATTTGCCTCATTTTGAAGTGCCCATTTCACCTTTATTCCGATTGTGGAATTTTGCTTGCATTTGGGCAGATAATTTCCTATACATAAGAACATTATACCGATAAGTGCCAAGGCTATATTTGAGACCTTAGGCTCAAAACCCAGCGCGGTAGTGTAAATTACAGCGGAAGTAAAAAGTGATAAAACCGGACAAATCCATAAAACCAGACCGAAAACCTTTCGGTTCTGGTTCTTATTTTTTGGGTCCTTTGCCGTCACAAGGACACAAACCCAATGTAAAAGAAGCAGGATAAGCGGCAAACCGATAACTACAAAGGCTTTACTGCTGAAATTATCGGCGGTGCCGTCCGTGCCCCAATGAACGGCAAGCTGTTCGGGCAGCCTGCTCCAAAGAATGCCTCCCACAACAATGGGCAGTAAAATTATTACAGAGGAAATAAGCAGCTTTAATTTGTTTTGTTTAATCATTTTCGTTGTCTCCCTTCAGCTGAGTTACCCAAAGCATTATATCCTCAAGCACAGAGGTGTTAAGCTCATAAAATATAAATTTACCCTCGCGTGTATCCCTTATTAAATCGGCATCCTTAAGTACAGACAAATGTCTCGACACCGATGCCCCCGTTACGCTGAAATGAGAAACTATTTCTCCGGCGGACAGCTTTCCGCTTTTCAGCAGGTCAAGAATTTCGCGGCGGATAGGATCGGCAAGCGCTTTTAATGTTTGCTGTAAGCCCAAAGTGATCATCTCCTTTAACATTTAACCTAAATGTTAAATGTATTGTATCATATATTTTTTATTCTGTCAAGAGTTTTTATAAATGCGTGATAATGTGTCTGCAGGGGCATAAAAATATATTGTAGGGACAGGCTTCCGCGAGTGTCCGATAGCCTTTTTAAAATTTGACGGACAGTCGGGACGCCTGTCCCTACAAAGGTCAATTTACATTTATTATATAACCTATAATTTTTTAGTCTTTTGAATTTTTAAATCATCGGTTAATATCGGTTATCTTTATATCGGCATTATGGGGAATCGGCTTCCATTCCACCTTGGTGAAAAGGGCAATAAAGGAAGCAAGCTTTCCTATAAGGTCGAATATGGGGAATGTAATACAAAACCATATCTTTTTATAAAGCTTCATAGGGCTTATGCGCTTATACTCGAAAATAAAAATATAAATCGCGGTTTTAATTCCGTTAAGGTAACTCACCAAAGCAACAGCAAGGGTAAATCCAACCAGCAATACCGCGGCTTCAAGGGTGTTGTCTGCCGTGGGTGTAATGTCAAAGAAGGAAAGAAGCTGTCTTAATTCCTTGGGCCCTATCTGTGCGGTGAAGGTTTTACCGAAAAACAGAACGGCGACAAGCCGCAGTATAAATACAAGCCACCTTTTCAAAAAGGTCATAAGCAGGCGCGGGAAAACGGTTGTGAGCATATCAAAGCTCATAAAACGGGTGCGGATATTATTAAATATCGCCCAAGCGGTCCCGTGCTTGCGTTTTTCCTCCTCGATGGCAGGCATTTTACCCGTTGCAAATATGTGCAAAAAAAGCTTGGGTCCCGAATCCGCAAGTGCCTGCAGATGTCCCTTTGCCCAGCGAATTCTTTGCCGCATGGCGATTTTTATGTCGGTAGGCTGTTCGTCATAAAACACAGCGGCATTGTTATAGGAAATTTGATAACCGTTTACCACTGCATCGGCACAAAATGCGCGGTCCTCTGTAAGCGAGGTGTAATTCCAGCCGTTTTTTATCAGCTCGTTTGCAAACAGAAAGCCGGTACCCTGAATTCGGGTGGCAAGCCTGAAAAGAGAACGGGCGCGGTGCTCGTTTCTGATGGTGCGAAGCCAATGTATTGCATAAGAGGCGGAAATCCAATTATCGTCAAAGTTTTTGGTGTTACGGTATGAGGTGACGATTTTTTCACCTGCGTCAAAGGATTCGTTCATGCGCGATATATAATCCCGCGCAAGCAGATTGTCGGCATCAAAGAGAAAATACCCCTCAAAGCTTTCAACACCGTAATCCCTTTTAATACACTCGACCAGATATTGCAATGCAAACCCCTTGGTGCGTTGGGCTTCGTTTTGCCGTTCATAGCAAACCGCCCCTTTTTGACGGGCAATTTCGGCAGTATTATCGGTGCAGTTGTCAGCCACAACAAAAACTGTCACAAGCTCACTTGGGTAGTCCTGCATAGCGATACTGTCAATCAAATTGCCGATAACAGTAGCTTCGTTGCGGGCGGCAATCAGAATGGCATACCTGTGGTTTTGCTTCGCCTCCTTGAATTTTCTTGTTGCCACAAGTCCCGTCAGCTTGTAAATCGTGCGGTATTCGTAAAGCTTGTTAATAAATCCTGTTGTGCGGTTGATTATTTTGATAATCAAATTGATAATATCCATAGCGAGGACTATTATACTACTTTATACCCGAAAAGTAAAGTAATATTACCTTAAGAATTGCTTAAGAGTAACGCAAAAGCGAGAGTATAAAATGTTCGTTTTTTATGAATTAATACATATAGAATAGGTTTGCAGGCTTGTAGAGGCAGGTGGTTTGTTCTGCATCCCTGTAATAAATTAAAGGAGTAGTAAAATGAACAGCTTTAGAATTAAAACATCACCGGATGAAATATTTGAAGAATATGCCTCCGGTGACAGCTATAAGCAAGGCTTGGGTAAAAGAGGGCTTACCGAGCAGGGCCGTATAAACGAGCGCTTTTATGTGGGTGACCAATGGTACGGCGCAAGATGCGGAAACAGCCGTCCGTTAGTCAGGCGCAACCTTATAAAGCGAATCGGAGAATACAAGATGTCCACCATAACCGCAACTCCGATCACGGTGAATTTTTCTGCAGACGGGGTTTCCGATATCGGGCTTGAGGCTCAGAAGGAGCAGATAACCGCAGAGCTTCAAAGCGGAAGGCTTCCCGAGGGAAAGGTGGGAGACGCGGAGGTATCCACCGTTATGAACGCACTTTCGGAATACTTCAAAACCACAGCCGAGAGGGTGCGGCTTGACACACTCAACGAGCAGGCGCTGAGAAACAGCTATATAAGCGGAACGGGTATTTTATATACCTATTGGGACAGCTCTGTTAATACCGGACTTTATGCCGACAAGGAGAGATTTTTCCCAATCAAGGGCGATATAAGCTGTGAGGTGCTGGACATTGAAAATGTGGTTTTCGGTGAGCCGAATAATGATGATTTGCAGACACAGCCCTACATAATAATTTCGCGCAGGCAGTATATCGGCGATGTAATACGCCGCGCTCGCCGCAACGGTGTGCCTGAGGAGGAGATAATTAATATAACTCCTGACAGTGGAGATTATTATAACAAAAATCAGGGCGGCTTTGCAGATGAGCCTGACGACAGTCTGAGGGTTACAACCATGACCAAGTTCTATAAGGTATGGAACGAGACAGGCACCGATTATACCGTTATGTGCACCGAATGCACCGAAAAGACGGTAATAAGAAAACCGTTTGATATGGGAATAAAGCTCTATCCCTTTGCGATTATGCCTTGGGAGCGCCGCCGTTCCTGTATATACGGCGAGAGCGAGATTACCTATCTTGTGCCAAATCAGATTGCCATAAACCGCTGTCTCACAGCGGCTGTGTGGGGAATGATTTCGACAGGTATGCCTATAACCGTGATAAACGGCGATATTGTTACCGACCCGATAACCAACGAGCCGGGGCAGATTATTAAGGTATACGGCAGTAATGAGGATGTTGCAGGTGCTATAAGGCATATCAATCCCCCGATTTTTGAGGAGCAGTATTTCGTTAATATAAATGAGATGGCAACCAGCACACTAAGTGATTCGGGCGCAACCGATGCGGCTTTAGGTACTATGACCATGAATAACGCGACCGCCATCATTCAGCTCAGGGAGGCGGCAATACAGCCGATGCGTATATATATGAACCGTTTTTACGGCTTTATTGAACAGCTTGCACGCATCTGGGCAGAGTTCTGGATAAACCTTTACGGTGTAAGGAAGCTCAAATCGGTTACGGATAAGGGCGTGAATTATATTCCCTTTGACGGCGGTCGGTACAGGGATTTGGTAATCTCTGCCCGAATTGATGTGGGCGCGGCAAACCTATGGAGTGAAGCGGTTGTGGTTTCTGCCTTGGATAAGCTTTTGGAGAAGGAGTTTATTTCGATTGAGCAGTACCTCGACAGGCTGCCCTCGGGTATAGTGCCTGATGTTACGGGACTTAAAGAGGAATTGCGGCTGAAAAATTCAGAAACCGCCGAAACCCACGATGAAAGGAGCTTGTGATATGACAGGACAGGCAATAATCGAGCAGGCGGCAAGGCTTTTGGGCTATACCGCCGCTAACGGCAATTTACAGCTCAGCGCAAGAATTACAAACAGGGCGCTCGGCATAATCAACAGTATATACAGCGACCTGTGGCGGATTTGCTGTGAGGGGGAGTTTGTTGCGGCACCGACACTGCTCACCGAAATAAGGCTTCCCGAACGGGCTTTGAACGATGTGTTTATTTACGGCGCGGCAATGCTTATGGCGCAAAGCGAGTCTGACGGTGACAGCCAACAGCTTTATTCCGCGCTTTACAATCAAAAAAGGTCGGGGCTTTCAAGAGTGACCGTGATTACCGATGTTTTACCGCGAGGTGAGGATGAATGAAATTTCCGTCTGCTAATAAGGAGCCCAAAAGAAGGATAACTATATCAAAGCTTTCGGGAGGACTTAATTTAAGAGACACTCCGTCACACTGTAATGATGACCAGCTTACCTCGGGAATGAATGTATGGTACAAGGAGGGAAGCTTAAGAACCCGTCCCGGACTTGAGACCTCCGAGAGAATGAGTGCGGTCCTCCCGAAAGGAGACGGAGAAGCGGTTATAAAGAGCTTCCACGAAATACTTTACGAAAAAAGCACAGATGCCGGTCTGCAGGTTTTTATGCTTCAGGCAGTGGGAATACCTGTTTCAGGCACTTCAGACACACAGGGCTTTAGCATTTTCTTTTTTTGGCAGGGCAAGGAGGAAACCTTGACAATACCTGAGATTAATATAGCGGCTGTGAATGAAAGCTTGAATTTTTTTGTGGCAGAGAGCAATGGTGTGCTTTATTGTTATGTAAGCAACCGAAAGGTTTTCAGCCTTAATTACCTTGAAGCCGATTGTCTTTGGCACGAGGTGACCGATGACGAAATGTATCTTCCGACCGTGGCGGTTGATTGCAGGGTTGACGGTAATATGCGTATGAAGCCGGAGGCTGTTGCGGCATCGGGCACACCGACTGAGGGACTTAATATTCTTGCAAGCCGTTACAGGCTTTTATATACCGCATATAATCCCGATGTGGCATTTTTGTCAGAGGAAAGCGGCATAAATAAAATGGTACATTATATGCAGTATTCCCTGCTTGACAATATGGCACAGGAAAAATATTCCGGGAAACCGATTGATGTTGTATTTACAAAGAACGGCGCAGGGATAAAGCACAGCGTAACCCCAAAAGGAAAATACGAATGGTATTTTGAGGAGGATTTCCGAAGTGACGGTCTTAAAATGGGCATCTGCGGAAATATGCTGTGGTTTTATACGCTTGGAGCTGACGGTGCTCAAAAGGTAGCAACCATTTCCGAAAGCAATCCTGCAAAGAATAATCTCGAAATAATCGCACCTTATATATTTGAAGACAGCGCAAAGCAAAAGCTTTTTGATATGACAAGGGCGGTGCAGTTTGGAGGAACAGAGGCAGGACTCGCCGGAGGCCGCCGACTTTTCCTCTGCGGAAATTCGGGTAAAACCTATGATGAGGATAAGGCGCTGATTATGTGGTCGGGACTTAATAATCCGCTTTATTTCCCCGAAAACGCCTTTTTTTATGTCGGAAACACTACCGAAAGGGTGACCGGCTTCGGCAAACAGGCAGATATGCTGGTTATATTCAAGGCAAATGAGGTTTGGTATACAAAGCACCAAAAGAATGTCACCTCAAAGACGGAGCAATATTCCGATGTTTACGATGTCTTTTCCTCAAATAAATGCTTCCCTCTGACACAGATACATCAAAGCATCGGCTGCGGTTATCCCGAAACCGTTCAGCTTTGCCGCAACCGACTTGTTTTTATGGGTAATGACCGCCGTATATACACCCTGATTTCGGAAAGCAATTATAACGAAAGAAACATATTCTGCGTTTCCGAAATGATAGACCGCGAGGTGCGAAGCATAACCTACGGACAGATAAATGCCTGTGATTGGGAGGGCTTTTACTGTCTTGAGGTAGGCGGCGGAGTATACCTGATGGATTATAACAGTTACGGCTTTCAGTATATTGCAAGCTATTCAAAGTATAACGATGCCAATCTTAAAATACCGTGGTATTATTGGAAGTTGCCGACAAGCGGTAAGCTTTTCACCGTGGATGACGCGATGCTGTTTTCGCACTGTGTCACAGCCTCGGACGGGGAAAATCGCCTTATAAGCTATGCCATGAGCCGCGAAAGCGGCAGCAGCGACACACTTGCAGTTATTGCAGACAGCGGCGAGGCGGAATTTAAAAAGCAAAGGATAAGCTGTGCGGTGCAAACCAAGCTTTTTGATTTCAGCGCCCCAAATTCCTTTAAGAACATATCTGCTGTCGGGCTTTCCCTCGGATATAACGGAGGAGACGAGATAACCGTCACCTTTATTACGGACGGCGGAGAGGAGCAGACCGCGGTTATTTTGGAGGACGCGGCAGAGGAACGGTCGGTAGGATTTATAAGGAGTGTAATTTTATCACCGGCAATCAGGGCGGCGGTTCGCTTCGGGATAAGGCTTGAATGTAAGGGCAAGCTTATAACGGACGGCTTTTCGGTGAGCTACCGCGCAACCGGCAAGGCAAGATAATGCTTCAATTAACATATTCCCCTTGCCTGCCCGATTTTTCGCGTGAATTATAGTTTAGCGGGGTGCCCCCACGGTCATTCCGCCTTTTTATTCTGCAAAATCGCAACCCAATACCCCGATGGTGTAGATACAGCTAAATTATAGTTTAGCGCACTAATTTAAGTGACATTTTGTAGGGGACGATGCCCACATCGTCCCGCCAGAATTTGCAGAAACCAAACGGGACGATGTGGGCATCGTCCCCTACGAACAACCCCAATAAACTATAATTTAACACACCTTTTTAATATTGGTAATATGGGTAGCAAAAAGGAGGAATGTGAAATTGAATATTTACGGATATGTTCGGGTGTCAAGCACAGACCAGAACGAGGACAGACAGCTCATTTCAATGACTGAGAATAATATCCCCCGAAAAAGCATTTATATTGACAAGCAATCGGGCAAGGATTTTGAGCGACCGCAATACAGACGACTTGTGCGGAAGCTGAAAAGGGGCGATATTCTTTACATTTTGAGTATTGACCGCCTTGGGCGCAACTACGAGGAAATCCAAAGGCAATGGCGGATACTTACAAAGGAAATCGGCATTGATATTTGTGTGATTGATATGCCCTTGCTTGATACCCGAAACGGCAAGGATTTGATGGGTACTTTTATCGCTGACCTTGTTTTGCAGATACTTTCCTTTGTGGCGCAGAGCGAGCGCGAAAATATAAAAAAGCGGCAAGCACAGGGCATTGCCGCCGCAAAGGAAAGAGGAGTGAAATTCGGCAGACCGGAAAAAGAGCTGCCGGACAACTTTGCCGGACTGATACGGCAATGGGAGAGAAAACAACTGCCGTTCGCAGAAATGGTAAAACAATGCGGTATGAGTGAAGCTACATTCTACCGCCGACTTCGAGAGTTTCGTTTGCTGAATAACAGTAAGTAAACAAAAAACTCTCAAAAGGTGTACCTTTTGAGAGCCGCAATTATTTTAACAAATTATAACATAAACCCTCTAAAAGCGCAATACATAAAAGAAAAAAATTGAAATTTTTTGTTTTTTTGTAAAAAAGGCAGCAAAACAAGGTGTACCCTTGCCATTGTCAAAAGGTACACCTTTTGACAATAGCGGTTATTAAAATCAATTTGGAGGTAATATCCTATGAAAAAACTATTGGTATTGCTGCTTGCAGTAATAATGATAACCTCATTAACTGCTTGTGGCGAAAAAGAAAAAGATGCAGATTTTGGCGGCACTTGGAAAATCGATTGCATCGAATATGAAGGGTCAAAATTTTCTGTTGAAGAGTGGAAAAATATGGAGGATGAAGATCTAAGCAAATTTTATATTATTTTCAAGGATGGCGGAAAAGCATATGTCTATGATGACGGCTATGGGGATTTGGTGGATTGGCTAAAATCAGATGATAGCATTATGATTGGTGACGAAAAGTGTTCCATTGTTGAAGGAATGATTTGCATAGATTACTATGGCGATAAAATATATTTGAAAAAGACTTCTGACAATCAAGAAATCCCCAAGGAAGTGGATGAAAATGATGATATTGCTGAGGAAATAACAGATGAGGATGACACCACAACTGACGACATAACTTCATCTAAACCTGAAACGGATACTACTAATGATGATGCTGAATGGAAACAGTTCTTGAAGGACTATGAGGCTTGGGTTGATGACTATATTACAATAGTTAAAAAATATAAAGATAACCCGACCGATATGTCAATCTTATCAGATTATACTGAGATGGTTTCAGAAATGGCTGATTGGACTGAACGAGCCGATGAAATCGAAGTGGAATTGAAAGATACTACTGCGGCATTGGAGTATTCGGCAGAACTTTTAAGAATTGCCGGAAAATTAACGGAAGTCGCATATTAATTTATTGGAGGGGTTAAATGATGGATAATATTAAAGCAATAAGCAACAAGTTACTAATTCCTTTCTTTGTTACATTGATTGGTGCCCTATTTATGTTTATAACGATTTTTCTTCCATATACTACGGCGACAGAAGAACAATCAGAAAGATTTAAAGCATATCCAGACGAAATTGTTTATGAAAAATTGGATATGACCGCTAAAGATATGATTAATATTTCAATGGTTGAGTATGCCAATGTATATGGCAATCTTAGCGAACAAATTTGGGGTGACACATCATACGGAATATTCTATATCGCTCTGGTTGCTTTAATTGGTGTTTTTTCGTTACTGTCAATTCTATTTTCTGTCTTGAAAAAGCCCATTGCTGTTATTATTTTTAGTTTATTGTCATTCGGAGTATTCAGCATACAAAACTTCGATTATACAGATCGAGGGGTTGTTCCCAGCAACACTTATGAATGGGGAACTGCTTACTACGCTTTTTACATAGCTTTTGCTATAACTTTTGTTGGTGCTATTTGGATGTTAGTTTCTAAAAGAATTCAAAAGAAACAAGAAAAGCAAGCTTGAGATTTTTCCTGTGAGTTATAGTTTAGCGGTGTAAAGGATATATCGTAGAGAAGGGGGGATCCCCTACCGTAAAAAATAATAAAACCTGAAGGGTCTGTAAAAAACTCAATTACCTCAAAAATCCATAAAGTAAATTAACTAAAAAAATGCGGAAGAAGTGAAAAAACAAGCTTCTTCCGCATTTTTAGTTTTTAATTATCTAATTTGAGGTAAAAGGTAAGAGTGAATAGGTAAGAAGTTTGGTGTTTGCTACGCAAACCGATATATATCGTGCCGCTTTGCGGCACACATTACTTATTCACTATTACTTATTACTTATTACTTCAAATTACAGCCTCTGTAATTATTATAACAAATATACCTTAAACCATTAAAAATGCAATACATAAAAGTTGAAAACCGTTTTTTGTATTGTAGGTTTGTAATGATGTGTTGCAAAATCAGAAAATACTGAATTTAACTATGAGTGCGGCAAAAACAATTGAAACCATTGAAAGCAGCTTTATCAGTATATTGATTGCCGGACCTGCCGTATCCTTAAACGGGTCGCCGACAGTATCGCCGACAACGGCAGCCTTATGCTGCTTGCTGCCCTTCCCGCCGTGAGAGCCACCCTCAATATATTTCTTTGCGTTATCCCACGCACCGCCTGAGTTAGACATAAACACCGCAATCAGGAAGCCTGTGGCGGTTGCTCCTGCCAGCATACCCACAACGCCGTGATAACCCAGGATAAGACCTGTAACTATCGGTGCTATAACCGCAACAACGGTGGGGAGGATCATTTCCTTAAGACTTGCCCTTGTGCAAAGGTCAACGCAGGAAGCATAGTCAGCCTCGGCTTCACCCTCCATAAGACCCTTGATTTCTTTGAACTGACGGCGAACCTCAACTACAACCGCCTGTGCCGCTTTACCGACAGATTCCATTGTAAGCGCGGAGAAAACAAAGGGCAGGCATGCACCTATAAGCAGACCGACTAAAACTGTGGGGTTGGTGAGATTAAACTCAAAGTCAACCGTTTTGCCCTGCTGTGCGGCAACATCACCGACACGGTTTATATAGGAAGCCATAAGCGCTAAGGCTGTGAGTGCCGCGGAGCCTATGGCAAAGCCCTTACCGGTTGCGGCAGTGGTATTGCCCAAAGCGTCCAAAGCATCGGTTCTTTCACGAACCTCGGGCTCAAGGTTTGCCATTTCGGCAATTCCGCCTGCGTTATCTGCCACCGGGCCGTAGGCATCGGTAGCGAGTGTGATACCAAGTGTTGATAACATTCCAACAGAAGCAAGACCTATTCCGTAAAGACCGGAATTTGCATTCGAGGCACCGCCCGAAGCAAAATAAGCCACAAGAATGCACACTGCAACTATGATTACGGGAAGCACGGTGGAAAGCATACCCAAGCCTAAACCGCCTATTATTATTGTTGCAGAGCCGGTTTCGGATTTTGCGGCAAGATGTCTTGTGGGCTTGTAGGTATCTGAGGTGAAATATTCGGTGGACTGACCGATAAGCACACCCGAAAGCAATCCCGAAAGGATTGCGAAATAAAGTCCGATAGAATTTTTGCCGTCAAGACAAAACCAAACCAAAGGCAGAGCAAGCACAGCAATTACTATTGCACTGAAATTTGTTCCTCTGCTCAAAGAACGGAGCAAATCCTTCTGGGTTGCATTTTCCTTGGTACGAACAAGGAATGTTCCGACAATTGAGCATATAATACCCAAAACGGATAAAAGCATTGGTACACTCATAGCGCTAAGACCGCTGACTGCAGAATTTGTGCTGAAGGCTGTAACACCGAGCGCCGATGCCGAAATAATTGAGCCGACATAGGATTCGTAAAGGTCGGCACCCATTCCGGCAACATCGCCCACATTGTCACCAACATTGTCGGCAATAACTGCAGGGTTACGCGGGTCATCCTCGGGGATGCCTGCCTCAACCTTACCGACAAGGTCGGCACCTACATCGGCAGCCTTTGTAAAAATACCGCCGCCAACACGGGCAAAAAGCGCCATCGAGGAAGCACCCATACCAAAGGTGAGCATCGCTCCCGTTATCTCGGAGGCAGGGAGCTTAAATACATTGTTTAACAGGAAAAACCAAACCGAAATATCAAGCAAGCCGAGGCCCACAACCGTAAAGCCCATTACAGAGCCTGCAGAAAAGGCAACCCTTAAGCCGCGGTTGAGACCGGTGCGGCAGGCATTAGCGGTACGGGAATTTGCCAAGGTAGCTATTTTCATACCTATAAAGCCGGAAAGCGCCGAGAACAGACCACCCGTAATAAAAGCAAACGGCACATATATTGTGAGCAGGTCAAGCAATGCCATTACCAAAAGGACAACAAACATTACTGCAAAGAAAATTGCCACAACGGTGTACTGTCTTTTAAGATATGCGTTTGCTCCCTGCCTTACAGAACTTGAGATTTTTTTCATAAGGTCAGTGCCCTCTGAAAATCCCAGAAGCTTTTTGGCAGTAAGTATCGCAAAAAGAATTGCGGCAACCGAGCCGAGGAAAGTTATCATACCAAGATATTTTTCCATCAATCAAGAACTCCTTTTTTTAAAGTTAAATTAGGATTTATAATAATATGATAATACTTTCGTTATTTTTTTGTCAATAAAAAAATAAAAGATAGTCCGTTTGCATATAGTTTATGCAACAAAGAGGGTTAATTATAAACAAAATATAATGATTATTTATTTTTTCTTAACAAATTAAGGTGCGGTATTCATTATAATGATTGTAGTCAGTTGAAACGCTTTACAGCGTTTCAACAAGCCTCTTGTAAAGAGGCTTTGGCAAAATTAAACTCGATAGTTTAATTTTGCACGACAATCATTTCAATGGTGACGGCCAAATTTTCTTTGAAAATTTGTAACAAAATCGAAAATTTTGTGTCGAAACAACTCTGTTTCGACTAACCATAACCATTATAATGATTATACGGATTAAATCGTTCAAGAGGCGTTGCTTATGGATTTCAGATATAGATTAATGCGGCTTATGAGTGGGAGATACGGTACTGATAAGCTGTTTTACGGAATTTTTGCCGTTGCAATGGTGCTTTCGTTTATAAACCTTTTTATTCGTAGTATATTACTCCAGCTTGTGGTATATGCTTTGGTTGTGTTTGCGGTTTTCAGAATGCTTTCCCGCAATATTGAAGCTCGCCGCCGCGAGAATGCTTATTTTTGCGAAAAGCTTAATTTCTTGAAGCGCCGCAGGGATTTTTATAACCAAAAAAAGGCAGACAGATGCCATGTGTATAAAAAGTGCCCCGAATGTAAGGCGGTTTTGCGCCTTCCTTACAGACCCGGAGTGCATAAAACCGCCTGTCCGCGTTGCGGAAAGGAATTTACGGTTAAGGTAAAGGAAAGATAAGATAGAGCATTAAGACTAAATTTTCAAAAAAATTAAATTTGGTATTGACAAATTAACGTAGCTTGGATATAATATACAAGTCGCTAAAAATTTGGCTGTATAGCTCAGTTGGCTAGAGCATGCGGTTCATACCCGCAGTGTCATTGGTTCGAATCCAATTACAGCCACCAACGGCCCGGTGGTCAAGAGGCCTAAGACACCGCCCTTTCACGGCGGTAACACGAGTTCGAATCTCGTCCGGGTCACCAAAAATCGACAAGGTTCTGTTGAACCTTGTCGATTTTTACTTATTACCTCTTACTTCTTCACTCTTAACTAAAAGAACCTTGTTGATTTTGAGGTAATAGTGAATATGTTCGGTATGCCTATAACACGGGCATATAAATTACGGCCCCAAAATCATATAAAATCCGAAAAATGCAAAAAAAATAAAATTATTCTTGACATTGTGTTTTTATTGTGTTATATTATTTAGGCGCTCAAAAAATGCTGGTGTAGCTCAGTTGGTAGAGCAGCTGATTTGTAATCAGCAGGTCGGGGGTTCGAGTCCGTCCACCAGCTCCAGCTTTGAGATTAAATTTAATAATATGGGAGAGTTCCCGAGTGGCCAAAGGGGGCAGACTGTAAATCTGTTGCGCTTCGCTTCGATGGTTCGAATCCGTCCTCTCCCACCAGAAAGGTTGCATCAAATAGATGCAACCTTTTTTTATGCCCTGTTTATCAGGGTTTCCGAGCAAAAACACCCTCAAAATTTAAGGGTTGATTTCACAGATGAAAATAGCCTTTTTCGACCTTTCCAATGGATGTGAACC
>JAFWAC010000010.1 GCA_017507805.1 Clostridia bacterium
ATTTGAAAACAAACTTTTCTTAAATCATTATCGCTTATTGTAGGGCGTTAATGAATTCCTCTAAAAGCCTTGAAAATAAAGGGTTTTTCGCAATCTGCTCACCTTATCCCTTTATACGATTTCACACCGTTTTACCCTTGCTCCGACAGATTATAAGGGCAAAAGCAAGGGCAAGAAAAACTGATAACACGATATAACAGAGTGTGGCAATCGGAAAACTGTGATGTATGTGCGAATATATTATTTTGGAGGATTACATAATGGAAAAGTACATTTATAACGAGAAAAACGGTCTTTGGTATGAGTTGCAGGGTGATTATTACATTCCTTGTTTGGAATTACCCGCCGAAAAAGAAGAAAGGCATATCGGAGTGTGGGGTCAGCGACATTTGCGATATATCCGTCAGCACAAAAAGGTGTTCTATACTAACCTGCTGACAAGCGGAAAACTGCAAAGCCACCTTGCCGACATTGAAGAACAGGCACAGGAGCTGTTTGACCGCCTTATGAAGCAATGGGCAGAGCGTGAGGGCATTACTGAGAAACTGAAAGCCGAAAATCAAATGGAATGGGTTGGCAGGATGAACGCTCTGTGGTCAGCGGTTACGGAAACTGTAAATGCCGAGGTGATCTTCGTATGAGAAAGCGGAAGTATTACCTTTACCTAACAGCAGAGGAACGACGGTATATCTTTAACACCCTGCTTGCTTTCCGTAACAAACTGATTGCACAGGGCAGATATACGGATGCCGTTGACGAGGTTATGATAAGGTTCGCAAAATGAGCATGTAACGCTATAACAGGCGAAATCGAGGGGTAAGGTACAAACACCTTACCCCTCAAGTTATATGCTCTAAAAATGGCTTAAAATAAGGCTTTTTCAACCCCTAAATTTCCACATTGCAACACTTTTGAGTGCATCGAAGTCACCATTACTTACCAACTTTTTCTATCATTGCTTCATATATTGCCTGTGTTTCTTTGGTATCGCTCATTCCAATGACAAGGGTTTTCCCGTCGGAAGTCAAAACAATATGCTCTTTTGCACCTGTATAGGAATACAAGGTATATGAGCCGAATTCATCATTCTGGAAAATGCCCATAGATAGTCTTGGCGATCCGAAGCCACTGGTGCGAACACCTACATCTAAATCCTTACGGTATTCAACAGTCTCAATTTCTGAATAATTGATTTCTACATCTGTCCAATAGGTTGCATTGATCGTTAATGCTGTATCTTCACACTTTACCTCAATGTTGCCGGTAAACATCAAAAGGGAAACACCTAATAAAATGATGGGTACTATAACTGCGGTTATTCTGAGCGCAATTTTTTCTGCACCGCTTTTGGGCGCTTCAGCATATACAATTCCTGCCTTTTGATGCTGTTTGTAAATGGAATAAGAGTAAACTATAGGAATAATTGCCAAAGCAGCAATCACACATACCACAACCGATACCATCGCTTTTAGAGGAAGAAAAATGGAGAGCAATAAAATAAGTCCTCCAACCACCCAAACCTTACCGCCAAATCTATGTGTTTTATTCCAATTCTC
>JAFWAC010000011.1 GCA_017507805.1 Clostridia bacterium
ATCTGCACCTACATAACAATTTTCTATTGTTAATGTTCCTGTAGCACTTGATGCAACTGTATCACCTACAAATGCTGCCGAATACCAACCTGCTACAAGGTATGATGATTCAATTCCTAAATTTCTAATAGCTTCAGAGGTGTTCTGTGAAGTTTTCGGGAATAATGCTGTTGCGGTGTTTTCTGCTGTGTCTTTATACAGACCGTAAATTACGTGTCCAGCACCGTCCAATGTTGCACGGAATGCATTTGCATCAGTAATATCTGCAGAGGAATACCAAGATTTAACCTCATAACCTTCCTCTACTTCACCTGTTGACCAATCGATTTTACTAACATCGTTTAAATAAATATCTTTTATTAACTTATAGTAGCTACCGCCACCATTTTTAACCAAATATGCCAATTGCTCAGGAATTTCGATTAAATAGGGGTCTGCTTCTGTTCCGCTGCCCTTTGTACAAGGAACTTCTGTGCCATCCCAAATGGTAGGTTGAATGGTAACAGATTTAATACCTTCAAGATATTTAAAGGCGTTATCGCTTACGCTATATACCTTTTTACCATCAAGGCTAGCAGGTATAACGAGTTTTCCATCCTCCGGAACCTCGCCGAAATAGTTAGTTACTTCAAGTCCTGTGCCACAAGGAACTGCACGCCAATCTTCTTCGTAAATGCTGTCAGCCTCGCCTGTTACCGCTTCGTGAGCACATGAGCGAAGGGCAGCTGCTTTATCTGCAGTTATTCCCTGACCGATTGGGAAATAGTCGGTCGTTCTAACATCGGTAACAGAAAGATTTGCCTTAGCAGCAAAGGTCTCTATCCAAACGCAAGCCGCAAGATATTTTCCTAAACTACTAAGATGACTTACATTATCAGCATACAACGAATCGGAAGCGCCGTAGGTGTCACCGAAGCCGAACTCGTCCTTAGCTAGCTGTACGGCCTTACCTGAAAGAACTAAATCGGGAGCTGCATCAAGTCCGCATTGGGTCTTAACAATTTCTGCAGCCTGATTTACTGTTGACTCGATAGCGGCGAAGAAATCACGAGTGTTTTCGTAGTCGCGAGGATAATATTCATAGGCATTGTCTATAGACATTGCGTGTGAAAAAGACCAACCTTGATGAATAAGTATCTCGCACTTATTGTTATTGTTTTTCTCAAGCTCGTCTAAAACGTAGCCGTAAAGCTTTGTGATATAGGGGTTTTCCTCGGTCCAATAGGAATCAATATCATCGCACCAGTCGGGCATTTGCTGGATGGTTATGTAGTCCCAATCAGTGTATGCTATAGCCTCCTGAATAGAGGCATATCCCCCTACAGCAGCACCGTTTACGTAGAGATCTTCATAGTGCTGATCATAGGCGGATTCATAATAGCCATCATGTCCTAAATCTCGATAGTTCTCATAGAAGTGAACATGACGCCAAAGTGCACAGCCGGGGAAATAGAGGCTAGCTGCAGTAATGTCTAAACCCATACTCTCTGCTATTCTCGAAACATACTCTGTAGTATTATTAGAGTAGCTGTTTCCAATAGCAAGTACTTTGATAGGTTTGTTTTCAACTTCTGTTGAAGCTAAGGCACCAAAAGGCACTGCCATCAAGCAAATTGCCAAGCAAATAACTAAAGAAATTGCTTTTTTTATGCTTTTGCCTGAAAACAATTTACTAACAAAATCTTTTTTCATTTGTGCATTTCTCCTTTTAATTTTATTTTTTCAATGCCAAGAATTGCTGAAAAATTCTATGCTCTATGCACCTCCCCAAAACCAACCGCAAACGCCATACAATGTTGCGATTATGTATATTAAAAGTATATATCATTGTAAATTTATATGGAATGGATTTTATTTTTAAAAATATGGACGTTTTATTTGCCTCTATACTTCTCTAAAAGATATTCACAGCAAATCACCTTTTCTGCAAGCTGACATTTGTAGAAATAATAATGGTTTGCCGCCTCATAGCCTATTGTTGAATTTTTAACCATCAAATCGTACATCTGCTTTGCTGCGCGGCTTTCCTCCTCTGCAATGTAGGCAAGGTATTCATAGTCCGTTCCCTCGCGGTTCATTATAAATTCGGTTTGCAGATAGGATGAGTAGAAAAGCAAATATCCGCCATGCGCCACCTGTTTATAATCACAATCGGGCATATTTTCTATCAATTTCAATCCCTCACGCCAAATCGTACTTAATTTTTTAAGCTGATTTACATAAACATCTTTAGGATATACTCCGCGCCAAATATCAATAGTATCGTATGAAAAGCAGGTCATGGTAGCGTAGAAGCCGTGCTTTGTAAGCGGATTTTCATAAAGCAGGTTAGCCGGACCCGGGTTTTGAGGGCCCATACGAAGGGAGTCTATATGGAAAGGAAATTCTCTGAATGCCTTTGAAAAAATACTTGCGGATTGCTTAACAATCTGCCAATATTCACCATATTCCTTTTTAAGAAGCTCGTCATAAGCCGCCTCGTCCGGATTTTTCATACATTCGGTAGCAACCTTTAAATTAACCGAAGGGTATCCACCCAAGGTCCAGCTAAGCATAAGGTGATGCACATCGGCAGCCTTCAAGTTAATTATGTGCTCGCGGATAAGGTCAAACACAGGCAGAAAAGGCATTGTACTGCATTCCCATGTGTCATTTACCTGTACCTTAGCCGATACCTCGTGTCCCTTACTGCGTGCATAATTCCAAACACTGACAGAAAAATCACTGGGGCCGGGTATCGACATACTGTATTCATCGGTTTGCCATTCAATACCGCCAATACAAATATCTTTATGTCTCTCACTTGTGGTTTGAATTATAACACCCGCGGGTATAAGGTCTATACATTTGAACATCTGCTCTTGTGACATATAATATTTCCACGACCATGTCCATGCAATGGTACGGATAGAAGGAGAAACCGACTGTGCCGCCTCGTAAACGGTGGTAATTATCGCGGCAACAGTTTCCTCAATCGGTGTATTTTCACACTTAGGACAGCTCTCGGTTTTACTATCTCTTGATTTGCAATGTGTAAGATTTTCGGAAACATTTATAAGGAAAAATCCGCCCAAATCAGGCACCGCCTCGCAAACCATTGTCACAGCATTCTTTATGTACTCAAGCACGCGTTTGTCGCTTGTGCAAAGCGCGGTGTAAGCCCCCTCAACTGCACCCTTTAATTCAGGGTGATTATCAAAGAAAGCGTTTGGCATTGAACGCGGCTCGTTAAGATAGAGATAAACCTTGATACCGTGTTCTGCCGCAAGGGCTACAAGCTCTTTGAGCCGTTGCTGTCTTTCCTGCCAACCTTCAGAGCAACTTTCATCGAAAGGAAACGGGGTAATCTGATACAAAACCACAGGTATCCATATAGCATTAACCCCCGAAGCGCGGTATTTTTTCAGCATCTCCTCAGGGTAAGAGATTTTTATATCCCTGTCAAGCGCTGTCGCATACAGTCCGCAATAGGAATAAATCAAACGGAGCTCATCATCGTTATCTATAACAACGCTTTTTTCACCATCGGGCGAATTTTCAAAAAATTCAAACGGCTCTTCACCCAAAAACATATCTGCAAAATTAGATTTTACAATTCCCTTAATCCACGAAAGGTTTTCCCTTTGCTCGGCAGAAAGCTCCTCTTGGCGAATAGGCTTGCAAAAGGGCTTGAAATTACCCAGCTTAGCATCCAAAAAGTCCTCGTCCTTTAACGCCGCCGCAAGCTCAGCCTCGCTCATATCCAAAACCTTGAGAAGTTGCTCGTAAGGCAGGATATGCCACGCATTTTTAATCGTTGTAATGCGTCCTCTTTCAGGCCATTTTTCCAACTGTGTCTGCCTCTGCTCAGGCAAGCCCATATCCTCAGCGGCTTTTAACACCACCTCAAGCGGAAGGTCAAGCCCGTATGCCAATCTTTCGGCAGTTACGGTATCCCACAAACGAAAAATTGCCATATACATTCTGTTTGGAAAATATGGCGGAAACGGATACTCTCTATCCTCAAGCACGCACGGTAATACTGTTTCACTCATGTTTTCACTCCTTTTCTTAAAGCTTTATAGCTTCGCCGTCCTCAGGATATATCATTTCAAACGGCACAGTATCGCTGTAATTTTTAAATGTATCATACTTTGATAACGGAAAAACATGCACCAAAGCCATTTTTTCGGTTTTTGCATTACGGGCGCGCTCCAACAGCTCAGCAGGCTCAAAATGGGCACATTCGAAAATTACAAAATCAAAATTCTCCTTATCCAAAACGGTAGGATAATCCTCCAAACTGTACTTCAAATCTCCCGAGATAAGAATTTGCTTCCCCTCTGCTTTAACTATAAAGCCATAGGACAGGTTATTTTCTCCCATGTGCTTGGTTGCAATTGCCGACACACAGATATTTTCGTCCCGATAGCAAAGCTTCTCATCATAACAATAAGTTCTTATGCGCTCGCAAGGCTCATCGTTCCCCGAATACATATCCATAACCATTTTTAAGGTTTCAACACCTCGCTTTTCAGGCAGATAAACCTCAACCTCAACATCCCTGTAATACCAGCTTGCTAAATCCAAAAAATGGAATATCCCTGTTATATGATCCGCGTGCAAATGTGTTACGAATATCCCCTTAACCGTATTAAAGGGGGTCTCCTCTCTGTGGAGCAAATCAGCAATCGGTGCTCCTACATCGAAAACATAATTCGCACCGTTTACTTCCACAAGTATACATTGGCAATACCGTTCCTTTGCAGGCACTCCGTGACCTGTTCCGAAAAACTTAATTTTCATAAATACCACTCCGTTTGGAAATTAATATTAATTACTGCTAACAAATTTTCTGTAATCGGTTGGTGAATAGGATGTGTAATTTCTGAATATTCGGCTGAAATAAAGCGGGTCGCTAAAGCCTACCCTTTGGGCTATTTCTGCCACATTCATATTTGAACCCAAAAGCAAGGTTTTTGCCATTTCTATCTGCAACATTCTTTGATACTTATTCGGCGTGAGGTGGGTTTCCTTATGAAAAAGCTCAACCAACGCCTGCTTACTGATGCCGTTACTTTTGGCTATATTCTCTAACGAAATTCTTTCATTATAGTGTGAACGAATAACATCCATCGTCTGTGCCACAACCATGGGATTTGGCAAAACATCGTTTATGCTTTCGGAAACTTCACAAATAAGTGCCACAAAAAGAGCAACTGCTTTGATTTCTGCACACTTTGCTTCTGTCGACACCAACCTATTTTTACTGCGGACATACGCTATCTCACAGGCTTCAATCAGTTTTTCGAACATCTTTAAAACCTTTATAGAGTTCTCACACCTAAACACGCCGCTGTGAATATTACAATCTGCCAGCAATTTAGGAATTTCCGTCCCTCCAAAACAAATATACCTGCTTTCAGAATATGTACCGTCCCAATAATATTTAGATGTTTCTCCCGGGTAGCAGATAACCAAGGAATTTTTATCTAAAACGCATCTTTTATCCTTATATTCAAATAAACAGCTTCCGCTTTTGACCAAAAGAATATGATAATCGTCCCAATTATTTTTATTTGTTGCGTTTATGCTGTCTTTTTTGACAAAGGTCTGTGTTCCGAAGCTTCTTATATAGTATTTTTCATTATAACAAATATCGTTACTGCATTCATTAGAACATATTTCCATATAAATATCACACCCTTAATAACCCGTTCAAATATACAAAAAAGGTAACAAAAATATGTTCCGCAAAGGACACTATAAAACCAAGGCGACCAAATTACTGCCAATCACTCGATTAACGGATTTGTCTAAAACGCCTAATTGTTACGATTTTATTATAACCTATCTTATGCTATTTGTATTTGCCAAATATTAATTTATTTTTGTAATATATTAATTTTTTTTAATATTGACAAAATATTGAAATTCGTGTTATTATCGTTATATAAAATTAAAAAAGGTAGGGATTTTTTCTTGAACAGACCGGATACGGATTTTAAACTGAAGCCCTTTAGAGTGGATATAAATGTGAAAAAAATTGCCAATGTGCATTATTTTGAGTTCACCAATAACTATTCCACTTTTAAGGATAAACACCCTTTTAAGGAGCTCGTTTATGTAGACAGCGGTTCAATAAATGTGGACGCAGAAAATTTTTGTGGCAAATTGGAGGCAAAACAGCTTTTAATTCACAGGAATAATGAGCCCCATTCGCTTTCCTGTGTCGGTAAAGAAGCTCCGAATGTAATTATAATCGGGTTCATGTGTGACTGTGACAAGTTAAATTCCTTTTCTCAAACACCATATACTCTTTCAAACGACCTTGTTAAAATTTTGACCGAAATCATTAAAGAAGGGCACGCTGTGTTTTTACCGCCCTATGATGTGCCTAATCTTAAGGATATGAAAAAACGCAAGGATCATCCCTTTGGTGCGGATCAAATGCTTAAGCTTAAGCTTGAGATGTTCTTAATAGAACTTATAAGATCCACCGAAGCCTCCATACCTCGTGCCAAAAGCTCCTCTGCAAGCAAAAAAACCGGCGACATCAGTAACTATATTAATACCCACTATACCGAAAAAATAACTTTAGATAACCTTTGCTTCATTTTTGGTACAAACAAAACCACACTCTGTAAAAACTTTAAAGAAGCATACGGCACAACTGTTTTTAATTATATAAATACCCTTCGCATAAAGGAAGCAAAAAAGCTTATGCGTGAAGGTGAATTAAGTCTTACAGAAATATCACAAAAAGTAGGTTATTCCTCAATTCATTATTTCAGCAAAACTTTTAAATCCTATGAACGGCAATCTCCTAAGGATTACATAAACACAATAAAATCAAAATTGAAGTTATAATAATTGTCTCTGCCTGAATTTTGCAAACACAAAGCTACATTCATATATCCATGTTCTATCCTTTGTGATTTTATTTTCTTCGCTTTATATAAGTGATAATTTTATCATTAGAAATAATTTATATACGCAAAAACACCCTGCCGATGCAGGGTGTTTTTGCGTATATAATATCACTGATATATTAATATTGATCCATCTCGTAGTAATTATCCAAATTAGCGGGAGCAGTTACGGTAATGTCCTTACCACAGCTAATGAAGGTTACAGAATTCGCGGAATCATAGGTAACCTTATCGCTTCCTGCGGTGATTTCAGATACAAAGGAAACCTTATATTCTTTAACATAACCATCAGCAACAGTAACAACAATAGTGCCATTCTTGGTTGTTACCTGAGTTAAGTCTTCACCGCAAACATTATATACAATTGCGGTCACAACATCTTTATAAAGGCTCTCAACCGTTGCTTCATCGGCGGTAAGCGTTACGGTGAGACTGCCATCATCGTTTTTCTTGCTCTGAGCATTACCGAAAAGAGCTTCGGGAAGCGCCGTAACAATACTCTGAGGATTGCCCACCTCTTTGGCATACTCGGCAAAAGTGCACTGTGTCTTGTAGGTGCCTTGTTCAGCGTTGCCAAAATATCTCCATTCGCCGTCAAAATACTCATTAAGGTCAGAGGTATAGCCCTCCATAATACGCTTACCGATAGCAAGAGCCTTGGGCTTATCGGTATCAAGGGCGGCAGCCTTGATATTTACATCGGCAGAATTTTCCGACTTACTTCCCATTAAATCGGTTTTGAGTAAGGTATCAATATCTGCATCATAAGACTTTGCATTTAAGGTGTTTTCAATTGCTTTTGCAACCGTTTCATAAACGGAGGCTTCCTTATTTGTATTGTTTGAGGCTTCGCCGCCGGATTTATTGCCACCGCAAGCGGTGAGAGTGAGTGCAGAAAGGATAATAAGCAGTGCTAAAGCGAGTGCGGTAATCTTTTTCATAATTTTTTTATCTCCTTTTTGAATATAGAAATATGTGCTTACAAATCTTGTCAATAGCGATATCGCCTATTCAATATATTTTTTTCCATCGGGAAGCTCATTTGCTTTCTTCAGCAGTTTTTCACGAAGCTGTGCCGGAGTGAGGCTCTTATTCTTTTGCAAAAGGCGTCCGGCGCGTGCAGTGACCTTTGCGGCAGAATAGGATGTGCCATCATTCACCTTGGTTTTGCCGCTTAAGGTTGCAGCTTTAACCTTTTCGCCACAGGTATAGATATCAACCCACTCACCGCGCTGAGAAAAATCCGAAACGGCAGTTTCTTTCCTGTTTACAGAGCCTACTGCAAATACGGTATCATAGCCCGCAGGGTAATACTTAAACTCGCCGTCTGACTTGTAGTCATTCCCCGCGGAAGCAACCACCAAAACACCCTTTTGCTCGGCATATTCCACCGCCTCACGGACAGCGGTTTTATCAAGAATTAGTCCCACACTCAGATTAATGATTTGGCAGTGGTAGACATTCACCGCATCCTTAATCATCTGAGCAAAGGTGTCGTTATCCACCTGTTTTATTTTGCCCGTATCATAAGCATTGCTGACAAGGGGAACAAATTTTGCCTGCGGCAGATGCTCCAAAATAACCGATGCCACCGCAGTGCCGTGACCGTAGGTATCCTCGGTAGTTTTTGCATCGTCTATGTAATTTTTGCCCTCTAAAATATGGTCAGCAGGGATTGCCTTAGAGGAAATACCTGTATCAATAACACCGATTATTATAGGCTCTCTTGTAAAGTATTCCACCGTGAGGATAATTCCGCCGATTAAGCACAGGCAGAGCACAATGCAAAGGATGCGTTGCAGGGACAGGCGTCCTCGACTGTCCGTTTTCTTTTTCATAATGTCACTTCCGTTTTGAGAGAGGCGCCATAGCTAAACTACGGTGCCTCCCTTTTAGTTAAGCTTTAAATGAATTACCTACGATTAGTCACTGCAAATATCATAAACATATGCGCTTAAGGTGCCGATATTTGAAGCAAACGATCCACCTACACTACTTTCATTATATACAAGGTATTCATTAATTTTCATTATATCATCTGCTGTAAGATCCTTTGTCGCATAACAAGTAAATGAAATTGTGTTAGTTCCTGTACCGTTATCAATATAGCTTGGATTCCTAAAATATTGTTTAAGTTTTGAAGACAGAGTAAGTGACGGAGTACCTGAAATTGAATTAATCGGTTCGTTGTAAATCACTGTGAGTACTACCGCTTCATCTTTTGCATACGAAGTGAGCGCAAGTGGCGAAACATTTCTGGCTTTAGGTTCATTATAATCATATACTCTGAGATGAACATCAAGATTTTTGTACTTCCAATCGTCATCACCGTCACCTGCTGCATCAAAGCATATACTCATATTTTTATTTAATGCGATTAATGCATAAGGTGTTGAGCTTGAAGTATCTTTTACTGTCCACTTGTTTGATACCATATCTTCATCTTTATCATTAAACACATATCCGTTATAAGTATTTGTATTATAACGCGGTAAGCTGAGGATTTTACCCCAATCAGCCTTTGAGGTTCCGGCCGATTCGAAACGATACTCTGCAAGGGTTGAACCGCCGCGGTTGGTCGCATCAGTAAACTTAACCCACTGATAACCCTTATCAACCTCCTTAACATCAAAGGTGACGCGGAATGCATAATCAGTAGCAGTTAAATCGCGGTATTTTTCTTGAGCATCGGTAAGATACATATTCATAATTGTTTTGGGATAAATATCACGCCAATCGTTCTTTCCATAACCGCTATCTGTGATGGTAATAGGATCATTTATTACACGGTGGCTATACCAAGTATAAAGACCGGTGGGTACTTGATAAGAACTTACAGGCATTGTTCTCTTAACGGACTTTGTGCTGCCTAAAACGCCGTTGCAATTACCTGTAGAATCAACTACTTTATAAAGCTCCACGCGGTAATAACGGGCTTTACCGCCAATTTGATAGCTGGATAACGGGTTATCTGCATTGTTATCATCCTTTTCAGTAACCGTAACGGTTTTGCTGAAGTCGGAGGCTGTGAAGGTTGCTATACCGCTACCTTCCTTTGTGGGATTAACATGGATAAAGTGGTATTTATCCTGCTGAGAAGCTGTTGCGACCTCCGGGGTAACACCATAAGCAGTTCCGTTTTGAGTACGGACATATACCACCTGTGGCTCAGCAGTAACTACTGTTTTAGCGGGCAGTGTTCTCTTTATAGTATAGGTAGATACACGATTGGTGGTACTTGTGTAGCTAATGGTAAAGGTACCTGCGTGTGCCCACTTAGCAACAAGGCTATAATCCTTACCTGCCGTCTTAGCAATGGCGGTTATCTTTGTTTCACCCTCATACCATCCAAGGAACTTATATCCTGCCTTTGCGGTAGGTGAGGCAAGAACAACATCACTTTCAGAGGCAACGGTGTATACTGTTACTGTGTTGGGGTTGGCAGCAGAGCCTACATTCCAATCACTATAAGTGATGCTATATTCATTCAGCTTCCAAATGGCAAAGAGTGTTACTTGGTTTGCACCGTTAGCATTGCCTGCTATATCGGCAATTGCCGCGCTGTCATTATAGGTGTTTGTACCATCTGTTGCAGTTGCCCAACCGAGGAAGCTGTATCCAACGCGTTCAAAGGTGTTTTCGGGCAGATAGCCTGTGTAAAGAATCGGCTCGGTGGTAACAAATGTGCCTGTGCCGTCATTAACATTCAGTACAACGGTATAGGTATTTTCCTCCCACAAAGCATAGAACAGCTTGTGACCGATTGAGCCTGCCGCAATACCCTGAACAGCATTACCCTCAAAGGCGGCGTTATCGTACCAGCCGATAAAGGTATAGCCTGTGCGTTCGTCAGGTACGCTGAGAGCTACGGTATCCTCCACCGTATACTCGGTTGCGTTATCGTGTTCATCAGCCTCAACACCTACATAGGTGATGCTGTACCTCTGCTTCTGCCATACTGCATAGAGATGGTATGTATCAACACCGTCTGTTACAAGCCGGCTCAGTTTATCTGCTGCGTTGTAGGTATCAACACCGTCAGACCAGCCTGTGAATATATAGCCATCGTAGCTGAAGGTGTTATCGCCCAACGCATCGGTAAACTTGAGCTCAACGGTATCCTCTGTTGCGGTGCCGTTGTTTGCGTGGAAAATAACCTTATAGCTGTTTTCTGTCCAATCAGCGATATAGGTAAGGTCGCTTGCAGGCATTACGGTTACGGGTGTCTTGCTCCACTTGAAGGTATAACCCCTCTTTACAGGAATGGGGGCTGTAACTGCTGCGCCGTAGTAAACCTTTCCTTGGGTGTAGCTTTGACCGTCCGCGCTACCGATACCAAGCTCCCATGTAAGGGTATACTGATTACGGGTGTAATAGTAATCCACCACATTATCCTGAGCATTCACCTTGATGGTAATGGTAGTTGTAGCTGCAGGGGCTGTAAAGCCTTCATAGGATTTATGATTAGGCGTTACATCGCTATCCATATCAGCCGTACCGTTTTCGGTCTTAGCTAATGAATAACCGTTACCGTCAACATTTTGCTGATAATGGTTTACGGTGTAGCCGTACTGTCCTGCAGTCCATTTTGCCTTTACGGTAAGGTTTTCAGCGCCCATTGCGGCATCGCTGAATACAGATGAGCCGTTATACCAGCCGCTAAAGCCGTAGCCCTCTCTTGTGGGGGCAGGCAGATTAATTGATTCGCCGTATTTTGCGGTGATGCTTGTTGGTGTTACTGTACCGCCGTTTGCATCAAAGGTAACGGTATAGGAGTTGCGGGTGTAGTTGTATTTCACTACCAAGCTTCCGTCAGCCTTAACCGTTACGGTCTGAGTAGACGGTGCCTTAAAGCCTGTGTAGCTCTTAACATTAGGTGTTACATCACTACCGGTAGTGCCCTTCAAATTATCTGTATCCGCAAGGATGTAAGAACCATCAAGCTGCTCCTTGTAATGCTCTACTTTGTAGGCGGTATTGTCGTTTGCTTTCCATACTGCTTTATAGGTAAGGCTGTTTGCAGGCATTAAGTGTGCAGGTGTAATTTCCCAGCCAACAAAGGTATAGCCTGTGCGGGTTACATTCTGCGGTGCAATAATTTCGGACTCGTAATAAAGCTCCTTAACAATCGGTGTAGAGCCTTTGTAATTAAGGTCAAAGGTTAAGGTGTGCTTTTTACGACCATAGTTAATCTTAATAACCGTCTTTCCGCTGCCGTCAACCTCTGCCTCATCACAAACAATGCCTTTTACGGTCATATTTTCAAAGACAATAGCATCCTCAAGCAGGAATTTTTGGTCGGCGGTGGTAGCACCCTCAACGGCAAGGGAACGCAAATAATCGTCTGTGAATACCCTGCCTGTGACGGTTTCACCCTCAATCATATTCTGAAGAGTATATCTGCCGTCTGTCTGCTCAACATAATATTCAATGCGGTAAGGGGTATCATTATCCTTTTGCCACATTGCCGTATAGGTTAAATCCTTTGTGCCCACTGTTTCTGCAACATTTACCTTGGTTGTACCGTCAACCGTCCAGCCTACAAAGCTGTAACCCTTCATTGCCATCTGAGGAGCAGAAATGCTTGCACCGTATTTAAGGTTATAGGTGACATCGGTCTCGGCGGTAACATCCTCCCCGTCAACCTTACCTGCATCAAAGGTGATGTTGTGGCGTTCAAGGTTGTAGTAATAGCGAAGCACGGCGCTACCGTCAGCCTCAACCTTAAGCTCTGCCTTAGCAGGAGCTACATAGCCCGTGTATGTCTTAACATCCGGTGTTACATAGGTATCGGTAGTACCCTTAAAGGTTTCGGTTTTATAAAGCTCATATTCACCCGAACGGAAATTTTCTTTATAATGCTCTACCGTATAGGGAATATCGTTGCGAGCCTTCCACTTAGCATAGATAGAGGCATCTGCCGCAGGCATTTGCTTGGGGAATGTATAAGGTGTTTTAAGTGTCGCATCACTGTACCAGCCTGCGAAGGTATAACCGAGCTTTTCGGGATTTGCAGGCTTTGTTACCGCCGACTCATAATCCTTAACAATCATTGGAATATATGAGCCGCCGTTGGTGTAGGGCACAATCATATAACCGTCACGAAGGTTATCCCAATAAAGTGAAAGTGTGCGGGTAATCGGCTTGGAGCTGAAGGACATCGGTTTTTTCTTCCAAGTAACAATCATTTCTCCTGTCAGCTTCAAATCGTCCTCATCAGGATGAACGGCAATGATGTTGTTCTTGGGGTCATAGGTGAACTTATCATTGGTCATTGTAATGATAAAGTTTTCACCGTTTCTGAAGTCATCCTCCCTCTCGGGGTCATTCCAATCATTATAAACAGCGGTTTTGTCCTCGCCTGTTATAAGGTCAAGGTAGTACATATTAAAGAAATCGTCCGAAAGCTGAATTTGCCGTACAAATTGCTTCATTTTAATATCAGGAACATCGCTTTGCTTCATATTAAAGTCAAGCACATTATCACGGTGGCCTACCTCGTAAAGCTTCCATTCCTTGTCAAGAAGGTTTACCTCTGCGGAATATCTGCCTCCCAGCGCCTGCGCTTCAAGACCAAGCTCCAAGTAGATACCAACCTGTATCAGCAAGGCACCGCTATATTGTGTAGACTTGCCCTTGGATGCGGTATATTTTAATTCATAGAAGAAATAACCGTACAGCTTTGTATAAGCACCTGCCCCTGCATTAAAGCCTACCGAGCCGAGCTTCTTTGAAATCGCATAAATCGAGAACTCCATCTCAACTCCTGCCTTAAGACCGATGCGGCCCATAGCATAGAAGCAGAACTCGTAAGCCTTTTCCTGAAGCTCGATGGTGTCGGAATAAACCTCGCCTGCCTTAAGACTGATTGAGAAAACATGGCGCTTGCCCTCGATGTATTCAAAATCGAAGCCAACCGAGATGCTGGCATCCAGCTGAACCACGAAGTCAAGTGAAAAGCTGATGTTAATCAACGGAATACCAAAGGGAATAGACTTTTTAACCTCGGTAATATTTTTTTCCAAAAGCTTAATCCAATCCGATTCAGCCTTAACCATTTCGGAATAACGCTGAACCAGCTTGTTTTGGTTTTCTACTGCTTTTTCTGCATTATCGCCATCCTCTGCCTCGGCATCGCTCAGCAATTCCTTAATTTTGGCAGCCATATCAACAGCGCCTTCAATGCCATTGTCGTCTTTATCGTTTTCCTCATCATCGTCATCATTTTTCTTGGTTACCATGGTGGCATTAAAGGAAATCGCGGTATAGTTCATAACATCCACATTTGCGGCAGCCTTAATATCGGAAATATAAGGAATGATAACCGCCCAATCCCAGACAGCATCAGCGCTTGCGCTAAAGTCAACACCAATCTCCTCAACAAAGCTACCTGTAATGGTGATTTCCAAATGTCCGTCAGAGCTATCAGAGGAGATGGTAAAGACTACCTTTACATCTAAGCTGAGAGATATACCCTTCTTGTCGGCATCTGTGCCTGCGATATCTCCAAGGTGGGTTGGATTTTTACTTACTCTTGCCTTAACGGTGGTTTCCTCAATCTCTACCTTGATTCCGCCACCTGCCATAAGCTTAAGCTGTTCAGGGGAAACGGCTGTTCCGTCCTTGAGAGTAACCTTATAATCCTCAAGATTAATATTTTCACTAAGAGCAGTAAAGTTTTCGGTTGCAAGGGAAAGTGAGGTCAGGTACAATGCCGCTTCCTCAGCAAAGCCGCTGTTCACTGCCTGTTGCTCGATTTCGGACTCTATTTCCTCGGTGTCCATACCCTCAAGCAGCTCCTGCGCCGACATTTCCTCCTCGGTGTAAACATCCAAACAGGACTCAACATCCTCCCAAGTCACCTTAATAAAGGTAACGGTAGTGGTATCATTATCATTCGCGGTTACTTTTGTAATCTTACCGTAGCCTGTAAGGGCGGCGGCATTTTCACCTGTGCTTACACCGTAATCACCGGTATAGAAGGCAAGGAAATCGCCAACATCTACGGTGGTCTGACTGTCTAAATTATTATAGGAATATATATCTGCAGAATAATCGAGATACTTGTTTTCTACCGTTACGGTATTAACATCGGTATCGGTATCGGCGGCTTCGGGCATCGGAAGCACATCGGGAGTGAATATAACATCCTCTGCGTCAGCGCTTTCGTATGTATACTTGTTGCCGCTTACCTCGGTGATTTCAAGATAAGCCATGTCACCGAGCTTACTTTCAGGTGTATCCTTTGTTCTCTTGGTCGGAATTTCTCCGTCATAGACACAAACGATGTCACCCATTTTAATATCGCTGTTACCCGTATAGTTAAAGCTACCTGTTGAAAGGTCGGTTACTGTTACTGTGTTGTCCTTAGCCTCATACAGAGCTAAATCCAAGGTAGAAACACTCTGACCGTTATTAATGATATTACTTACCTTATTTAAAGGCAGGTACTTAATATCCGACTTCATAGTGAGGTTCATAACCTCGTCACGGTGGACGGTGAAGTTATAATCACGGGCTGTCTCAGGCTGGTCCTTAAAGGTGAGCTTATCGCTGTTTAAGGTGATGCGGTAAGAACAGCCCTCACTGAAGCCGTCCCTTCCCTTGACCGTGAATGCACCCGTAGTTCCGCTTACTGTAATGATGTTCTCAGCATCAGGATCGGTCAAATCGGTTGCGCTGATAACCGCCAAAACATCATCAGCCGTCATATTCGGGTCAGAGGACAATACCGTAATAGCAAAGTCGGTATCAACATCTACTGCGCTTGCAAAGGTTACGACATCTAAGGTGTCAAGAGGTGCCTGCTCTAACCAATTAGCATAGAGGGTAATACTCTTTGTAACCTTATCGGTGCTTTGAACCGTTTGCTTCAATGCGGCATCATAGCACCAGCCAACAAAGATATGCTCTACCCAATAAGGTGTCGGCAAAGTGCTGATAAGAGTGCCCTCCAGCACGATTTTATCCGCAATGGCTGTACCGCCGCCGGTTTCAAACTTAACGGTAAAGCGCTCCAAGCCGCGCAAAAGCTTAGTGCCGTAGCCGCCAACAACATATTGACGGATACAGCTCACATCCTTTGCAGTAACATAACCGTCTGCGTTGACATCTGCGGCAAGGGCATTAATTTTAACATCATAGCCGCCTGCAATGTGTCTGCGCACTAAGTTTACATCCAATGCGTCTATCCTGCCATCGCCGTTGACATCACCGGGGGTGTAATCGGAGGTTCGGGACATTGCGGCATCAATAGCATCTGCGATTACGCTTGTTGGTACGAGCTGTAAAAGAAATACAACAGCCAGCAATACAGAAAGTGCTTGCTTTAACCAATTATTCTTTATTCTAAGCATTGTATTTCCTCCTTATTTAACGGTAACAGAGCCATTTTCCAAGTATACCTTGGGTGTCTTGTAGGCTTCATCGAAAACAGCGCCTTTATCATAGGATAATTTCACATCATATTTGCCTGAAGCGGCTGTGTCATTGATTTTAAAGGTGAGACTAAACAAGATGCCGTCCTTTTTATCCTCGCTTTGCAGCTCCAGAGCATCCAGCATAAAGGTATAGGGGGAAGTCTTTGCGTCTGAGCCGGGAGATGTAAGGGTAAGTCCGGGATGTTCGGTTTTTTTGCCCTCCTTGAAGGAGAATACCTTATCGTCCACCGAAACCTTTAAAACCGCACCCATAATACCGGGGTTGTTTATAACACGGATATTTATTGACGCTTCGCCCGAGCTCTTATCTACTGTAACATGCTCCGCATAAATCACAGTCTTGGTAGTGGTATAGGTAGCTGTCACCACCAAATCCGAGGTAACCTTATCAAACGCCTTATCCCATCCCTCAAAGGTGAAATTCTCACGCGCGGGGTCTGCAGGAGCATTAGCCGACTCGCCCTTTTCCACCTTCTGAGTATCCAAAACCGTACCGTCATAATCCTTGAATGTAACGATAAAGGTATCTGCCTGTGTATCGGCTGAGGGTGTATCAGAATCGGTGGGGGCGGTCTGCGTTGTTCCGTCTCCCTGTGCCGGCAAATCGTTCTTACAACCCTTTAAAACAACCGCCATTGTTACCACAAGCGCAATAACCGCTACCGCGGCAACAACGACTATGATTGCTTTCGATTTAGTGAAGCCTGTTCCCATATTCATAGCTTTACCTCCATGATTTTCATTTTCCTGATAAATTTAAGTTTTCAAAATTAATCTTGAAAAAACACATTTATACTATTATACTATATTATAAGTCATCCCCTAAGGGACAAGTCAAGACTAATTTCCGATTTTTTTGTTTTTAGAGGTGCGCGCGAATGAAAAAGCATGATAAATCGTTATTCCAAATCGGTGAGGTTACCAAAATAATGGGTGTCACCCGAAAAACCTTGCTTGTTTTTGAGGATATGGGACTTTTAACCCCTGCTGTAAAAGATGAAGAAAGCGGTTACAGATATTATTCGGCAGACAATATGACACAGATCAGGGCAATCCGTTCCTTGCAAGCATTGGGGCTGTCCCTGAAAGAGGTAGCAGAATACTATTACGACACAGAAAACATTGACGCGCATTTGAAGCGCCTTATGGATCTACGGTCTGCATTAGATAAAAATATTCAGATGCTTCAGGTTCGTGCAGCCAAGCAAGGCGATCTGACCGTAAGAAAAACCACTCTGCCACGACAGGTCTGCTTTTGCCGTCATTATGAGTGTGAAAATGTAGTTGTTGCGGCAAATGTTCTGCGAGATACATATATTGCCGCCGCCCGTACCGGTAAAATGGCTATGCTTGGCCGTATGTTTACTATGCGTGTATCGCTCCCGACCGATAAGTTAGATCTTATGTGCTGTATTCCCGTAGAGGATGATTTTGAAGGTGCTGAGCGTATAGAGTTCCCTGAAACTCCAGCACTTTGCATCTATTACCGTGGACCGTACGAGGGAACTGCTACCGCCATCAAAGCACTAATGGCTTATGTAAAAGAAAACAACATCGAAATTACAGGCTCGTTCCGTTCTATTTATATGGAGGGTCCACCCAACCGCGGAAAAAACAGCGATGATTATATAACACAGGTGGCTGTGCCGATTAAGGGATAATATATCAGTCTCTCAAACTAATTTAACCCACCCTTTTCCCGTAAAAAACACTTGAATATTTAGCTTGAAAAATTGTATATTTACTTCATTTTATAACACACTAAAAAGAAACGAACAGGTGATAAAATGGAGATATTTAAGGTCATATTAACTGCACTGTTATCGGTAGCTGCGTTGTTTACCATTACCAAGATTATGGGACACAAGCAAGTGGCACAGCTTGACTTTTTTGATTATGTCAGCGGTATCACTATCGGCTCAATCGGTGCGGAGCTTGCAACCGAATTGGAAAAACCGTATAAGCCCTTGATTGCACTTGCAATATACGGACTTGTATCCTTGCTTTTAGATTTAATTGTTCACAAAATTCCTCGCTCCCGAAAATATATAAACGGCACGCCAACAATTCTTATGAACGAAGGCAAGCTTTACCGTAAGAATTTAAAGCAGGCGAAGCTTGATTTGTCTGAGTTTATGCTACTCTGCCGCGAGCAGGGATATTTCGAGCTTGATGAGATACAAACAGCAATTTTTGAGCATAACGGTAAGATATCAATTTTACCAAAAGCGGCAAACCGTCCTGCAACACCTGATGATTTAAAAATCCCCGCCAAGGCGACTCATATAGGAGTAGAGGTAATTATGGACGGCCGTGTGATGAGTGAAAATCTCTCGCGTATGGGGCGAAATGAAGCTTGGCTTGAAAATCAGATTAAATTACAGGGGTATAAAACTGCCAAAAAGCTTTTTCTTGGCATTTACCGTCCTGAGGAGGACAAATTAACATTGTATACCTATGAGTGAAAATCGCATACACTGAACATATATGTGGGTTTTATACCTTCCTTAATAAAATTACGGCGGCAAGGATTTTACTCCTTACCGCCGTGGTTTTTATCTCTAATGATATTAACAGCTTAAGCCTTGTCAACCGAGCCGAAAAGCTCCATTTTCTCTTTAACGGTTGCCTTGATTGCGGCAGTACCGTCAGCCAAGAGCTTTCTGGGGTCGAAGCCCTTGCCCTCAAGGTCTTTACCTGCTTCGATATACTTTCTTGTAGCCTCAGCAAAAGCCAACTGACACTCGGTATTAACATTAATCTTGGAAACACCTAAAGAAATTGCCTTCTTTATCATATCGGCAGGGATACCTGTACCGCCGTGAAGCACCAAAGGCATATCGCCTGTAAGCTGTTGAATACCGTCAAGTGTTTCAAAGCTCAGGCCTGCCCAATTTGCAGGGTACTTTCCGTGAATGTTACCGATACCTGCCGCAAGCATTGTAACACCCAAATCAGCAATCATTTTGCATTCCTCGGGGTCAGCAACCTCACCGCTGCCAACAACACCGTCTTCCTCGCCGCCGATGGCGCCAACCTCTGCCTCAAGGGAAAGTCCCTTTGAATTGCAGATTTCAACCAATTCCTTGGTCTTTGCAAGGTTTTCCTCGATGGGGTAATGAGAACCGTCAAACATTACGGATGAAAAGCCTGCCTCAATGCACTTCATAGCGCCTTCATAGCTGCCGTGGTCAAGGTGGAGAGCAACCGGAACGGTGATACCAAGCTCGTTAATCATACCGTTTACCATGCCAACAATTGTGGTATAGCCGCACATATATTTACCTGCGCCCTCGGAAACGCCGAGAATAACGGGTGAATTAAGCTCCTGAGCAGTTTGAAGGATAGCCTTTGTCCACTCAAGATTGTTGATATTAAACTGACCTACTGCGTACTTACCTGCCTTTGCCTTGGTAAGCATTTCCTTTGCCGAAACTAACATTAAAATTCCTCCATTGTCGATTTTTTGAAGCTACAAGTTTCACCTTTATATTTTATACCAATACTGTCATAAAATCAAGGGTAATTTGAAAGAAAAATGCGCTGCTGTTAAATACTTTCAAAACTGATTTCAATACTGTTATCTGCCGCTACCATAATTTTTGAGATACTGCCCTCAGAATTATCAATCACAATATCCACGATTTTGGCTTCTATCTCGCGGCGGATTGAGTTGCGAAGCTCGCGCGCTCCCCTCTTGCCGCCCACTGCTTTAGCCGCCAGATATTCACAGACCTTGCGGTCATATGCAAGCTCTATAAGCTTTTCGGAAAGTGCTTCTTTCAATTCCTTTAGCATAAGGTCGGCAATGTCTGCCATTGCTTTCTCATCCAAGCAAGAGAAAACCACTATTTCATCCACTCGTGCAATGAATTCGGGACGCAAAAAGCCCTCTAACGCCTTTAACGCCTTTTCCTTTGAAGCATCCTGCACCGTTTTGCCGAAGCCCAACAGGTTATCGGTGCGCTCACTGCCTGCGTTTGAGGTCATAACAATAACTGTGTTTTCAAAATTCACCGTACGCCCTTGCGCGTCGGTTATTCTGCCGTCATCAAGAATTTGCAGAAGCACATTAAGCACATCGGGATGCGCCTTTTCAATTTCATCAAACAGCACTACCGAATAAGGCTTTCTGCGCACCTTTTCGGTGAGCTGACCTGCCTCGTCATAGCCGACATATCCGGGAGGGGCTCCGATAATACGGGAAACGGAATGCTTCTCCATAAATTCCGACATATCAAGTCTTATAAGGGTTTCAGGCGTATCGAAAAGCTGTTCGGAAAGCACCTTTACAAGCTGGGTTTTTCCAACACCCGTAGGGCCGACAAAGATAAAGGATGCCGGACGGCAAAGCTTGCCGGTTTTTACCCTTGAGCGTTTAACTGCCGCCGCCACAAGCTTAGTTGCCTCTTTTTGTCCGATTATTCTCTCGTTAAGGCGGTCCTCAAGCTCAGCTAACTTTCTAAGGTCGCTTTCCTGCACCTTGGTAGCAGGTATACCTGTCCAAAGCTCGATTACCTTTGCAATGTCGGCATCGGTAACGGTATTTTGTGAAGCCGGCTCGTAAAGCTCGGCGGCTCTGCTCTTATATTTTTCGAGCTCTGCCTTTACCATTGCCTGCTTTTCGTAATCGGGATTTTCAACCTCGGCTTCAAGCTCCTCAAGCTGAACGGAAAATTCGGCAATGCGTTTATTGGCAACATAAAGCTCATCAATGGCTGTATTTTCAAGGCTTGCGCAGGCGCATGCCTCGTCAAGCAAATCTATCGCCTTATCGGGCAAATAACGATCAGTTACATATCTTTCGGAAAGTAAAACCGCCTTTTTAACAATACTGTCGGGAATAACAACATTGTGGAAGCCCTCATAATAGCCCTTGACACCCATCAGTATATCCTCTGCCTCGCTCAAAGACGGCTCCTCAACCGTTACGGGCTGGAAGCGGCGCTCTAAGGCAGCATCCTTTTCGATATATTTGCGGTATTCCTTAAAGGTGGTTGCACCTATCACCTGAATTTCACCGCGGGAGAGTGCCGGCTTTAAAATATTTGCGGCATTCATTGAGCCCTCGGCAGAATCGCCTGCACCGACAAGGTTATGAATTTCATCAATAAACAGAATTATATTTCCTGCCTGCTTAATTTCGTCAACAAGTCCCTTTACGCGGCTTTCAAACTGACCTCTGAATTGAGTGCCTGCCACAAGCCCTGTAAGGTCAAGCAAAAATATTTCTTTATCAAGCAGTCTTGCAGGGGCGGTGCCGTTGGCGATTTTAAGCGCTAAGCCCTCGGCAATGGCAGTTTTACCCACACCCGGCTCACCGATAAGGCAAGGATTGTTTTTACTGCGTCTTGATAAAATTTGTATAGTGCGGTAAAGCTCCTTATCTCTGCCGATTATAACATCAATCTGTCCGGCGCGAGCCTTTTCGGTGAGGTTTGTGCAATATTGCTCCATAAAACGGCGGCGCTTTTTCTTGGATTTTTCCTTTGCATCCGTCTTTTCGGATTTTTGCTCCTTTTCCGCGCCCTTTTCAGCGCTCTTATCCCCACCAAGGCTTCCGAACAGCTTACTCATAAAAGGCATTGCAGGGGCGGTGCCCAAATCAAATGTCTCGTCATTTAACGCGGCATCGTCAAACTCCTCGTCCAACGCCATCAAATCCATAAACTGTTCGCTCATTTGCTCGATATCCTCGTCAGATATATTCATCCGCTTAAGCATATCCTCGACCGGTTTTATACCCATTTCCTTTGCGCAGACAAGGCAAAGACCGCCGGGCTCCGCATTAGGGTTAGATAGGTCCGACATAAAAACTACTGCCGGACGCTTTTTGCACTTTGAACAAAGCTTCATTTTAAATCTCCTTAGGTTTTACGGCAGAGACCGCCTCTGCCTTTATAAAATTAAATCAGCTTAAAGGTAAGCTGTGTTATTGCCTTAAAAATGTAGGAGCTGTCTATATTCTCCTGAGTGAAAATGAGAAAACCGCCCTTGGTCAGAGACACTAAAAGTGAAACTGCCATACAGAAAACAACGGCAAAAACCACACCCTTTAAAAAGCCTACCGCTGCTCCCAAAGCACGGTTGGCTTTTCCGACAATGCTGAAGGAAAACAGACCGTTTATTATTTTAGCAATAAGCTTGACTAAAATCAACAGCACAATTATTAATATTATGGAATAAATAAGCCCTAATATTTTTATTGCAACAGGTCTTACCACCCTTTGGGAAGCGGCTCGGACAGCGGCAACACTGCCTTCAACCATATTCTCCTCCATAACAGAAGCAAACTCCTCTGAGGAAATACCGAGCTTTTGGGCATTTTTAATCAGAAAATCGGGAATTGCATTCCAGGCTTCATGCTCCGCGGTCTCCCCTGCCGACTCCTCTGCATTTTTCTCAACTGCGCTCACCATTGCAGGCTCAATTATTTTATCATATGTAGCCACTGCCAATGGTGTACTGATTGTAAACACTAAAATAATTGCCGCTATAAATCCGACAGCCTCCACCACTACCTTGACAAAGCCTTTTTTTGCCGAGGTAATAACAAAAAACAGAACTATGAGCGCTATTATAAGATCAAGTATTAATTTCATTTCAAAGCCCCTAATCAAAATTTATTTTTTCGATTTTATTTTCGGTTATAATTGCCGCGCTGTCATTCGACAAGGGCGACAGTCTCACTGCGCCAAATCCGCAATCTGCAGTTTTGAGAATTTCTCCGTTCAAACTCAGCTTCTGCACATCGTTATCGCTCATACAATAAATATGACCGCCATAATACTGAATATCACCGATAATTCCTTTATACTCAAGCTCCGCTTTTAGTGAGCCGTTTTTTGATATAACCGCAATCTTATTATCAGTTTTATCGTTTTCGCGGTTATAAACCACAACATAGCCGTTAGCACAGGCACGGAAAAGGGCTGTGCCGTATTCATTTTTATATTCAGTGGATTTATATTTTTTAGACCACTTAATAAACTTAAAGGTGTTCCCCGTCACAACCCCGAAGCCATTGTGATATGAGGTGTCGATATTATAAATAAGTGTGTTATCAAAGGTTTCCGTGTACTCAGGCGTTGCCGACTTGAAATTAAGCACGCTAAGGGTAGAGGTATAAGACCCGACACCTGAGGCAAAGGTTGAAACGGCAATTTTTTTGCCGTTTGGCGCAATTCCTACGTTATTAACCGTTTCCTGTGCAGAATACCACTCATAAAGCATTTTGCCCCTTTTACTGTAAACCGAAACGGCGGCGGTATATTTTTCAGAGCGTGAGACAATCGCATAGGTGCCGTTATCCGATATTGCCGCGGTGATTATCGGTTTTTCGGTGTCCACGGTTTCCCTTAGTCCGTTAAGTGTGAATATGAGGCATTGAGTTCCTCCCTGATTAAAAACCAGCGCCCGTGTATCGCAGGTTTTGATTATCGGCTTTTCAAATCCGTGGGGATATGAAAAAAGCTCCTTGCCTGACGCTGAAACGGCACAAATGTGACTGTTGGTAAGTATATAATAATAGTTATTATAACAAACGGTATTAATGGTTTTTGTACCGTCCAGCTCCAAGGGATAGCTTCCCGTTCCGATAAGCGATATTAAATTTGAGGTGTTCTCAATTATTCCTGCCGGCAAAATAAGCTCAAGCAGCAATACAACCACCAGAATAACTGCCGCAACAGACGAAAAAGCCTTAAAACGGCGGCTATTCTCCCGCTTTTTCCCCTTTACCACCTTCATACCCGTACTATGCTGTACCGTGCTTCGCTTTTTGCCCGAAGGTGTCATCGGTATGTCCTGAGCCTCCGAATGCTCCCTCCGCTTACCTTTCACCTGCTTAGGCTTTGGCGCGGAAAATATTCCTTTGCGCTTCTTTTTCTTGTAATCAGGCATTTCATCACCCTAATAATAAACTTTTTGTAAAACAAGACCTGCCGCCGGTGCGGTCATTCCTGCCAATTCCCGTTTGTGGGAGGAAAGGATTTTTTCGGTATCCTCGGGGTTTATTTTACCATCCGACACCGCCACCGCGGTTCCTGTTACTATACGCACCATATTATAAAGAAAGCCGTCACCTGTGATATAGAGTGACACCATTTCCCCCTCGCGCTTTACATAGCACTCACTAACAGTGCGAACGGTATCGGTAACGGTGCGTCCCGATGAGGAAAAGGTATAAAAATCGTGCTTTCCGACAATTTTTTCACAAAAGCTGTTCATTTTACCGATATCAAGCGGTCTTTCTATCCGCCAACTGTATCTTGATAAAAAGGGGTCCTTCCGTTTGCTGTTCAAAATATTATAAACATAGGTTTTTCCCTTAGCAGCATAGCGGGCGTGAAAATCAGGTGAGACAGTCTTGCAGTCAACCACCGCAATATCATCGGGCAAAAATGAGTTCACGCCACTTAAGAATGCCTCGTCAGGGAATTTTTCCTCACAGTCAAGGTGACAGCAAAACTCCCTTGCGTGCACCCCTGCATCGGTGCGGCTGCATCCCGTAACATCAGGTCTTACACCTAAAATTTTTTCCAAGGCATCCTGCAACACCTGCTGAACTGTAATTCCGTTAGGCTGTACCTGCCAGCCGTGGTAGGCAGTGCCGTCATAGCTTATAGTAAGTAAAATTCTTTTCATACAGCTCTACCCTAAAGTAAAATATTAAGAATTATTATCCCGGCACACATAATGATTGCCGCCGCGCTCACAAGGAAATCTGTGTTTGACAAATGCATTTGCTTCATACGGGTTTTGCCCTCTCCGCCGTTATAGCATCGGCATTCCATAGCCTCTGCCAGCTCGTATGCCCTGCGCACAGAGGAAATAAGCAGGGGTATGAGTATAGGAATAAGCGCCTTTACGCGGTCAACAAGCCCACCGCTTTCAAGGTCAGCCCCCCTTGCCTTCTGGGCGTTCATAATCTTTTCGGCTTCCTCAATAAGTGTAGGAATAAAACGCAGTGCTATTGTCATCATCATTGCCAGGGTATGCACCGCGCCCTTAAGACCGACAAATTTTAACGGACTTAAAAGGCTTTCAATCGCATCCGTTAAATCGTTCGGGGTTGTTGTATAGGTAAGCACAGAGCTCATAAAAATAAGCAAGACTATGCGAAGCGCCATAAATACCGAGTTATATATTCCGCCGGTGGTTATTCTGAGCTTCCAGACCTCCAACAAAATCCTTCCGCCATCGCCGTAAAATAGGTTTATTACAGCCGTAAAAATAAGCACCGGTAAAATTGCTTTCATATTTTTGATATAAAGCCTGAAGGGCACCCTTGAAATAAGGGCTATACACCCAACACAGGCGGTTGCAAACAAAAGTGCAAAAAGATTTTTTGCAAGAAATATGAATACTATGAGTAATATCATCAGAACTATTTTAGCCCGAGGGTCTGTACGGTGAAGCAAGGAATTGCTTTCGTAATACTGACCGAAGGTTATATCCTTAAGCATCAGCCGCACCCTCCTTTAACTGCACAAGCGCTTCAACCGCTTGGGAAACGGTGAAAACATTTGGCGAAACCGCCACGCCCATAGCCCTAAGCCCTGCAAAAACCCTTGTAACAATCGGAACATCCAAGCCGATCTCACGCAAGGCTTCAGCCGAAGCAAAAACCTTTTCGGGAGTATCAAATAAAACCAGCTCACCCTTGTTCATCACAATAATCCTGTCCGCCAAGGCCGCCATATCCTCCATACTGTGAGAAATAATTATAACGGTAGCATTAGTGGCAGTGCGGTAATCGCTGATAATTTTCATTACCTCCTCGCGTCCGCGCGGGTCAAGACCTGCCGTGGGCTCGTCAAACACAATAACCTTAGGTCTCATTGCCATTACACCGGCTATTGCCACGCGCCGCTTTTCACCGCCCGACAAATCAAAGGGGGACTTTTGGAGATACTCCTCTTTTATGCCTATAAGCGATGCTGTTTCGGTTACACAATTTTCCAATTCCTCACCCGAAAGCCCCATATTTTTAGGCCCGAAGGCAATATCCGCAAAAACGGTTTCTTCAAAAAGCTGATATTCGGGGTATTGGAACACAAGCCCTATTTTAGAACGGATTTTACGGATTTCCTTTGCGTTTTTCCAAATATCCTCATTTTCAAACAGCACTGTACCCTCTGTCGGCTTTAAAAGTCCGTTCAAATGCTGCACAAGGGTAGACTTACCCGACCCTGTGTGACCGATAATTCCTATTATTTCGCCTTGGTTTATATCAAAGCTTACATTTTTAACTGCATCATTCATAAATGGGGTATTTCCGCTATATGAATGGCTAAGGTTCTCTACCTTTAAAATTGACAAGTCACTTTTCCTCCGAACCGAGCGCCGCGGCAATGCTTGCGGCAGTTTCTTTTATGGAAATAACATTAGTCTTTACCCTGAAGCCCTTTTGCTTCAAGGCATAAAGCAGCTCTGTCGTTTGGGGAACATCAAGTCCCACCGATTTAAGCAGGCTGACATTTTCAAAAATTTCGGCAGGCAGGCCATCGGCAATTATTTCACCGTCATTCATCACTACCACCCTGTCAGCCTTTTCAGCCTCTTCCATATAATGTGTTATCAAAATTACCGTTATATTCTTTTCTTTATTAAGCTTTATAAGGGTGTCTATTATTTCGGCTCTGCCCTTTGGGTCGAGCATGGCTGTAGGCTCGTCCAAAACAAGGCAGTCAGGTTGCATCGCAATTATGCCTGCTATTGCAATCCTCTGCTTTTGTCCGCCCGAAAGTCTGTGCGGGGTGGATTTTCTGAATTCGTACATCCCTACTGACTTTAAAGCATCATCAACACGGACACGGATTTCCGCAGGTGAAAGCCCTAAATTTTCGGGGCCGAATGCCACATCCTCCTCAACGATAGAAGCGATGAGCTGATTATCGGGATTTTGAAAAACCATCCCCACCTTACGCTTGATTTCAAGCTCCTTTTCCTCGTCCTTGGTATTAATTCCGTCAATTATAACATCACCGAAGGTAGGTCTTTTCAAGCCGTTGAGCATTTTTGCAAGGGTTGATTTGCCCGAACCGTTATGCCCTAAAATCACGGTAAAGCTACCCCTTTCGATATTGAGGTTAATATCCTTTACGGCAGCAAATATGCGTTCCTCCTCGGTATACTCATAAGACACTTTTTTAATTTCAATTATATTTTCCATTTTCATCTTTTCCAGACAGTTGTATTACCGCAGGGCAGGCTTATTCCCTTTTGGGTTATATTAAGACCGATTTCATCGGTGAAAATTTCACCGCCGCGCTTACCTGCCACATGGCGTTTTACCATATAATTAAGTATTGTGGGCGAAAGTCCGCCGGTGTAGGAATTAAGAAAGAAAAAGATTGCATCATCAGAAAGCAGCTTGCCCGTTTCCTCTAAAAGCTCACCTAATTGCTGTTCTAATTTCCAGACCTCTCCGCCGGGGCCTCTGCCGTAGGAGGGCGGGTCCATTATAATAGCATCGTATTTCTTGCCGCGGCGAATTTCTCTTTTGACGAATTTCATACAATCGTCTACCAGCCAACGGACATTTCGGTCTGCAAGACCGGAAGCCGCGGCATTTTCCTTTGCCCATTGAACCATACCCTTTGAAGCATCCACATGGGTAACTGCCGCGCCCGCCTCAAGACAGGCAATAGTGGCTCCCCCGGTATAAGCAAAGAGATTTAGCACAGAGATTTCTCTGTTTTCTTTTTCGATAAGCTCCTTTGCCAGCGACCAATTTACCGCCTGTTCGGGAAAAAGCCCCGTATGCTTAAAGCCCATAGGCTTCAATCTGAAGGTAAGATTATTATAAGAAATGCTCCAGACATCGGGTACGCTTTTCAGCCTTTCCCAATATCCGCCGCCGCTTTGGGAACGGTGATAAACCGCATTGGCAGAATACCACCGTTTATCGGTGCGGCTGTTTTGCCAAATCACCTGTGGGTCGGGGCGGATTAATATAACCTCGCCCCATCTTTCAAGTCTTTCACCGCTGTCGGCATCTATGAGCTCATAGTCGTTAAAGCCTTCTACCGTTCTCATTTATGCCTTATCCTCTATAACCTTTGCAACCTGTTTTGCAAGTCTTTTTATTTCTGCAATGTTTTCGCCCTCAAGCATTACCCTTATAAGCGGCTCTGTACCCGAAGCACGCACCAGAATTCTGCCGCTTTCACCGAGCGCTTTTTCAACATCCTTTATTGCTTTTATAATATCCTCATCGGTACCGAGCTTACTTTTAAGCTCATTTGAAGCCTTTATATTAACCATGGTCTGCGGAAGCACGGTCATAACAGAGGCAATTTCAGAAGCAGGCTTACCGGTTGAAGCCAAAACCGATGCCAGCATCGCGCCAGAAAGCTGACCGTCACCCGTTGTTGCGAAGTTCTTGAAAATAATATGTCCCGACTGCTCGCCGCCTATAACATAATCATTTTTAACCATTTCCTCAAGGACATAGCGGTCGCCTACCTTGGTTTCAAGAACATTTATATCATTTGCCTTGGCAAAATGCTTGAAGCCCAAATTGGTCATAACCGTTACAACGGCGGTGTTGTCGTTAAGCTTGCCTTTCGCCTTAAGGTCAAGCGCAAAGACCGCAATCATACGGTCACCGTCTATCAGCTTGCCGTTTTCATCAACAGCCAGGCAACGGTCGGAGTCACCGTCAAAGGCTAATCCTAAATCAACATCGTGACCATTAACATAGTCAATAAGATCCTCCATATTTGTGGAGCCGCAATGATGATTGATATTTATTCCGTTGGGGGAATCGTGCATCATATATACCTGTGCGCCAAGTCTTTTGAAAAGCTTTTCGGCGGTATAGGAAGCACAGCCGTTTGCACAGTCAATCGCGATTTTAAGACCGCTGAGGTCAGCATTTACAGATTTCACAAGGTGGTCGATATAAAGGTCAACATAGTCGTAACGCATAAACACACTGCCAACCTCGCCGCCTGTGGGAAACTCAATCGGGCTCATATCGTCAAGCACCAATGCCTCGATTTTTTCCTCGAGAGAATCGGGCAGCTTATAGCCGTTACCGTCAAAAATCTTTATTCCGTTATATTCACAGGGGTTATGAGAGGCTGAAATCATAATACCTGCATCTGCCTGTCTGTCATTAACAAGAAAAGCGATTGCAGGTGTCGGCACAAAGCCCACAAGAACAACATCTGCTCCCACAGAGCAAAGTCCTGCCGCCAAAGCCATTTCCAGCATATTAGAGGAAACGCGGGTATCCTTACCTATAAGCACCTTTGGCTTTTCGGTTGTTTTCTCTGTCAGCACAAATGCTGCTGCTCTGCCTATGTTTGTAGCAAGCTCACAGGTAAGCTGTGCGTTTGCAATTCCTCTTGCACCGTCTGTTCCAAATAATCTGCCCATTATAATTCTCCTTTATTGTATTAATTAAAAAATAGATTGCTGACCGCCGCCGTTGGGGCGGTCGTTAAGCCCCAAATGCTCACGGGCTAACTGCGTTACACATCTGCCGCGGGCTGTTCTGTTCAGAAAGCCGATTTGCATAAGATACGGCTCATAGACATCCTCAATGGTTATTGCTTCCTCACCGATTGCCGCGGCAATGGTTTCAAGTCCCACAGGACCGCCGCCGTAATTGGTGATTATTGTGGTTAGCATTTTGCGGTCAAAATCGTCAAGTCCCAATTCGTCAATCTCAAAACGCGAAAGCGCCGCCGAAGCAGTTTTCTCATTTATAACACCGTCATACTCAACCTGCGCTATATCCCTGACGCGCTTCAAAAGGCGGTTTGCAATACGGGGCGTGCCTCTTGAACGGGAGGCAATTTCCAAAGCACCGTCACGGTCGGTCTGTATATTTAAAATTCCTGCCGACCGCATAATTATTTCAGCTAACTGCTCAGGAGTGTAAAGCTCTAAACGCAGAAGCACACCAAAACGGTCTCTTAAGGGTGCTGTGAGCTGACCTGAACGGGTGGTTGCGCCCACTAATGTGAATTTCGGCACATCAAGTCTTATCGACCTCGCAGACGGGCCTTTGCCGATTATAATATCAAGAGAAAAATCCTCCATAGCAGGGTAAAGAATTTCCTCCACATTGCGGGACAGGCGGTGTATTTCATCGATGAACAGTACATCTCCCTCCTCAAGTGAGGTGAGAATTGCCACCAAATCCCCCTGCTTTTCTATTGCCGGTCCCGATGTAACCCTGAGGTTTACGCCCATTTCTCTTGCAATAATTCCTGCAAGTGTAGTTTTTCCCAATCCCGGCGGTCCGTAAAGCAAAACATGGTCAAGAGTTTCGTTTCTCTGACGCGCCGCTTTAATATAAATACTTAAATTTTCCTTTACCTTATCCTGACCTATATATTCACTGAGAGTTTTAGGCCGCAAGGAAAGCTCTGCTTCATCCTGATTAAAGCAATAATCGGGAGAAACAATTCGGTTTTCAAAATCCATTTCTTGCTCTATCAATTCTTAAAGCCCCCTTGCAAGTGATTTTAATGCCTGCTTTATCATTTCATCTGACGCAAGCTCGGGAGAAAGTCTGCCCACAGCCAATGCCGCCTCGCTCTTAGTATATCCCAAGCTCACAAGCGCTTCTATTGCTTCGCTTGAAGCGGTGCTTGCAACAGCATTACCCACAGCCTTTATATCTGAAGCATTTGCAGTTGCTATGCCGCCCACCTTATCCTTAAGCTCAAGCACTATTCTTTGTGCAAGCTTCAAGCCAACACCCGAAGCGGCAGTTAGTGCTTTGGCATCGTTTCCGGCAACCGCCAGCATAATACTTCCGGCGCTCAGCTCCGACAAAAGCGCCAATCCGATTTTAGGTCCCACCCCGTTTACCGAGGTTATCAGCTTAAAGGCATTCAATTCCTCAATATCTGCAAATCCGTATAAATCCATCGCATCCTCACGGACTGCAAAATGGGTATGGAAAAAAACCTCCTCACCCAAGGACGGCAGCTTATAAAAGGCTGCCTTAGTAATAAAGCACTTAAAACCCACACCACCACATTCGACTATTGCGGTGGAATTATCAGAAAATATAAGCTTTCCTCTTAAAGAAGCAATCATTTTTTCGCCTCCGAACAAATTCTTGAATATGATGACCCCGAATAATGCGCATGACAGACAGCTACAGCCAAGGCATCAGCAGTGTCATCGGGCTTTGGCACGGCCTGCAAATGCAAAAGACTTTTAACCATTTCCATAACCTGGTGCTTTTCTGCCCTGCCATAGCCTGTTACTGCCTGCTTTACCTGCAAGGGTGTGTATTCGTTAATACTCAATCCCTTCTGGTAAGCCGACAGCACAATCGCTCCGCGCGCCTGCGCAACATCAATAGCGGTTGTAGTGTTAGTATTAAAATAAAGCTTTTCAATGGAAAGTGCCTGCGGATTATATTTATCTATTACACAAAGCATATCATCATAAATTGATTTTATTCTTTCCGGAAACGGCAGACCTGCCGCAGTTGTAATTGCTCCGCAACCCACAACCGAAAATTTTCCGGCACAGTAATCAATAACACCGTAGCCCACAATGGCATAGCCCGGGTCTATACCTAATATTCGCACCTTTGCACATCCTCTTAAAACCGCAAATTTATTCAGTATATTTTACCATATTCTATATAATTTATCAACTGTTTTTTCTGTTGAAAGCCTGCGCTTGACAATCGGAATTTCTTTTTTTGAAAAAAGCGTGAAAAAAGCCGCTTTTTATTCAATTTCAGTGTTGACTTTTTGATAAAGTTATGTTAGAATATCTTAGTCTCAATTCGGAGAGGTATCGAAGTGGTCATAACGAGGCGGTCTTGAAAACCGTTTGGGGGCAACCCCACAAGGGTTCGAATCCCTTCCTCTCCGCCATTTTTTAATATGCTTTAAGGCGTACAGCAATTCGGAGTAGTACTCAAGTTGGTGACGGGCTTTGAGCAGAAGCGCTGCCTGCGGCAGATGAAGCGACTGCGAAAAGGCGCAGCGGTCAAAATTTTCAGGCGCTCCAAGCCTTAGAAAATTTTGGGTACCGCAAGAGGGCACGCAAGCCGAGGAACTCCTAATAGCTGTGTTTGAAAAATTAAATATATACCAAAGCGTATATCAATTCGGAGTAGTACTCAAGTTGGTGACGAGGCGCCCCTGCTAAGGGCGTAGGTCGGCTAAACCCCGGCGCGAGAGTTCGAGTCTCTCCTACTCCGCCAAAACAAAAGACCGCGTAATAGCGGTCTTTTCCTTTATTCATGCGCTTTTAAAGCCTTTTTTATTCAATTTGTAATTAAAGCTTTTTTATTTAAATTAAGTGATTTTTGCACACAACTGCACACGAAAATGCACACGAAAACACCGCCCCGTTCCTTTTGGGATTAGGGCGGCTTTTTTTACACCTTAATCTCCGGCAGACCTTTAACCGAGATAAGCAGAGAGAGCAATCCCGAAAGCAGCGATGCAGATACTACAAGCTTCCAATCCACCTGAGAAATCACTGCCGATGTTCCGATGGTTGCTGCAGCCGTTTCTGCCACCGTTTTAATCGCTCTTACGCCTGCCGCCTTAAACCATTTTGAAATTTTGCTTTTATCCATTGTTTTCCTTCCTTTCTATCTGTAAGAGGTTATTGTTTTTCCGTTCCGGTCATAGATTACATAACCGTATTTTTTTGCAATAAGCCTTGCCTGTGAGATATACGGAGTGATTTTAATCGCCGGTGCTTTCCAAGATTTTTTAACTATGTAAAGCTTACCCTTGGTTACACCGTCATTATATGTGCCGAGCTTGTTCGGTATACCGCTTATTGCGGTTATATCCCTTATCTGCGCCTTTGAGCTGTTGCCCCTTACGCAGTAATGGCAGTGTGAGCCTGTGGATTTTCCGGTGCTGCCCTCGATACCTATAAGCTCGCCTTTTTCAACCGTCTGACCTTTGGTAACCTTAAGCTCTGACAAATGCCCGAAATAGTAACGGTCGTTAGTCCCTGTTTGCTTTATCCTCACATAAAGCCCGAAGCCATGCTTTTTGTTCAGGCTGTTCTCCCAGCCGGCTTTTTCCACTACACCGCTTACGGTGCTGTATATTTCCTTGCTGTCTACCCCCACAAGGTCGAGACCGTCATGCGCGGTGCCCTTGTATATTTGAGATACCCTGAATTTTCCGTTATACGGACTGTTCATTTTCTTTTCCTCCTTATGATACAATTTCCCAAGATTTAACCTCACTGTAAATCTTGTCGATAAACGAATTACCCTTTAATGCTTTGTAGGCTTCATACAGCATTATGAAATTCTCATATTCATACTGCCTGATTGTCTGCGCCTCACGGTTATGATAATAAATCCTCAGCATTTCGCTTCTCAGCTGACACTTTGTTCCATCAGCAAGCTTTTTAAGCCTTGCAATTATCGGGGTTATTACACCTATCAAAGCAATCAGCTCTCCACCCAATGCCACCCACGCTGTTATGTTTTGCATTTCCTCACCACCTCTTTACAAATAGCTTTGTATAATCTGTTTCGCCGCTTCAAATCCGCTTTGCAGCTCTGCGAATTTATCCCATTTTTCCTGATTGGCTTCCGTTCTGTATCTGCACTCGGCAGAAATACCGTCCGTATCAGAAATAAGCGTCATATTAGGTGATAAACTTGTAAGCCCCTCTACAGTTCCGTCTGCGTTGGCTGTTGCAGTTTGCGGTTCTTTATAAGCTTCGTATTCTGTTGCGGTGTCTGCGATTTCGAGTTGAACATCGCTAATAGTTGCTTCAACGTTGTCTGTTTTCGCTTTCAAAACAATATTAGCCCAACATTCATTATCCTTAGTAGCGAAAGAAATGACTGACGATTGCAAATAAATATTTCTTAAATATTCACCGTTTTGATTATATAACCCTATTGAAATTTCACCATTTGAAGTGTTACAAGAACAAATATATGTTGTATTCGGTTTAACTTTAACATCAAACCCCAAACCATAAGGCTGGCTTTGTGAAAGAAGTTTTATTTGTTTTCCTATTGAATAACTTATTAGGTTTAAGGCGTTTATATAATTATTGCTTGACATCGATAAGAAAAGTTTATTGCCGTTGAACTCTCTTGCTTCTGTATTATAGCTATAGTTAATCGAAACAACTTCACGGTTATTAACATTTAACAAATTCTTTCCGTATCTGCTGACTGTAATTCCTGAAAAGTCCGTGACGGTATCACTTGTAAGGTTTATTGAAAGCTCGTGTTCCGTATTGCATACATCCGCAAGCGTTATGATTTCTCCACTGATCGTTGTAACAGCCGATTTAACAGTCTCACATACTGCCGGCGTGTTGTCAGCTATGGTTAATAGTTTATCTGCTATTGACACATTATTCACCGCCCATTAATGAGTTTTGCAAAGCTATAATGCTATCAAGGGCTGTTTCTATGTCACCGACTTTGTCATTAACATAATTAACTACTGCATTATCTGTTGTTGCGCCCCCAATTTTTAAATTATCTTCATCAATTGTGTAAATTAGCTCCGTTTTTGATAATGGTTCATAATATGAAATCTCAATATGATTATCACTAAATATATACAAGTCTAAATGGAATAAGCTTGTTGTTTCAAAAGGTTTAGCTCCTACGGAAAACGCAATCATGGCGCTACTATACCAACTAAGTGGGGAAATAGTATTTGGCGCCAAGCCGCTATCGTGTTTGACATATACCATTTTCCCCTCTGCTATTGCATTAGTTATTTCCTCAAAAGTCTTATCTGCTACAAGTTCATTTTCGACATACTCTACTTTTATTTCAAACGGCGCAACAGCCTCCGCCACAGCTTTACCACTCTGCGAATTGCTGCTTTCGGGGTTGTAGGTTTGGTCTACATTGACCGCTGTTCCGTCCTCACCCTTATCTCCCTTGTCGCCTTTTTCGCCCTTAAGTGCTCTTACGGTATACCAATTCCCGTTTTCGTCCTTTAATTTTAAAACTGACATCTTAAATCCCTCCTTATTCAATTGGCTCGTTGATGGTGATGATACTGTCTGCACCGATATAACTTGCCTGTACTCTGATATACGCACTTGTCTCGGTACTTGCTATCGTAAACTCTGACAGATTATTATCTTTCCAAGCCGCATTTTCGTAAGCTGTCAAATTGGTCGCTTGATGAATTTTCGTTTCTGCTCCAAAGCTTGAACCAAAGAAAAATACCGTACAATTGTTTGTATCCTCCTCAGGCATCGTTATGTTTTTCAAACGAATTACATCACCGGCGGAAACGGGTATGTATCCTGTCAAGTAGATACCGTCTGCTGTTGTTTCTGTATCGCTCGATGAGCTCCAGCGCGTATTTGCCTTATACCCCATACCGTTATACACGCTTCCGTCCGTATCAATGGCTGACTGCAGAACATTGGTATAACTAACGGCATAGTTTTTAATCTCGATTTCTCTGCCCTCACCTCTGCCTACGCGCACAACTGTAATTTTGCGATTATCGTAATCGGCAATAATACCGCTTACGGAAGCTTCTGTTATTGTTCCTTTGGTTGCTGTATAATCGCCTCTGCAATGATAGCTGTCAGTTTGACATAATATAACCGGAATACCGTTTGCAGATGTGAAATCGTAATCAACATGGGTGTGACCGCCTATGCAAAATTCCACACAACCACCCGCTTCTGTGAAATTAAACGAAATTGCTGTGCTGTTCATAGTGATAGAACCGCTGTTTTTTGCGTTATAAGCATCAAATATTGTAAGCAGCTTTTGGCAATAATCCGGAACACTGCCAATTGTCGGTGTCTCCGTACTGTCATAAACAAACCATATATGACTTATCACAACAATATGCCAGCCTTCGGGTGTGCTGTTTAAAGCATCAATAGTAAACTGTGCCGATTTATCGCTTACAGAAAGAAGTCCTGTATCAAGATAAATATATCTTGTCTTTTCGGGATTACAATCAATGTAATAATGAAAATAATCCCCACGAACTACATCGCTGGTTTCTTCAGGTGCAAGCAAAAATCCATACTGTTGTGCATCGCTTTCAAGTTCAGGAATATAAGCATCATAATAATCGTGGTTTCCTATAACACTGTGATGATTAGGAATATTTCTTATTGCCTTTTTCCATTCGCGCATTTTTGCCAAATATTCACCTTCGGCTACGGTGTAATTATTCATATAATCGCCACCAAAATTCACTTTATTGATGGCTGTATTTTCATAGAGATATTTTAATAATTTCGGCGACATTGCCGAGCCGTAGCCCCAATGTGCATCAGTATAGAACAGAAAAGCCGACTTGTTGGAACCGGCGGTTTCAATAGCCGTATTAATAGCCTTTGCACCCTCGTCAAGTGCTGTCTGCCAATAATCCGGCACACCCTCAAGCTCTGCTTTTAGCTCGTCCATAAGCTCTGACTTGTCCTCGGCGGTAAAATAGTCTGTACCCTTAATCGGTGTATGCCCATCTGCGCCGGTGTCACCTTTTTCACCTTTTTCGCCTTGTGCGCCTGTTGCTCCTGTTTCACCCTGAATTCCCTGTATACCTTGCGGACCCTGCTCACCCTGTATGCCTTGCTCGCCCTTTTCTCCTCGGGGGCCCTGCGCTCCGTCTGCACCGTCCTTACCGTTAAGCACCTCAAAGGTCTGCTCCCGGTCGGCATCGGTTATGGTAACGGTATGCCCGTTTTCGGTTTCGGCTACGCTGACCGAAATCAGGGTGTCCTCACCGTTAGGGTCTATCCAGACGCTAACATCCTCATCTGTCGGTTCCTCGCTGCCGATATATACGCCCGCTTTGCCCGGCTCACCTGGGGCGCCGTCCTTGCCCTGCTCACCGTCCTCACCTTTAGGACCTAACCACCACGGCAACTCGTTCCAATGATTTTCACCGTCTCCAAATTTTATTTTTTCACTGCCTGTGCCATCGGTGACAATACCCGGCTCACCCGAAAGCAATACGGGATTTTTTGCCGCCCAATTTTCCGCAGTGTCGCTCCGGGCTTTAAACCGCGCTTTGGCAGAAATTCTTGTTATATCCTTTGTATTCTCTGACATTTTTTATTCCCTCCTTAGGCTGTTCTTTTCCAGCAGTATGCTGTGATGTACGGCGGCATAATGCTAAATGCTTCTCCGTTACCAATTTCTCCCGTTGTCGATGTGTCGTTTCGGCTCGAAGTCGGTTGTATAAGTGAAAAATAATCCTTGTCGCCCTCACCATCGGCACCAACCGATGTGGGCACTATGTGACTGTGTGGCGGCAGATTATCCACTGTAAGCTTAACCGTTGCCGCGCCGCCTGAATTGCCTATAGGATATATGTCTCCCACAGCCAGAATAAAGGTGTCCTTAATCTGCTCCCAGGTTCCGCCGAAAAGGTCGGCAGGTGATGTTGCTTCAAAGCTGTAATATACACTGCCAATCGGGTGCGCTTCATCTAAAGCATCTTTCTTTGCCTCCGCTTTAGCCTCTGCAATTTTGGCTTCTGTCTCTGCGGTGAGTTTTTCAAGCTCAGCGGCTATGTATGCAAATATTCCCTTGCTCTGCACCGGGTTTGCGCTGCTTTCCGTAACCTCGGCATCCACCGCAAAATCAATGCTTATTTCACCCTCGGCATTGCCGCCGTCAAATATCCATTCGGTACCGCCCTCTAATGCCGCCTTTGCGTTCTCGGTTTTTCCCCTTGCTTCCTCGGCAACCTTTGCCGCATTTTCCGCAATTTCAGCATTTTCCTTTGCCGATACTGCAAGGGTTGTTATACTTTCGGGTGTTTCCCCCGAAACATCTCCGGCTTCGGGCAAGGATTTTAAAATCAGCTTCACCTCATAGGAATAGGCTTCCATTTCGGTTTTGTCATCCTTAACAAGGGTTATAACCAAAAATACCCTTATTGTGCCGCCGTATTGGGTGAGCCTACTTTCTATCGGGTAAATAAGTGCTTCTGTTTCACTAAGGTTCAATTCCTGCGGAACGGTTGAACTCTTGCCGCCTGCGCCGTCATACCCGTCAAAGCGATAGTAAAGCGTACCACCACTCCCAAGCTCTGACAATTTAGTCCTCAATGGGTTATCCAAAACAAATTTAAGGCTTGTTGCAAGATGGTCGTTTTGCACTCCGCCCTTTTGTATCGCCGCCGGTGAGATATAATCCACACCCACGGTGTATTCCAAAATTCTTAATGACATATTTTTCCTCCTTTATTTTGGTGCTTTTATTCTATATACAAATTCCCACAAAAAACGAACAAAACCAAAAGCGCCCTGAAGGACGCTTCTCACACTCTTATTATATACATTTCTATACGAACAAAACGAACAAAATCAAAAGCGCCTATCCGCTAAGATAAACGCTTTTGAAATTTTATTTGTTTTTTGCATTGGAAACATAGTAGTCAACTACAGAGTATCCGTTCCGTTCTCGCTTTGCCGCCGTTTGATATTTCCCGCCTTTTGCAAAAATATCATATTCCGAAACGGTGGTTTTGGCTTTTGCATTGGCAAATTCATAAAGGTTGGTTATAACCGTTGCTCTTTGCTTATCGTTAAGCTCGCCGTAATCATCGCATTGCAAAAACTCCCGAATATAATCAAAAGAGTATTCACCCTTAGCCTTTGCGTATGTAACATACTCATCTGCTGTAAGCTGTTTGGTCTTTTCGTCAACCGTAAAGCTTTTTGGAGCAACCTTTGGGAAAACATTCTCTCCCGTCTTAACAAAAAGCCTTTTCAGCTCCTCATCTGTTTCGGAATAATCCATTTTGGAATAATATCCCGGCGAAACAAAATTTTCCAATATTCTTTCCGCTGTACCGCCTCTGCTTACCACTCTGCCCCACGCATCAATTTTTGGTATCTGCGTATAGGAAAGACCCGGAATTTTAGATTTAACATTATTAATAACCGTTTGCGATGTACTGTCAAACCACTTTGAATTTTTATCAATATACCAACTGCGTTGTGTTGGGTCAATTGTTCGACTCACTGCACCTAACACAGACGGCACACCCTGCATAGCATACGAGATAATTGCATCGCTGGCTATAGCTGAAAGTGTCTGACTGCTATCCGCGTACCTTGTAGCTTCAATTACACCCTGTATTCCGCTTAGCATAGATAGATTTGTTATCGGCTCTAAGGTATTCCAAAGCACATTTGTTAAATTTGCAATCGAAAATTCCTCTCCGTCTTTCATTGAATTAACGAGCTCGACCCCGATAAAGAACGGTATACAGGCAGGTGCCGCCCAATCAATCGTATATGAGCGACCAAAGAATTCTACTGCATACTCCTGTTTGCCGAGCAACTTCTCAAAGGTCGACTCTTTGTCGTCATCCTCGCCTCCGCTTATACAACCGGCTAAGGTCAAGAACACACCTGCAAGCATAATGCCTGTACCTGTAAGCCCTGATGCCAAACCGTCAATAAATTCGGTTGGTGTGATTTTGCCCCTTTTAACATCCAATGTACCCTTAACAAGTGTTTTGCTAAGTCCGATAGGACTATATTCCACCCCACGCTTTACAATGTTTATCGGCGTGCGCTTAAAGGGCAATATGCCCTCTACAAAGAAATTTGTTGCAAGATTTTTATTCCCAAAATTCTGTATCCAATTAGCCAAGGCACTTTCATCGGTAAAGGTTGCTTTTCTTGCCTCATTTACAGCATATATCCTTGCCTCTGTAAGCACATCCTTGCTCACAACTTTAAGGTCTGCATTCCGTGCCTGCAAATATCCAGCCAACGCGTGAATATAATGTCTGTTTTTAAAGAGCATATCCTCCGCTTCCAAGGCATTGCTGTTAAATCTTGTGATAAATTCAAGGGCTTTGCTTTTGAAAATTCTTTGTTTTTCCTTCAACGCGCTTTTGTCGTTGTATTTATTTCCCTTGAGCAGTTGCTTAACCTCATCACTTTTTCCGTCCGCCTTTGCAAATGCGGCATATTCCTTTTTGATAATCAGTGATTTTGTTCTATTGGAACTATCAATAAGTCCTGCTTTTGCAACTCCGGCTTCAATACCTGTCGCAATCACATCCTTAATGCGTACAACCGGTGTGAATATTGCATTACTTAAAACATTACGAACATGTGTTTTCGGGTTGAAAAGCATTGCAAAATACCGCCATGCGTTCCATTTATCCAGGAAAGAAACCGGCATTTGGTTGGCTATATCCTGAAGCAGTGCCTGATAAGCCTGTTCAATTGCCTTTTTGCTCTTAGCAACCGTAAGCATTTCGGCTATTTCGGGGCTGATTTTAATTTCCGGTGCTTTATCGCCGTATTTATTTCTCAGGTCTTTATTAAGGGTTTTAACTGTTCTCTGCAGGCTTACAAGTCTTCCCGCACCCGTCATTTTCTTTAATAGCCGTGCCGCTTGAACATTCTGACCCGATATTGTGAATATATCTGCAAGCTCGGCAGATAATTCCAAAACTCTTTTTGTATCCCCTGCTTCCAAAGCCGCTGCTAACAATTGTTCGCCTATGGCAATATTATTTTTGTTAATAGCTTCTGTACCGTTAGCAACATTTCCCCAAATCTCCTCGGCTTTTCCTTTTTGCACCGTTGTCTCGGCATATTTCATTGCCTTATCATCCGATATAGCTTTATATGAGAAATCGCCAAGCAACACCTTTTCCTCAAACTTTTCAAGCATTTCATCCGTAAGCTTGCCTGTTTCCACAAAGGTTCTTGCAAATCTCTCGGTAGGCATATCCTCTGCAACCGCTTTCGGGACAGCTATCGGCATGGGTGTCTGCGATTTTTCGCCCTGCTCTATCGCGCCATATTTCTTGTTAGCCTCACCCCAAAGCCTGTCATTGTTCTGCAAATATTCCTCTCGGCTGATTTCTCCCCTTTTATACCTTGCAAGATTTTCCATTGCTTCGGGATTTTGCTGTTTTGGAATTTTTCTCCCCTCTTTCGCGGCAGAGATTTTTTCCGCCAGAACCCTGTCCTCCATTTCGGAAATGGTCTTATTCCAGAGTTCGTCAAACTTTTGGTGATATTCCTCGCGGGTGATTTCTCCGCTTTCGTAGCTGTTAAGCAACATCCGCGCCTCAGTCGGAACTGAAAACCCCAATCTATCCGATTTTTCCGCCGTTTCGGAATATTCTCCGCTTTCCTGCGTAGAATTAGTATTGACATTTTCAGCATCATTTGATATATTAAATTCAGTAGATACATCAGTACTGGATAGGGATTTTCCCTTACCAACGCTGTTTGTATCTACTATTTTTTTGTCGTTAATTTTTATTATATCATATAAAACCGCCGAACCGTCATCTTTTAAGCCAACAATCACTTCTGCTGAATATCCATTATTGCCTACTTTGTATAAAATTTCACCGTGCCCAAAGCTTGTGATTTTATCCTTTCTTGGGTGTTTTGGTGCTCTGTTTATCCAACTTTTTGCCGATTTTAATATATCATCTGCATAAGCGAGAGTTTGGATTTTATCATTAAACCAATCAGGATGCTCTTTTTTTAATGCTAACGCCCAATCAGAACCTGTGAACTCACTATTGGTTTTTGCATTAACTCTAAAGTATTGACCATTAACAAGAATTAAATTATTGAATTTTTCACTAAGAATAGTTGCAATATTTTTTGCAATACTACTTCCATTGTTTAAATCAATAGCATCAGGTTTAATATTAACATATTTTTCACCCGAATCAGATATCGCAACTGCATTCGCAAACTTAATATCATCCATCGGTTCGCCGAATGCAGGCTCGGTGAATTTAGCTTCCGAAAGTGCGCGGTTAAAACGGTTTTCCAATCGGGATATTTCAAGAGAAATCTTGTGACCCGAAAGCCTTTCCTTAGCAAACCTGAAAAAGTCGCGTATATACTGCACTATCACATTGCGCTCCTTAACATCAATATCAAGGTCGTTGCGCAGTGCCTCTAAGCCGGAGCCCTTTTCTGTGAACAGACAATCGCCCACAAAGTCGCCCACCGTCTCTACTATCGTACCCGGCATATCTCCGCCCGAAATATCCTCAACCTTTGCCTGGGCAACACTCGGGCGTTCATAGTTGTATAGACTTACATATCCATCCTCTAATGTCTCTAAATCAACCTTGCCCTTAAATCCGCAT